>NZ_JBJGYZ010000013.1:0-116630 GCF_054050275.1 Geodermatophilus sp. SYSU D00691
CGGTGCCGTCGGCCAGGGTCATCGGCTGCGCGGCGTTGTGGGTGTCGAAGCAGTACTGCGGCTCGCCCCTGCGGCAGGCGCGGCACTGCCCGCACACCGCCCGCCAGTTGAGGACCACGAAGTCGCCGACCGCGACGTTGGTGACGCCCGCGCCGACCGCGGAGACCACGCCGGCGGCCTCGTGGCCGAGCAGGAACGGGAACTCGTCGTTGATGCCGCCCTCGCGGTAGTGCAGGTCGGTGTGGCACACCCCGCAGGCCTGCACGTCGACCACGGCCTCACCCGGGCCCGGGTCGGGGACGACGACCGTCTCGACGGTGACCGGCTGACCCTTCGCGCGGGCGACGACGCCCCGAACCTCGTAGGCCATGGCGGTGGATCTCCTCTCGTCACTTGACCCCGTGGAGGTGCCACCCTACGGTGTTACACGACTGGTATACCAGTCCTCGGCAGGATTCATGACAGAAGGGAACCCGGCATGGTCGTCCAGCTGGAAGAGACGCTGCTGGCCCCTGCTGCGCAGGACCGGGTGCTCGACCGGTCGCTGGCCGACACCGACCCCGACGTCTTCGACGCGATCACCGCCGAGCTGACCCGGCAGCAGACCACGTTGGAGATGATCGCCAGCGAGAACTTCGCGCCGCTCGCGGTCATGCAGGCGCAGGGCTCGGTGCTGACCAACAAGTACGCCGAGGGCTACCCGGGTCGCCGCTACTACGGCGGGTGCGAGCACGTCGACGTCGTCGAGCAGCTGGCCATCGACCGGCTGAAGGGGCTGTTCGGTGCCGAGTACGCCAACGTGCAGCCGCACTCGGGGGCGCAGGCCAACGCCGCGGCGATGTCCGCACTGCTGGCGCCCGGCGACACCATCCTCGGGCTCGACCTGGCGCACGGGGGCCACCTGACCCACGGGATGAAGCTGAACTTCTCCGGCAAGCTCTACGACGTCGCGGCCTACCACGTGCGGGCCGACGACCACCTCGTCGACATGGCCGAGGTCGAGCGGCTGGCGCGCGAGCGGCGGCCGAAGCTCGTCGTCGCGGGCTGGTCGGCCTACCCCCGCCACCTCGACTTCGCCGAGTTCCGGCGGATCGCCGACGAGGTCGGCGCCTACCTCATGGTCGACATGGCGCACTTCGCCGGCCTGGTGGCCGCCGGCCTGCACCCGTCCCCGGTGCCGCACGCGCACGTCGTCACGTCCACCACCCACAAGACGCTCGGTGGCCCGCGCGGCGGCGTCATCCTCGCCACCGGCGACCTGGCCAAGAAGTTCAACTCCTCGGTCTTCCCCGGCCAGCAGGGCGGGCCGCTGGAGCACGTCATCGCCGCCAAGGCCGTGGCCTTCAAGCTGGCCGCCGAACCGGCCTTCCGCGAGCGCCAGCAGCGGACCCTCGTCGGCGCCCGCATCCTGGCCGACCGGCTGCTGGCCGCGGACTCGCGCGCCGCGGGCGTCGACGTCGTCAGCGGGGGCACCGACGTCCACCTCGTCCTGGTGGACCTGCGCGGGTCGGAGCTGGATGGCCGCCAGGCCGAGGACCGCCTCCACTCCATCGGGATCACCGTCAACCGCAACGCGGTGCCCTTCGACCCCCGCCCGCCGATGGTCAGCTCCGGCGTCCGCATCGGCACGCCCGCGCTGGCCGCCCGCGGCTTCGGCCCGGACGACTTCGCCGAGGTCGCGGACGTGATCGCCGCCGCCCTGCGGCCCTCGACCGGCGCGGAGCAGCTCCCGGGGCTCCGCGCGCGGGTCACCCGGCTCGCCGACCGCCACCCGCTCTACCCCGACCTGACGGAGGCCGGCCGATGAGCCCCCGCACCCCCGGCGCCGACCTGCCGGACCACCCGGACTTCCTCTGGCGCGACCCGGAACCGAAGCGCTCCTACGACGTGGTGATCGTCGGTGGTGGTGGCCACGGCCTGGCCACCGCGCACTACCTCGCCAGGAACCACGGCATCACGAACGTCGCCGTCCTGGAGAAGGGGTGGCTGGCCGGCGGCAACATGGCCCGCAACACCACGATCATCCGGTCCAACTACCTGTGGGACGAGAGCTCGGCGATCTACGAGCACAGCCTCGAGCTCTGGGAAGGCCTCGAGGAGGACCTCGGCTACCCGATCCTGTTCAGCCAGCGCGGGGTGCTGAACCTCGCGCACACGCTGCAGGACGTCCGCGACAGCGTGCGCCGGGTCGAGGCGAACAAGCTCAACGGCGTCGACGCCGAGTGGGTCGAGCCGGACGAGGTCCGCAAGATCTGCCCGATCGTCAACACCTCGAGCGACATCCGCTACCCGGTGCTGGGCGCCACCTACCAACCGCGCGCCGGCATCGCCAAGCACGACTACGTCGCCTGGGGCTTCGCCCGCCGGGCCGACGAGGCCGGCATCGACCTGATCCAGAACTGCGAGGTCACCGGGTTCTCCACCGAGGGCGACCGGGTCACCGGGGTGCGGACCACCCGGGGCACGATCGCCGCGGGCACGGTCGCACTCTGCGCCGCCGGCCACACGTCGGTGCTCACCGATCTGCTCGGCATCCGGGTGCCGGTGCAGAGCCACCCGCTGCAGGCGCTGGTCTCCGAGCTGCTCGAACCGGTGCACCCCACGGTGGTCATGTCCAACGCCGTGCACGTCTACGTCTCCCAGGCGCACAAGGGCGAGCTGGTCATGGGCGCCGGCGTCGACTCCTACAACGGCTACGGCCAGCGCGGCGCCTTCCACGTCATCGAGCGCCAGATGGCCGCGGCCGTCGAGCTGTTCCCCGTGTTCGCACGGGCCCACCTGCTGCGCACCTGGGGCGGCATCGTCGACGTCAGCCCCGACGCCTCGCCCATCGTCGGGCGGACCCCGTACGCCAACCTCTACCTCAACTGCGGGTGGGGGACCGGCGGCTTCAAGGCCACCCCCGGCATCGGCTGGGCCCTGGCGCACACCATCGCCCACGACGAGCCCCACGCGACCGTGGCGCCGTTCGGCCTCGACCGCTTCGTCACCGGCGCGCTCGTCGACGAGCACGGCGCGGCCGCCGTGGCCCACTGATCCAGGGAGCCCCTCCGATGCAGCTCATCGAATGCCCGTGGTGCGGCCCCCGCGAGGAGGTCGAGTTCCGCTACGGCGGCCAGGCCCACGTCCCGTACCCGGAGAACCCCGCCGAGCTCTCCGACGAGCAGTGGGCGCACTACGTCTTCTTCCGGGACAACCCCAAGGGCCGCTTCGCGGAGCGCTGGAACCACAGCACCGGCTGCCGGCGCTGGTTCAACGCCGTCCGCGACACCGCCACCTACCGCTTCGAGCGCGTGTACCGCCTCGATGACCCGAAGCCGGTGACCCGATGACGAACCCGTTCCGCACCGCCGAGGGCGGCCGCGTCGACCGCGCCACCACCGTCGAGTTCACCTTCGACGGGCAGGCGTACACCGGTCACCCCGGCGACACGCTGGCCTCCGCGCTGCTCGCCGCGGGCCGGCACCGGATCGCCACGAGCGTCAAGCTCGGCCGCCCGCGGGGCATCGCCGCGGCCTGGGCCGAGGACCCGGGCGGCCTCGTGCAGGTCGAGGAGCCGTTCCCCGAGCCGATGCTGCTGGCCACCACCGTCGAGCTCCACGACGGGCTGGTCGCCCACGGACTGCCGGGCCAGGGCCGCCTCGCGGAGATCCCCGACTCGGCCCGCTACGACGCCGTCCACCACCACGTCGACGTGCTGGTCGTGGGCGCCGGGCCCGCCGGGCTGGCCGCCGCGCTCAGTGCCGCCCGGGCCGGGGCGCGGGTCGCGCTCGTCGACGAGCGGTCCGAGGCGGGCGGGTCGCTGCTGTCGGGCACCGACCGGCTCGACGACGGCCCGGCACCGGACTGGGTCGCCGCGGCGGTCGCCGAGCTCGCCGTGCTCCCGGAGGTGCTGCACCTGCAGCGCACCACGGCCTTCGGCAGCTACGACGACGGCTTCGTCCTCGCGCTCGAGCGGCGCACCGACCACCTCGGGCCGGCCGCCCCCAAGCACGTCTCCCGTCAGCGGGTCTGGCGCTTCCGGGCCCGCTCGGTCGTCGTCGCGACGGGCGCCCACGAGCGGCCGGTCGTGTTCGCCGACAACGACCGCCCGGGCATCATGCTCGCCGGCGCCGCCCGGACGTTCCTGCACCGCTACGGCGTGCTGCCCGGCCGCGAGGCCGTCGTCTTCACCACCAACGACAGCGCCTACGACGCCGCCCTCGACCTGCACCGCGCCGGCGTCCGGGTGCAGGCGGTGGTCGACCCACGGCCGGCCGGCTCGCCGCGACGGCGGGAGGAGTGCGGGCGCGCGGGGATCCCCGTCCTGGACGGATCCGTCGTCACGGGCACGCAGGGGGTGGACCGGCTCACCCACGCGCTGGTCGCGCCGTTCGTGGACGGCGAGGTCGGGGCCGGCCGGGCGATCGCCTGCGACCTGCTGCTGGTCAGCGGCGGCTGGAACCCCGCGGTGCACCTGTTCAGCCAGGCCCGCGGCCGGCTCCGCTTCGACGAGGCGCTCGGCGCGTTCGTCCCGGCAGAGGAGCTCGACGGCCTGTCCGTCACCGGGTCCGCCGCCGGCGTCCTCGACCTGCCCGGGTGCCTGGCCGACGGGCAGCGGGTGGCCCGCGCCGCGCTGGCCGCGCTGGCGATCGAGCCGGCGTCCGAGGACCGGCTGCCGGCCGCCCCGGAGCCCGTCGTCCCGGCCGCACCCCTCGTGCTCTGGCGGGTGCCGGACGTCTCCGGCGCGGGGGGCAGCACCTCGTTCGTCGACCTGCAGCGCGACGCGACGGTCGCCGACATCGCCCGGGCGGTCGGCGCCGGCCTGCGCTCCATCGAGCACGTCAAGCGCTACACGACCATCGGCACCGCGCACGACCAGGGCAAGACCTCCGGCGTCCTCACCTCGGGCATCACCGCCGAGCTGCTCGGGGTCCCCGTGCAGGCCACCGGGACCACCACGTTCCGGCCGCCCTACACCCCGGTGGCCTTCGCGGCGCTCGCCGGCCGCGACCGCGGCCGGCTGTTCGACCCCGAGCGGGTCACCGCGCTGCACGGGTGGCACGTCGCGAACGGGGCCGTCTTCGAGGACGTCGGCCAGTGGAAGCGGCCCCGCTACTACCCGCGGCCCGGTGAGGACATGGAGGCCGCGGTCCTGCGGGAGTGCGCCGCGGCCCGCACGGGCGTCGGGATCCTCGACGGCTCCACCCTCGGCAAGATCGACGTCCAGGGGCCCGACGCCGCCGTCCTGCTCGACCGGCTCTACACGAACCTGATGAGCAGCCTCGAGGTCGGCTCGGTCCGCTACGGCGTCATGTGCGGCGTCGACGGCATGGTCCTCGACGACGGCACGGTGCTGCGCCTGGCCGAGGACCGGTTCCTCGTCCTCACCACCACCGGCGGTGCGGCGAAGGTCCTCGACTGGATGGAGGAGTGGGTCCAGACCGAGTGGCCGGACCTGCGGGTGCACTGCACCTCGGTCACCGAGCAGTGGTGCACCTTCCCGGTCGTCGGGCCCCGCTCCCGCGACGTCGTCGGCGCCGTCTTCCCCGACGTGGACGTGTCCACCGAGGCGTTCCGGTTCATGACCTGGCGGGACACCGCGCTCGACGGGGTGCCGGTGCGACTGGCCCGGATCAGCTTCTCCGGCGAGCTCGCCTTCGAGGTCTACGTCAACCCCTGGTACGCGGTCGCGGTGTGGCAGCGGCTGCTCGAGGCCGGCCGCCCGTACGGCATCACGCCCTACGGCACCGAGACCATGCACGTCCTCCGCGCGGAGAAGGGCTACCCGATCATCGGGCAGGACACCGACGGCACCGTCACCCCGCAGGACCTGGGCATGACGTGGGTGGTGTCCAAGAAGAAGCCCGACTTCATCGGCAAGCGCTCCTTCGCCCGTGCGGCCAACCAGGACCCGCTGCGCAAGCAGCTGGTCGGGCTGCTGCCGGTCGACCGGCGGACGGTGCTGCCGGAGGGCTCGCAGATCGTGGAGTTCCTCCCCGACGGCGAGCTGCCGCCCCCGCCGGTGCCCATGCTCGGCCACGTCACCTCCAGCTACCGCAGCGCCGAACTGGCCCGGCCCTTCGCCCTGGCCCTGGTCAAGGGCGGTCGCGCGCGCGTCGGCGACACCCTGCACGTCCCCGTCAACGGCACCCTCGTCCCGGTCGAGGTCACCGGCTCGGTGCTGGTCGATCCCGAAGGAGCCCGGCGCGATGGCTGAGCTGCTGCGCACCCACCCGCTCGAGGCGTGGAGCACCGCCTTCGCGGGCCTGCCCGCCACCGTCCGGGTCACCGTCGAACCGTTCGTCGCGACGGTCGACGTCCGGTTGGGCACGGTGAGCGCCGAGGCCTCGACCGCGCTGGGCGTCGACCTCCCGACGGTGCCCAACACCTGGGTGCCGACCGGCGCCGGACGGGTCGTCTGGCTCGGTCCGGACGAGTGGCTGCTCAGCAGCACGACGGAGGAGCCGGAGGAGCTGGAGCGCCGCGTCCGCGCCGCCGTCCTCCCGCTCGGCGGATCGGCGACCGACGTCTCGGCCCAGCGGATCGGGCTGCGGCTGACCGGTGCCCGCGCCCGGGACGTCCTGGCCAAGGGCTGCGCGATCGACCTGCACCCGCGGGTGTTCGGCCGGGGCCGCAGCGCGCAGACGGCGCTCGGCCAGGCGGGCGTCGTGCTGCTGGCACTCTCCGACACCGGCGACGACTACGCCCTCCTCGTCCGGTCGTCCTTCGCCGGCTACCTCGCCGACTGGCTGCTCGACGCGGCCCTCGAGTTCACCGCCACCCCCAACAGCTGATCAAGGACCCCGATCCGCCGGCACGTCAGGAGCGAGAGCAATGCCCACCACCCCTCGAGTGGTCATCATCGGAGCGGGGATCGTCGGCGCCAACCTGGCCGACGAGCTGACCGTCCGCGGCTGGGACCGCGTCACCGTGCTCGACCAGGGCCCCCTCCCGCTCACCGGCGGGTCCACCTCGCACGCGCCCGGGCTGGTCTTCCAGACCAACGCGTCGAAGACGATGACGGCGTTCGCGAGCTACACGGTCGAGAAGCTGCTGAGCCTCGACGTGGACGGCGCGTGGTGCTTCAACCAGGTCGGCGGGCTCGAGGTCGCCACCACCCCGGAGCGGCTCGCGGACCTGCGGCGCAAGCAGGGCTGGGCCACGTCCTGGGGGGTCGACGCCGAGGTGATCGGTCCGGAGGAGTGCGTGCGGCTGCACCCGCTCGTGGACCGCGAGCGCGTGCTCGGTGGGCTGCACATCCCCACGGACGGCCTGGCCAAGGCCACCCGGACGGTCGTCGCGCTCGCCCGCCGCGCCCAGGCCCGGGGGGCCCGCTTCCAGGGTTCGACCCGGGTGACCGGCATCGAGCAGGCCGGTGGCCGGGTGACCGGCGTCCGCACGCCGGACGGCCTGATCCCGGCCGACCTCGTGGTGTCCTGCGCCGGCTTCTGGGGGGTGGAGCTCGGCGCGATGGCCGGGATGGACGTGCCGCTGCTGCCCCTGGCCCACCAGTTCGTCTGGACCGGCCAGGTGCCCGAGCTGGTCGGCCGCAACGACGAGCTCGGCGAGGCGAGCCTGCCGATCCTGCGCCACCAGGACCAGGACCTCTACTACCGCGAGCGGGTCGACCGCCTCGGCATCGGCTCCTACGCCCACCGGCCGATGCCGGTCGACCTGCGCGAGCTGCCCCAGGGCGACGGCGTGCAGGAGTCGGGCATGCCCTCGATGCTGCCCTTCACCGAGGAGGACTTCGCCCCGGCCTGGGAGCAGAGCAAGCTGCTGCTGCCCTCGCTGCGCTCGTCGAAGATCGACACCGGCTTCAACGGCGTCTTCTCCTTCACCCCCGACGGCGGCCCGCTGGTGGGGGAGTCCGCCGACGTCCAGGGCTTCTGGATCGCCGAGGCCGTCTGGGTCACCCACTCCGCCGGCGTCGCCCGGGCCGTGGCCCAGCTGCTGGTCGACGGGCACTCCGAGATCGACCTGCACGGCTGCGACGTCCACCGGTTCGAGGACGTCCAGCTCGCCCCCGAGTACGTCAGCGAGACCTCGCAGCAGAACTTCGTCGAGGTCTACGACGTCGTCCACCCGCTGCAGCCCCGGCTCTCGCCGCGCGAGCTGCGGGTCAGCCCCTTCCACGCCCGGCAGCAGGAGCTCGGCGCGGTCTTCCTCGAGGCCGGCGGCTGGGAGCGGCCGCACTGGTACGAGGCCAACGCCGCGCTGGTGGAGCAGCTGCCGGCGGCGTGGGTCCCGCCGGCGCGCGACCCGTGGAGCGCGCAGTTCCACTCGCCGATCGCGGCGGCCGAGGCGTGGAGAACCCGCACGGCGGTGGCGATGTACGACATGACCCCGCTCAAGCGGCTCGAGATCAGCGGCCACGGCGCGCTCGCCCTGCTGCAGCGCCTGACCACCGGCGAGATGGACAAGTCGGTCGGGTCGGTCACCTACACGCTCGCCCTCGACGCCGCCGGCGGCGTCCGCAGCGACCTCACTGTCGCCCGGCTGGGCGAGCAGCTGTTCCAGGTGGGCGCCAACGGCCCGCTCGACCTCGACCACTTCCGGCGTCAGGCACCGGCCGACGGCAGCGTGCAGGTGCGCGACATCACCGGCGGCACGTGCTGCATCGGCCTGTGGGGCCCGAAGGCGCGCGACCTGGTCCAGCGGCTCAGCGCCGACGACTTCTCCAACGACGGGCTGAAGTACTTCCGCGCCAAGCGGGCCCGGATCGGAGGGGTGCCGGTGACGGCGATGCGGTTGTCCTACGTCGGCGAGCTCGGCTGGGAGCTCTACACCAGCGCCGACCACGGCCGGCGGTTGTGGGACGTGCTGTGGGCCGCCGGCCAGGACCTCGGCGTGATCGCCGCGGGTCGCGCCGCCTTCAACAGCCTCCGGCTGGAGAAGGGCTACCGCGCCTGGGGCCACGACATGACCACCGAGCACAACCCCTACGAGGCGGGTCTCGGGTTCGCCGTCCGCCGGCAGAAGAAGGACGACTTCGTGGGGCGGCAGGCCCTCGAGGGGATCAGCGACGACACGGTGGACCGCCGGCTGACCTGCCTGACCGTCGACGACGGCCGCAGCGTCGTCCTCGGCAACGAGCCGGTGTTCCTCGACGGCCGGCCGGCCGGCTACGTGACCAGCGCCGCCTTCGGCCACACCGTCGGCCGCCCGATCGCCTACGCCTGGCTGCCGGCCTCGGCGACCGCCGGCACGGCCGTCGAGATCGAGTACTTCGGCACCCGCATACCGGCGACCGTGGCGGCCGAGCCGCTGGTCGACCCCGGTATGACCCGGATCCGGGCCTGACCGCGCCCGGTGACGGGAGGGAGCGGCCACTCTGCAGGGACCCGCGCCGAGCCCGGGAGGCCCGGGGAAGGGTGGTCCCCTCTCAGATGACGGCGCGGATCGCCTTCTCGAAGCCCAGGACGTGCTCACGGGCCAGGGCGTCGGCCCGATCGGCGTCGCCGGCAGCGATCGCGCGGAGCAGCGCCACGTGCTCCCCGACGTGCTCGTCCACCGTGGGCAGCCGGTCGAGGAACAGGCAGAAGATCCGCGTCGCCAGGTTGTCGTAGCGGATGAGCACATCCTCCAGGTGCGGATTGCCCGCCGCCCGGTAGATGGCCCGGTGCACGGCCAGATCCCACCGCATCAGCTCCGGGGCGTCGACCCGGGTGACGTCGAGCTGCTCGATCCGCTCGGCCAGCTCCTCGAGCTCCGCCTGCGGGTGGCGGGCGCTGCGCTCCGCGGCGCGGCGGGCGGCCAGCGGCTCGAGCTGGGCGCGGATCTCGGAGATGTGCGCCAGGTCGGAGATGTCCATGCCCGTCGCGAACGTGCCCCGCCGCGGGTAGGACACGACGAGCCGGTCGCCCTCGAGACGCTTGAGCGCCTCGCGGACCGGGGTCCGGCCCACGCCGAGGTCCTTGGCGAGGACGTCGTCGTCGATCGGGTCGCCCGGGCGGATGTCGAGCATGATCAGCCGGTCCCGGACCGCCACGTACGCCCTGTCCGCGAGGGACGTGGCGGCGGAGGCGTCGAGATCCAGGAAGGCAGCGGTCACGAGCGCATCGTAGGGGCTGACGGCCAGCGAGGCTTGCCTCGTCGGAGTGAGCGACATACTCTTACTGTACATCTGGTATATCAAAGATGTACCTGGAGAGGCACGCATGACCATCAGCGCCTTCGACCTGTTCAAGGTCGGCATCGGCCCGTCCAGCTCGCACACGGTGGGGCCGATGCGCGCGGCCTGCACCTTCGCCTCCCGGCTCCGCGACGAGGGCCTGCTGGGCGAGGTCGCCGGTGTGCGCTGTGAGCTGTTCGGGTCGCTGGGAGCGACCGGGCACGGGCACGGCAGCGTCAAGGCCGTCGTCCTCGGCCTCGAGGGGGAGCAGCCCGACCAGGTCGACCCGGTCGCGGCGCAGCCGCGGGTCGACGCCGTCCGGCGCGACGGCAAGCTCGCCCTGGCCGGCGAGCACGTCATCGCGTTCTCCGTGGACGACGACGTCGTGCTGCACCGGCGCCGGCGGCTGGAGTTCCACAGCAACGGCATGCTCTTCCGGGCGGTGGACGCGGACGGCGACGAGGTCAGCCGCCGCGAGTACTACTCGGTCGGGGGCGGGTTCGTCCTCGACCAGGACGACGCCGGCAACCCGGCCGTCGTCGAGGACCCGACGCCCGTCCGGTATCCGTTCCGCACCGGCGAGGAGCTGCTCGCCCGGGCGCGGGAGACGGGGCTGCGGATCAGCGACGTGGTGCTGGCCAACGAGCTGGCCTGGCGCAGCGAGGCGGAGGTGCGCGCCGGGCTGCTGCACGTCTGGTCGGTCATGCAGGAGTGCGTCGAACGCGGCACCCGGGCCAGCGGGGTGCTGCCCGGCGGGCTCAGGGTCCGCCGGCGCGCGGCCGCGCTGCGCGCCCAGCTCGAGGAGCACCCCGACGAGGCGGACCCGCTCCGCGCGATGGAGTGGGTGACCCTCTACGCCCTCGCGGTCAACGAGGAGAACGCGGCGGGTGGGCGGGTGGTCACCGCGCCGACCAACGGCGCTGCCGGCATCGTGCCCGCCGTCCTGCACTACTACCGCGACTTCGTGGGCTCGTTCTCCGAGGACGGGGTGGTCCGCTTCCTGCTCACCGCCGCGGCGATCGGGTTGCTGTTCAAGGAGAACGCCTCCATCTCCGGCGCGGAGGTGGGCTGCCAGGGAGAGGTCGGCTCGGCCTGCTCGATGGCCGCCGCCGGCCTCGCCGAGGTGCTCGGGGGGACCCCGGAGCAGGTGGAGAACGCCGCGGAGATCGGCATCGAGCACAACCTCGGGCTCACCTGCGACCCGGTCGGGGGGCTGGTGCAGATCCCCTGCATCGAGCGCAACGCCGTCGGCTCCGTCAAGGCCATCACCGCGGCGCGCATGGCCGTCCGTGGCGACGGCCGGCACCACGTCCCGCTGGACAAGGCCATCAAGACCATGCGCGAGACCGGCGCGGACATGAAGGACAAGTACAAGGAGACCGCCCGCGGCGGGCTGGCGCTCAACATCGTCGAGTGCTGAGGAGGCACCCGTGTCCCACCCGTTCACCCTCACGCTGAGCTGCCAGGAGCGGCCCGGCATCGTGCACGCGGTCAGCTCGTTCCTCTTCCGGCACGGCTGCGACATCGTCGAGCACCAGCAGTTCGACGACGCCCTCCGCGGCCAGCTGTTCCTCCGGACCGCGTTCGTCTCCGCCGAGGACACCGCCGTCGAGCACCTGGCGGCCGAGTTCGGCCCGGTCGCCGCCGAGTTCGGCATGACCTACCAGGTGACCGGGGACCAGCCGCACCGGGTCCTGGTCATGGTGTCCAAGCTCGGACACTGCCTCAACGACCTGATCTTCCGCTGGCGCGCCGGCAGCCTCGGCGCCGAGCTCGTCGCCGTGGTGTCCAACCACGAGGACCTGCGCCCGATGGCGGAGGCGGCCGGGCTGCCGTTCGTCCACGTGCCCGTGACCCCGGCCACCAGGCGCGACGCGGAGCAGCGGCTGCTCGACCTCGTCGACGAGCACCGAGCCGACCTCGTGGTCCTCGCCCGCTACATGCAGGTCCTCTCCGACGAGGCGTGCGCGGCCCTGCACGGCCGGGCGATCAACATCCACCACTCCTTCCTGCCGGGGTTCAAGGGGGCCAAGCCCTACCACCAGGCCTTCGACCGCGGGGTGAAGCTGGTCGGTGCGACGGCGCACTACGTGACCCCGGACCTGGACGAGGGGCCGATCATCGAGCAGGAGGTCATCCGGATCGACCACACCTTCGACCCCCGCGCACTGGCCACCGTCGGCCAGGACGCCGAGGCGCTCGCGCTCTCCCGCGCCGTGCGCTGGCACAGCGAACGGCGCGTGCTGCTCAACGGCCACAGCACCGTCGTCTTCCGCTGACGCAGGACCGGTGCCCGTGAGGTGGGCCTGCTCCGACGCCCCCGGCTCTCCTCGTTCCATCCGTGGCTTTCGCACGTCCGGCCGTCATCGCCGCTCGCGCAGCCTGGGTCCCAGGACGGCCTGCCCGGCGCCACGGGGCGGTGGGACGTCGGCGCTTCTCCGGCGCTCGACCGCCCACACCGCGGTCGCGGTCAGGAGGATGCCGATCCAGATGAGGCTCCACGTGCCGGCGTCCCGGGCCTGGGCTCCCGCCCAGCAGAGCAGCGCCGCCTCGGGGAGCGAGCCGGCCACGGTGGCGGCCGTGGCCCGCCGCCAGCCGAGAGCCGACATGCCGGCGAGGACGGCGACGCTCTCGCTCACGACCGGCACCGGGCGGCTGACGGCCAGGGCCACCGCCCCCCACCGGCGCAGCAGGCGGGCGGCCCGCGCGCTGCCCGGGGGCGGCTCGGAACCCGCGAGCCGACGCCCGATGGCGAAGCCGAGCAGCGTTCCGCCGACCCGCCCGATGAGCGCGAGGACCGTGCCGCCGGCGGTGCCGAAGGCGGCACCGAGGCCGAGCATGACGAGACTGGAGGGCACGGGTAGCACGGCGTCACCCAGGAGCAGCGCGACGCCGATCAGGGCGACACCCGGCTCGGCGGTCGGCACGGGTGACGAGGCGCCGGTCCACGGGACGTGCAGCGCTTGCGCGAGGGCGAAGCCGCCCAGGGAGACGACCGCGACCCCGGCACCGACGACGCCGTACCGGTTCACCTCGCGGCCAGCTGTGCCTCGACGACCGGCCGCGCCGCGGCGTCGATGGAGGCGATCTCGGCGAGCACGTCCCCCGTCTCGCCGGCGGCCGCCAGCGCTGCAGTCAGCTCCGCGGAAGTGTCCAGGAGGGCCAGGTGCAGGCGCCAGCGGCCGCGCTCGTCGTCGGGCAGCGCGAGCGTGTACGGCAGCTCGAACGGTGCGCCGCCGCACGCCGGGTCGCCCTCGACCGGGTGCGCCTTCGCCGGTCGGGTGACCAGCAGCCGCGCGATCCCGCGCAGGCCCGAGGTCGCCTCCCCGCGCATCTGGAGGAACGCCCAGTCCCTGAGGTGTCCCCGTGGCGTGGGCGAACCGTCGTCGCCGACGAGCGCGCCGGGGCGCACCAGGGCATGCGCGAGGTCGACCAGCAGCATGCGGTACCGGACGTCGAACAGCTGCGCCCACAGCCGGGTGACCGGATGCGTGATCCGGTTGCGCTCCACCGTCGGGTCGGGATCCGCCTGCGGGCCGGTCGTGGGATTCGTGGGGACCGATCGGACGGGCATCCAGGCCGGGGCCGCGGTCTCCTCGGTCTCCGGGAACGCCCGGTAGATCTCGAGGAGTTCGTCGAAGTGCGAGGGAGGCTCCCCCGGCGACGGCTGGGCGGCCCCCTCGCCCTGCTCGCCGATGGCCCGCAGGGCGGCGACCGCCTCGTCACGGGTGGCGACCGTGCGGACGATGAGCTGCCCGAACCCGAGCCAGTCCTCGGGGCGTGCCTGCAGATCCGTGGCCGTGTCAGAACGCAGGTCGCCGTCGGCCAGCTTCGCGGGGTCGGCGAAGACGTCGACGAGCGTGTCGAACAGGATGCCGACCCGGTTGGGGCGCATCCCCCCTGTCCCGGCGGTCGCGCGGGCGACGATCTCCTGGATGTCCGCCGCATCCGGAGCGGCGGGCATCTCCGCGCTGACGTACTTGGCCAGCGACGTCCTGGTCAGGGGCTCGAGGCTCAAGGGGAACGGGTACAGCGCCGACCGGAAGGGGAAGTCCTCGCGCTCGAGGTTCAACGGACCCCCGAGGAAGCGCAGCAGGTTCTGCTCGGTGAGCAGGTGCGCCATCTCCTCCCGGGCGATGGAGGTGATCGTGGCTCGCCAGGCCGCGGTCCGCTCGGCTGCATCCGGGGGGACCGCATCCCCGGTGAAGTCGTCGTCGGCGAGGGAGTAGGCCGCGTAGAGGTACTGGGTCATGAGGGCGTGCTCCACCTCCGCCACCGTGTGCAGGAGGAACACCGCCCAGTCCCACCAGGTCAGCTCGGGTGGCTTGGGCACCGTCGGCGCCGCCGTGGCCCCCGCTACCTCCGCGGCCTCGAACGCGCGGTCGAGGTCTGCGACGGGGAGGAACCGGTCGGCGCGGGCCCTCGTCACTGCTCGTCCAACGGGATCCGACGCAGGCCCTGCTGCCCGGTCCCGCGTAGATCCGGCGCCGCGGTCACCGCGACCGGCGCGGGTGCGGCCACGCCGGAGGACGCGGGTGCGTCGAGCGTCCCCGTCACCCGGCCGGTCTGGCAGTCGGTGTCGAACGCCAGGAAGTCGCAGGTGAAGCGGACGGCCGGCAGACCGGCGAGGAAGGCGAGCGCCCCGTGCGGCTGCGCGGCGACCGTGACGTCCCGGTCGATCAGGCCGGTGTAGCGCTCCATGAAGACCAGCGGGGTGGCGATCGCGTCGAGCCCGTGGCCGGGTCGGGTGTCGGTGTGCTCCCGGAGGCGGCGGTCGCGGATGCGGGTGGCGCGTTCGTCGGCCGGTTGCTGGGCGACGAGCCGGGACAGCTTGACGGCGATGGTGTTCCACGCGTTCTCCGCCCAGGTGGCGCTGGCGATGCCGAAGTCCGCGGGGCTGTCCGCGGTCGGATCGGCGTCGGGCACGGAGATCCCGTTCGCGTAGGGCGCGGTCGAGCCCGGGGGCTCGGCCGGGGAGGACCGCGGCACGGCGGGCGCCGACGCGCCGGAGTAGAGGGTGCCGAGCTCGAGCCGGAAGTCGGCGATCGGCTCGAAGCCGTCCGGGGCGAAGGTGCGGTTGCGGCCGTCGAACACGCAGCCCGGCCCCAGGCGGACCGGTAGCCCGATCACCGGGTCACCCACGTCGAACTGCACGGGAGTGCCGCCCACCCGGGCCTCGACCGCGGTCACCGTGACCCCGATGGGCTCGCAGAACGGCCGGAGAGCGACGGCGTCGTGGAACCGCACCACGCGGTCGAGCGGCGGCTCGTCGGGATGATCCGGGTCGGGGCCCTGCACCGCGTAGACCCCGAAGCTCGAGTTCTCCCCCCAGGGGTGGTCGAAGGGGTCGGGATCGGTCGCCAGCCGGCACTGGAAGGTCCCGCGGAACCGGACGGCCGGCCGGGCCACCGCGGTCAGGTCGACCGACGCCAGGACGGTGGTCCCCTGGAGCACCTCGATCGTCGTGTCGTTCAGCGCCGCGCTGGGGGAGGTCGCCGTCAGGGCGACGTCGGTGACGGTGGGGGACACGTGCAGGGAAGCGGGAGACACCTGGACGCCGGCCGCGCTGCCCGGCCGCACGCGGACCGTCACATCCCCCTGGGAGCCGTCGACCGTGCGCACGGAGAGCCGACTCGGAGCCTGTCCGGGACCCTCGGGGACGACCAGGAAGGCGCGACCCGACGGCGCCCCCTCGACGGACGCCTCGATGCCGCCGATCCCGGCCACGTCCTCCGGGCAGCCGTCGTCGATCCAGGCCACGACGACGTCGATCAGTTCGTCGGGGACCGGCGGGCGCCCGGCCGGCATGCGCCGGAAGGTGGCGCCCGGGGTGCCGATGTCCGAGCCGAACGGGGTCTGACCGCGCAGCGCCTTGACCAGGTTCGAACCGCCCCCGTCGCCGAGCGTGACGATCGGCAGGCCGAGGACCTTGAAGGCCACGAACTGGTCACGGGTCTGGGAGCGCCAGAACGCGCGGTGCGGGCCGGCGACGGGTGCCCCCGCCCCGCCGACCGAGTCGTCGAGGATCTGCTTGATCTGCAGGAAACGGTTCATGGGATCCGCCTCGTGGGCCGGTGGGGGGCTGATCGTCCGGGCGGGTTCCCGATCGCTCAGGAGAACTCGGGCGCGGGCGACGCCTGGTGATGGTCGAGTCCCCCATCGGTCCCTGTCAATGTCGCTCCGCACGCATCACGCGCATTACCCGAATACCGGCACCAGCGGTCGGAGGGCGGTGACGCCGCCGTGACATCCAGGTGACGGCCGCCATTTTCGATGGCCAGGAATGTGCGATTCCGCCGAGGCGAGGAGAGTGGGAACGGTGGGCGAATTCGTGGTGGAGCAGCTCGAGCTCGCGCAGCCGCGGGTGGTGCGGGTGTCCGTGCCCCCCAAGGTGCTGGGTGACCTGGACGCCATCCAACGGGTGCAGGCGGACGTCCTCGGTCAGCTGGGGTGCCAGGCCTGCTGCTCCGGGTTCGACATCCGCTTCGACCTCGTGCGGCAGTTCGTCGTGGACGAGCAGCTCAACGTCCGCGGCCCCATCTCGGGCTAGTGAGGGAACTGCCCGACCTCGGGGTGGGACTGATCTACCTGCCGGGCCTGGACCCGCTGGTGGAGGCCGCGCAGGGCCTGCTCGACGTCGTGGAGATCGAGCCGCAGACGGCCTGGTCCTCGGACGGGGCCGGGTACCGCCAGGACGAGGAGTTCCTGCGGCGGGTCGAGCAGATGCCCCAGCCCGCGCTCGTGCACGGGGTGGGATTCCCCGTCGGTGGCACCGTGCCGCCGGATCCGGGGGCGGTCCGCCTGGTGGCGGACACGGTCCGCAGGCTGGCCGCCCCGTGGGTCAGCGAGCACCTGAGCTTCAACCGGGTCGCGGACCGGGGCCGGACGTACGGGACGCTCTTCCTGCTGCCCCCGGTCCAGACGCCGGCCTCCGTCGCGGTGGCCGCGAGGAACATCGCGTCGATGAAGGCCGGGCTCCCGGCCCCCTTCGCCTTCGAGACGGGCGTGAACTACCTGCGCCCGCAGCCCGGGGAGATGTCCGACGGCGCCTTCTTCGCAGCCGTCGCGGAGGAGGCCGACTGCGGGATCCTGCTCGATCTGCACAATCTCTGGTGCAATGAGCGGAATGGTCGACAGCCGGTGCAGGACGCGCTTGCCGAGATGCCGCTGGACCGGGTTTGGGAAGTGCATCTGGCCGGTGGTCAGGAGGTGGACGGCTATTGGCTGGACGCGCATTCCGGACTTCTCCCGGAAGCGCTCGAGGATCTGGCTTCCGTGGTTCTCCCCGAGCTGCCCGGGCTCCATGCGCTGGTCTTCGAGATGATGCCCGCGTACCTGTCGGCCGGGCGGGTCTCGGTCACCGACGCGGTCGCGCAGCTCGAACGCCTCCACCATCTCTGGGACTCCCGCGGACGCGCGCGACGTCCCCCGGTGACGGGGAGACCGGGTCGTGCCGCGGACCCGGCCCGGCTGCCCGCGCCCCGCACGTGGGAGTCGGTGCTGGGACGAGCGGTGATCAGCCCTGGGGGTGCGACCGGCCGGGACGAGCCGGCAGCCGATGGTGACCGTGCGTCGGACGGGACGTCCGTCCTGGTGGACCCGGGGATCACCCTGATGCGCGAGGTGCTGGGCCGGGCGCGGGCCGGGATGGTCGCATGGGCGCTGCCGCACACGGTCCGCCACCTCCTGCGCACGGCAGGGGAGGACCAGCTGCGGGAGCTGCTCAGCGGCTTCTGGCGCAGCGCCGCGCCCGAGCAGTTCGCGGCCCTCGAAGCCGAGGCCTTCGGGCGACACCTGCAACGGGAGGCCGGCGACGTCCCGGAGCTCGTCGACGTCATGGCCGTCGAGCTGGCCGCTCTGCGGCCGCGGACGTCCGGTGACCCGTGACGTGACGCGGGCGTGACGGTCCGATGACGCCAGGGGGCCGACCCTCGGGCGGGGGAGCGAACGGCGTCCCGCCGCTCGTGCGGCGCACGCCGACCGGCCCTCGCCGTCCCACGCAGCTGCGACCTCCGTCGGAGACCCAGAGAGAGGCCCGGACCATGACCCTCCGCGACGTCGAGGACATCGAGCGCCCCGGCACCACCGCCCCGGCCTGGCGGCCCGTCCCTCCGCTGGCCGGGAGCGACGGCATGGTCGACATGCCGCAGCTGATCTCGTTCGCCACCGGGTCTTGACCCGCCGCCCCGTCCGGCCACGCCCCCGTGCCCGCCACCCCTCCCGGGTCGGCGGGGCGGGGATCAGCCGTCGCCGGCCATCGCCGGCGCCCGATGACCGTCGCCGGTCGCGAGGCGGGCAGCCGCCTCGTCCGTCAGGATCGTCCGCGTGGCGCCGTCGGCGGCCTGCATCGCCCGCAGCCCGCAGTCCTGCAGGGTGTGCGGTCGCAGGAGGAGCGAGGTGGGGACGGGGGAGATCTCCCGCCACGCGAAGCAGTCCCGGATGATCGACTGGTTCTCCCCGCCGGTCAGCTCCCGGTCCGCCCGGATCAGGCCGCGGAGCACGTCGTGGTAGGTGAGGAAGTCCGGGGAGAGGTTGCCCCAGGTGACCGCGAGCAGCCTGCCGAGGTGGTCCCGGGCCATGAGCAGCGCGTTCCGGAAATCCACCGCGTGCCCGGTGTACGCGGCGTCGAAGCGGCGCTGGATGTCCTCGAGGTCGACCGCGCTGCCCGGCAGGTTGTTCGAGTCGGCACGGAGCTGTGGGTCGATGAGGCCGCGCTCGACGAGCGCCTTCTGGAAGACCTCGACCATCGTGTCGAAGATCGCGCCGGTGAGCGGGAGCGAGCGCTCGTGTGGCTCGTCGCCGACGTCGGACATGCGCCGGGCGTTCAGCGCGACGCGGATCTCGCGGCTGTCGGAGAGCTCGCCCACGCGGTCGAGGCCGTTGACGGTCAGCAGGTTGCCGCGGGTGGTGTCGAGCAGGTAGTCGGTGAACGAGGTGAAGTGCAGCAGCGCCACGATGGCGGTCAGGTCGCCGCTGGACTCGTGCATGCCGCCGTAGTCGATCGCCTCGTCGAGCGGGCTGGAGGGGACGCCGACCTCGGTGAACACGATGCTGTGGCCGAGCTCGTGGGCCAGGACGTCGAAGTTCTCGCAATAGGGGAGATCGTGGTTGATCGTTCCCTGCGGGGTGCGGCCGAACCCGAACTCGAGGAAGCCGTACCCGGACTGCGCGTTGTCCCACTCGATGAGCGGGATGAGCTCGAGCCGGGCGAAGTCCGACTCGAAATGCCAGTCGATGCGGTGGCCGAAGTAGTCCTGCCAGATGTCGAGCACCCGCCGGACCGTGGCGTACATGGTCGCCGCGGAGAACTCCCGGCTGCCCGGCGTGAGGTGGGTGAAGTGTCCGTCGGTCCCCGGCGGGACGGGGTCGTGGCGTGGACCGAGGTACGGCGGCCGGTTGAACGGTCCGTAGCGGGTCTTGCCGATGGCGTCGACGACGAACATGCGGTCGTCCGCCGGTCCGGCCTGCATCTCCTCCGGCGGGATCGACACCGTGACGGTCTCCGGCTCCGGGAACAGCGGGGTCCCGTCGGCCTTGCGGAGGAAGCGCGGCTGGGGGAACAGCAGGAAACGGGTACCGGTCGCGGCGAGCCGCTTGTCGAGTTCCAGGGACATGACACCCTCCTCGAGGGTCGGCGGTGCCGAGGTCGCCGTCAGCCTGGTCCCGCGGCGTCACGACGGCGTCACCGCGGGCCGGTGCCCGCAGCTCGCGTGGAGCGGTCACCGGGCGCCAGGGCCCGTTGCGGGACCTGGCGCCGAGGAGGGGCTGTCGGCGTCGCGCGGCCGCCGCCGCGAACGAGAGGCGCCGCTGCAGCTGCCCCGGTGCGTCAGACCTTCCAGGAGAGAGCGCGACGGACCCAGCCGAGGTTCTCGTCGGCCCAGCCGAGGACGTCCAGGGTCGAGTCGAGCACCTGCGGCGGCCGGCGCACCAGGGTGTCCCGGCGCAGCAGACGGTCGAAGTCCACCAGGACCGGGCCGACCCGCGGCGAGCCGCTCCGGTCGGCGAAGACCACGCCCGCCGCCGACATGATGTTGATGACCTCCTGCGCGATGATCCCGTATCCGATGGTCGTCGGGTGCACGCCGTCGAGGGAGAACAGGCCTCCGGCGGCCCGGCCCTTCTTCCTGTCCCCGGCGAGGAACCGCGAGTCCGGCACCGGCCGCAGCGCGGCGAGCGCGGGAGGCAGGGGGTAGGGCGTCCACCAGGACGGACGCGCGTTGGGGTCGGAGATGTAGCGACGGGCGGCCAGCCGGTCCAGGATCCCTGCCACGTCGAGCAGGTACCAGTCGTCCGAGTTCTTCCGCGCCTCCCGGACGACCCCCTCGATGCGCTCGTTGTAGAGGTCGATGGCAGCGTCGACCGCTCGGGCCTCCTGCTCGGTGATGCAGGCGTCGCGCGACGGGTCGAACTGGTCGTCGTCGACCCATGGGCGGGCGTAGTAGGGGAAGTACCGCGATCCCGGCCGCACCTTGCGGCCGATGCCCCGGGCGATCGGGGCGATGGTCACGTGGGGGACGGTGCACCAGATGGTGTGCCGGGCTCCGATCCGACCGACCGCGGCGGCCAGCTCGCCGAGTTCGGCGGCGAAGTGCTCCGGCCGCCAGACCGTGTACCGGCCCTTGCGGCGCAGGTCCTGGAAGTCGTCGCCGCTCCAGCGGACGCGCAGCTCGGTCACCGCCTGGAGGGCGTTGTTGGCCCCGAGGAAGACCACGAGCGTCTCGATGCCGCAGTCGGTGTCCTCGTCGTGGTCCGCGCCCATGGCGGCCGCCGCGTCGAGGAGGGTCTGACGCCGCACCTCCTCGCTCCACCGCGGGTACACGCGGAGCGCGGCGCGTTCGCTGTTGTTCTCGACGATCTGGTCGAGCAAGGAGTCGCTCGGCCGGCCGACGGCCTTCTCCAGGGTGGCCGCCGTCCGTTCCAACGCGTCGCGCAGGTCCCACCCGTAGACCGACAGGTTGTGGTTGTAGCGCTGCACGTTGGGCAGGGATCGTCCCGGTCCCCGCTCCCAGTAGTCCTCGACCTCGTCCAGGAAGCCCCGCGCGGTGAAGAGGGCGAGCGGCACCTCCCAGAAGTCGAGGCCGGATCCGAAGCGCTCCTCGAAGCGACGCAGCAGGAGCTCGATGTTCAGCGGGAGCCCACCGGGACCGCCGTACAGGGGGTAGCGGAACTGGTCCAGCCAGCCCAGCTCGTGGGCGACGATCGCCGGCCACGAGATGTCGGTGTTGAAGACGGCTCCGCTCTGGAAGCCGTGACTCAAGGAGTCGCCGAGCACCACGAGCCGGTGCGCCGGGTGGCCCCGGCGAGGGCTGTCCGGCAGGCCGATCCCCAGCGTGGGGTCGAACTGGGGCACGCGGGGCTCGGTCTGCTCGGCCTGTTCCCGCACGTCGCCGGGGGCGTCACGGGGGACACGCTGGGTAGGGGATGACACCGGTCTCTCCCTCTTCCTCGGGTGGGTGCGGGCGCGGCCGAGGCGCGCCCCGCTGGACGGCGAGCCCATGAGACCCGGCGGCTGTCACCGCTGCGTCACAGGTGCGTCAAGCCGACCGGAAGCGGACGGAGTCGAAGATCCGGTCGGCCAGCCGGCACGTGCGCTCGTCGACGCAGGAGACCCGCACCGTGAGCACGTTGTCCCCGTCCGGGACGTCGAGCACCCGGACCACCTTCCACGGTCCTCCAGCGGCCACGCGGGGTGAGGTCTCCGTGGCCGTCCGGTCGCCGACCGCCCGGCTCCGGGCAGCCGGATCCCCTCCGCCCTCGCGTCCGCCGTAGCGGCCGTACTCGTAGAGGATCTCGTAGCCGTCGCCTTCGAGGATCCCGACGACCGAGTCGAGCGGCTGGACCTGCTGCTCGCGCGCGTCGCGGGGCGCGGTGATGCTGGCGACGTCGCCGATCCCGACGACCCGCCAGGCTTCGTCAGGCCTCGTCATCGGTCCCCTCGTCGCGTGTGTCGCGGGCCGGCCGGGCGGACATCGCTGTTCGGTACCTACCGCGCCCCCCAGCTGATCACCTTGAGGGAGTTCGTCGCCGTGCGGACGCAGGTGGTGATCGGGGGAGCGCCGACCAGCTCCTCGCACTGCGTGACCAACGATGCGGTACCGGCCCGAGCGCCGCTGTCACCCAGTCTCCTGAGGCTCCCGTCGGCGGCGACCGACCAGAGGATCACCTTCAGGTTGCCGTCGGCGGTCCGCACGCCCGTGACCAGGTTGCCGCCCGCGACGCTGATGTCGTGCCCCTGCGTCTCACCGGCCAGGCTTCCGCTGTCCCCACGCCGCCGGACGGTTCCAGCGGCATCCACCTGCCAGGTGATCAGCTTCAGGCTGCCGTCAGCGGCCCGCACCGCGGTCACCAGCTGGCCCGTCCGGTCGAGTGCTGCCCGGACGAGGGTGGCCTTCCCCGCCTGATCCCCGCTGTCGGCCAGCCGGGTGATCGCGCCGTCCCCCACGCTCCAGGAGATCACCTTGAGGTTCCCGGCGCCGTCGCGCACGGCGGTCAGCACGCGATCGTCGGCGACGCGGACCAGGGCCACGTCGCCGGTCTCGCCGGCCTGGGTTCCGCTGTCGGCGAGCCGGGTGAGCGACCCGTCGGCGCCGAGCCGCCAGCCGATGAGCTCGAGCCGGCCGTCACCGGCGCGGCAGGCGGTCACGAAGCGATCGGCTCTCGTCGCGACGACGCGGACCAGGGAGGCCTCGCCGGCGGCGTTCCCGCTGTCGGCCAAGCGGGTGAACGTGCTGCCGGCATCGTCGACGTCCCACGAGATGAGGAGCAGCCGCCCCCCGCCGTCGCGGCAGGCCGTGACGAAGCGAGAACCCGTGGTGCTGCGGGCGATGGCGAGGGAGGTCGCCGCGCCGGCCTGACTCCCGCTGTCCCCGGTGCGGGTGATCCCACCGTCCGCGGCGATGCTCCACCCGATCAGCTTGAGCGTGCCGTCCTGCGCCCGGACGGCGGTCACGACCTGCCTCCGCCGGTGGCGGGCAGCGGCGATCTCCGCGACGAAGCCGGCAGAGCTCGCGCTGTCGCCGCGGCGGCAGAGCACCGGGTAGAGGCGCCGGATGCCGTCGACGTCGTCCTGCGTGAGTCCGCGACGCACGCCGCCGTACGTGGGGAACATGACCGAGCCGGTGACCTGCGAGTGGTCCAGGCCCAGGAGGTGGCCGATCTCGTGCAGGGCGACCGTCTCGAGGTCGAAGGTGCCGGTGTTCCCGGTGAGGCTCCAGGTCTCGGCCTCGTCGAAGTGCATGTCGCCGGCGTTCGCGCCGCCGCAGGGCGGGGGGTAGAAGGCGTGCGCGAGCGTGTTCCCCACGCCGTCGAACGGCGACCCGTCGGCGTGGTCACCCGTGAACCAGCCGATCTCGAAGTGCACGGGCCCGGACGTCCGCTCGACGAACCGGACGCCGCAGAGCGCGGAGGACCACGTGTCGAAGGCTCTGCGGATCGCGGGCTGCTCGTCGGCGCCGCTGATGTCGCCCGTGGCGTTGATGAAGCGGTAGGTCAGGTCTGCGGTGGTGTAGCTGCAGCCCCGGAGGACGAAGTTGGCGACGGCGCCGGACTCCACCCGCTCCACGAGTCCCAGGTCCGGGGTGCCGCAGCGGGGCATCTCGAGCGCCTCCGCCGTCCCGGCGTCGAGCGTCCCGGTGGGCTGGATGCCCATCGCCTGCTGGAACGTCCTGAGCGCATCGGACGTGGGCTCGTCCAGCGTGTCGGGCGTGACGGTCGAGCGCAGGTAGCCGTAGCGGGTCAGGAAGCGCTGGACGTGGCCGATGACCGCATCCTGATCACCGGGTGATGCCGAGCGCAGGTCCAGGTGGAATCGCGGCCGTTGCATGAGGCTCATGTCGGTGCCCTCTCGGGAAGCCCGGCCGAGGCGGCCGGCGCGGATGCTTGCGCCGCGGGGAGCTCTCCGGGGTGGGTTCCTCTCGGTGGGCTCCGGCAGCGCTGAAGCGATGACGCACGCTACGAGGACCGCGTCACGAGCACGTCACCGCTTCGGCCGCTCCCGGCCGTGCCCCCCAGGCGCTCGCTCGTCGCGGCGTGGCCCAGCTGGTGCGCACAGGGTGACTTGCCGGTGACGCGAGTGGTGGTGGACTGCGCCGGTGCGGTGCGCCGCCGGAGTGTGGGGCCGAGCCGACCGGGAGGTGGTCGGCTGATGAGTGACCCACCGGGTTCGGACCAGGGGCCCGCGGACCGGATGCCGGCGTCCGCGGCGGGTGCCACGACGCCCGAGAGGTCTGCCGTGCACCACTTTCCCCTGCCCGAGCTGTCGAGCCGGGCCTGGCGCGAGGAGGCCATGGCCCGCGCCGCCGAGATCCAGACGCTGTCGAACTGGATCAGCGGGCTGCCGAGCAAGGCGGTTCCCGAACCGGCCGACAGCTGCCTCGCCGCGGCGATCAGCTACCACGTGACGGAAGCGCTGGGGGCAGCCGGGAGCAGGTGGCCGCCGAGGAGAGAAGGTGCCCGGCTCGCGAGGGCGGCCGGCAACCTCCACGCGGCGGAGGCCGACCTGCTCCGCCGCGCGCCCGGGACGTACCTCCGTGGCGAACTGCCGAACCTGGACGCGCACGTGCGCCGTCACCTCCCCATCGACGACCCCCGGCGCCTCCGGGTGGAGGACCTGGCGCGCCGAGAGCGGGACAGGGAGCTCGCCACCACCGACGGCGGTGCACGGACGGGTTCGCCGGTGGAGCGGAGCCTCACCCCGCTCGAGAAGGAGGGCCTGATCGCCGCGGTCCGGGTGGCCAGTTCGGCCGCGGCGCGGGAGCAGCAGCGGGTCCGCAGCTTTCGCACGATCGTGCTGTCGGCGACCGTCGTGCTGTTCGTCCTCGCCCTGCTGGTCGGCGTCGTGGGAGCGATCTGGCCCCGGGCCGTGGCCTTGTGCTTCCAGCCCCAGCAGGAGCAGGCCATCGTCTGCCCGACGAACCAGACGTCCCTTCCGGACCCGATCCCGCCGGCCACCGAGCCGGACGTCGACGTGGACGAGGTCATCGCGGAGACCGTCCGACCGGAGGACGTCCCGCTGATCGAGGGCATCGGGATGGTCTCGGCGGGGGTGACCGGGGCGCTCTCCCTTCGGCGCCTGCGGGGCTCGTCGACGCCTTTCGGGGTCCCGGTGGCCCTCACCGTCCTCAAGCTGCCCACCGGCGCGTTGACGGCCTTCCTCGGGCTGCTGTTGATACGGGGCGAGTTCATCCCCGGTTTGACCGCTCTGGACACCACGCCGCAGATCATCGCCTGGGCTGTGGTCTTCGGGGCCAGCCAGCAGCTGTTCACCGGCCTCGTGGACCGGCAGGCGCAGAGCGTCCTGGAATCGGTCGGCGGGAAGACCTACACAGCCACCGGAGGGTCGTGATGCGCGGCGCGGTCGCCGACGGTGGGGGGAGCGCCAGGACCACGAACGCCCCGCCGCTGAGGAGCCGGATCGGCTCGCGGCTCGGGGCCGCGAGCCGATCACCGCTCGTCCGCCCCGTCCTGGCAGGGGTCGTGTTCAGCGTGACCGCGTTGCTGTGGGCCCCTCGGGGTGCCGACGAGCAGCCTCTCCTGCCCTCGGTCCAGTGGTCGGGGCTGCTGCATCCCCTCGTGATCAGCGTGACCGGTGGCCTCGTGACGTTCGCCGTGGCTCGCCGGATCGAGACGCCGCGACGGCAGGGAGACCACGTGCGATGGGGGCGAGGGTTCCTCACCGTCATCACGCTCGTGGCAGCGGCCGCGTGCCTGTCGTGGGGTACCGCCGGGCTGACCGGCCGGCTCGCCACCGGCCAGTGGGCCGGCCTTGCCGCGGGCCTGGTGCTTGCGTCCCTCAGCGCTCACTCGTACTGGCGTCTGCGACGACGTCGGGAGTAGGACTGCCGGGGAACGACGCCCGCGGGACCGGACGATCAGTCGGCTTCGGTGACGGTCACGCCGATGGGGAAGTGGTCGGAGAAGCCGTCCCGGTCGACGGGCTTGCCCATGCCTCCGAACGGCCTCGGACGGCGGTAGGTACCCGTCGTGAACGTGCCCGGGAGCCGGACGACCTCGACGGAGTCGGGGTCCACGCACAGCGGCGCGTTGCTGCGCGCCATGTTCTCGTTGACCAGGAACTGATCGAGCACGTTGGGCTGGTTGTCGAAGTAGAAGGTGCCGTCGGGCTCGCCGGCGGTGGGCCACATGAGGTTCCACAGCCGGGGGGTGTCGGCGGCGACGACCTTCTGGCGCTGGCGCGTGCTCAGCGCGTGGACGACGAGCGAGGCGTCGAACGGCTCGTCGTTGAAGTCACCCATCGCCAGGACCGGGGTGTCGTCGCCGTGCACCTCGCGGGCCCGCTGGTGGAAGTAGGCGAGGGTCTCCCCGGCGATGTGCCGGTATCCGGCCGACTCGAACTGGCCGCCGCTGCGGGAGGGCCAGTGGTTGCCGAAGACCGTCCACGTGCGCCCGGTCCGGGTGCGGAAGTTGACCTGCAGGATGTCTCGCGTGGCGGTGCGCCGCACCACGACGTGGAAGAAGGTCTCCCCGTCCGGCACCTCGAATAGCTCTGGGTCGTAGAGGAAGGCGACGTCGATGCCGCGGGCATCACGGGCATCGGCATGCACCACGGTGTAGGAGCGGGCGGGCACCGACTGGTTGACGGCAGCCACGAGCAGGTCGAGGACGAAGCGGTTCTCCACCTCGCACACGCCGATCAGGTCCGGTGCACCGCCGGCGTTCATCTGCGCGATCACCGATGCGAGCTGCGCGACCTTGCGATCCCGCAGCTGCGGCGTCCAGCCGACGATGTCATCGCCGAGGGCCCGACGGACCTTGTCGCTGCGCCGGTCGGCGGGGGCGTTCTCCTCGTCGAAGAGGTTCTCCACGTTCCACCAGGCGACGTAGTAGGTCGACGACACGATGATCCCTTCCGTGGCGCGGGTCCCCGCGGGTGGGCGGGGGCGCGCTCCTGTCAGCTCAGTGCAGTTCGAAGACCCGGACCTCGAAGGGCCGCAGCGGTACGTCAGCGGATCCGCCGCCCCGGGGCCGGAGGGGTGGGGCGCCCTGCCGCGAACCTCGCTCCGTCCAGGGGACCCGCCACGGCCACGGCAGGACGCAGCTCGGGTGGTCGTCGGGGCCTCCGTTGGCCACGACGACGATCTGCCCGCCCGTGCCGAGCGGGCGCCCCGCGGTGCGGCAGTACGCGAAGACCCGCCGGCCGTCGTCCTGATCGATGGTCGGGTGGAAGTGGAAGAAGTCGACCTCGTTGCGGTGCAGGGCGGGATGGCCGTGCCGCATCCAGATCAGGTCGCTCACCGCGGCCGCCACCTCGCGGTGCCCGACGTGCCGACCCCGGTCCCAGTCCACCGGATCCGACACCTCCTTGCGCGGGACCACAGCCGCCTCGGCCTGGCGACGATCCCGCCGATCCCTCGCCGCGTCCGGCCCACCGGCGACGGTCGTCGGCGCCCTCGCCTGTCCGAGGGCGCCCGCGCATCGTGCCCGCGCGCCCGTCACGGCCGCGTCACGGCACGGAGGTCCGGCAGGCTGCGGTGTGCCGGGCGGACGACGCCTGCGGCCTCCGTCAGCGTTGAGCCGCTCGGGGTGATTCCTCCATTCCGGTGAGTGCATCACGCAGCGTCACCGTGCACGCTGTCGTGCGCAGGCCGATCACGGGACGGCAGGTGCGACTGGGCGCCAGTGCTACTACCGTGCGCTATTCCTCGACGGGCGGTGAGTGTGACCCAGGAGCGGAGTGCTGCCCTGCTCATCCGTGTGTGGCTGGAAGGCGACGATGGCTTCCGCGCGCGGGTGCTGTCGATCGACCCCGCGGCGGACGGGCGCGAACGCACGGTGGCGGTGGCATCGACGCACGGAGAGGTCGTCGATGCCGTGCGTCACTGGCTGGAAGAATTCTCGGGCCGGGGCGCACAACCGGATTGACACCGTCGAGCCGCGGACACGACCCTCTTCCTGCCCTAGCGGTACCCGCATCCGCGGCTGCGGTCGGCCTTGGGGGTGCTCGTCGTGGAGCTAGCAACGGCTGCGCGCGTGTCACTGCTCGACGGGTTCACGCTGCAGGTGGGTGACTGCGTGCAGGGACCTCCGGAGGAACTGCCGCGAGGAGCGCAGCGCCTCGTGGCACACCTGAGCCTCGGTCGTCGTGCCACCAGGACCGCCGTGGCCGGGCACCTGTGGCCGAACGTGCCGGAGAACCACGCCCACGCCAGCCTGCGTTCGGCACTGTGGCGGGTGCACAAGATCGTCCCCGGCCTGATCCAGTCCTCGGGGAACAGCCTCTCCCTCGCGGCCGGCGTCCGGGTCGACGTCCGGGAACTGGCGATGTGGGCGAAGCGGGTGGTCGATCCCCACACCTGCATCGACGAGATCTCGTCGGCCGCGGTGTCGCTGCGGGGTGAGTTGCTGCCCGGCTGGTACGAGGACTGGGTCCTGCTGGAGCGGGAACGGCTGCGTCAGCTGCGCATGCACGCGCTCGAGACGATGGCCGAGCGGCTCGCGGCCGCGGGTCGTTGCGGCGAGGCGATCGAGGTGGCCTACGCCGCGGTCCAGGCGGATCCCCTGCGGGAGAGCGCCCACCGGACCGTCGTCCGCGTACATCTGGCGGAGGGCAACCTCGTGGAGGCGCTCCGCGCGTACGAATCGTTCCGGGACAGGCTCGCCGAGGAGTTGGGCGTCGTCCCCACCCGGCAGATGAGCGATCTCGTGTGCGACCTGCCCGGACACCGGTCCTGCGCGCCGGCCTCGCGGTCGAGGAGCGCAGTCGTGATCAGCCGCGCGGAGGACGTCCGCCTGATGGCCCGACCGTAGGAGCTCGCTCCACCGACCGCGACCGCCGTGACGATCGGGTGACGGCCACGTCGGCACGATCAGCCGACGCCGCTCCAGACCCGGCGCGGCCGCATCCGAGGGGGCGAGCATGCCGCGCAGCTGTGGCACCGTGCAGAACTTCTTCCGCCAGGTCGACTTCTACCCGGAACTGCGTCGCAACCAGGCGATGCTCCAGGGCATGAGTTCGGCCTCGGCCCGGGCGGGGCTGGCCGCCGCCCGGAGGTTCCCGGACCGGATCCCGGTCGTCGTCCACATCCTGCACGCCTCCCCGGACGACGACCTCTCCGACGAGCAGGTCGCCTCCCAGATCGAGGTGCTCAACGAGGACTACTCCGCCACCAACTCCGACGCGGGCAACGTGCCGGCGTCCTTCCAGGACGAGGTCGGCAACCCGGGACTCACGTTCTTCCTCGCGGAGGAGGACCCGGCGGGCAACCCGACGAACGGCATCACGCGACGGCGGACGAGCGTGGGCGCGTTCCCGATCGACGACAGCATGAAGGCCGACGCCACAGGAGGGGTCGACCCGTGGGACACGACGCGGTACCTCAACATCTGGGTGTGCCGGTTGAGCCGTGACGTGCTCGGCTACGCGCAGTTCCCGGGTGGCCCGCCGGACACCGACGGCGTGGTGGTCCACACGCCGGCTTTCGGCCGCAAGGGGAGTGCTCGCCCCCCGTTCCACCTGGGCCGGACGACGACCCACGAGGTGGGCCACTACCTGAACCTGTCCCACATCTGGGGCGAGGCACGGGTGCCGACCTGCACCGACTCCGACTTCGTCGACGACACCCCGAACCAGTGGGGACCGAACTTCGGCAAGCCGACGTTCCCGTCGTCCTCCTGCGGGAACACGCCGAGCGACATGTTCATGAACTACATGGACTATGTCGACGACGACACCATGTGCATGTTCACGGAGCAGCAGGTGATCCGCATGCACGCGGCCCTGGAGTTCTCCCGGTCGGGCCTCGGCAGCGTGCCCGTCCTGCCGCCCCTCGCCATGGCCTGAGGCGTGGTGGAGCACCTCACCGGCCGGGGCTGGATCCGCTCCCAGGAGGAGGAGACCGGCCCCGTCCGGGTCTACCGGCCCGAGGGTCACGACTTCCCGCCGGCCCGCGGCAGGGAGGAACTGCTGTTCCACGAGGACGGCCGGCTCGACTACGTGCACCCCGGCCGCGGGGACCGGCCCTCGGCCGTCACGGGCAGCTGGCGAACGGTTCCCGGGGAGGACGACCGCCTCCTCGCGCACCTTGCCGGGCAGGCGATCGAACTGGACATCACGGAGGCCGCGCCGGATCTGCTGCGCCTGCGATGGCTGCCGACCTGAGGAGGCTGGACGCGTGAAGATGGTGCTCTTCGACCTCGGCGGAACGCTCGAGGAGGGGGATGTCCTCCGCCCGGGGGCGGTCGAGACGCTGCAGGCGATCGCCGACCTCCGGATCGGCGGGCGTCGGGCGGTCCTGCTCGCGTTGCTGTCGGACTTCACGATGTCGGACGACCCGGACGAGGTCCCCGCGATCGAGCGGGAGTACTACGCGATCCTGGACGGGCTCGGGATCCGTTCCTTCTTCGAGCCCGTGGACCGGCGGGTGACGTTGTCCACGCGAGTTGGCGTGCCGAAGCCTGCGCCGGCGATGTTCCGCGCCGCCGTCGCGAAGGCCGAACCGGCCCTCGGGTTCCGCGACGTGCTGTTCGTGACCGAGAACGCCGAGCACGTCCGCGCCGCCCGTCGACTCGGGCTGCACGCGGCGCGGGTGAGCTCGCCGGGCCACCCGGACGGCGACGTGTCGGCCCTGCCCGACCTGCTCCCGCTCGTGGACGAGCTGCTCGGGCCCGACGCCGACCAGGACGCGGGCCCCGCTCCGACCGAGGGATGGGAACGGCTCGGTGCCGAGGTGGGGCTCGCTGGACCCGATGGGGAGCGACTCCACCTGGTCACCCAGAACGGCCGCCTGTTCCAGGCCGACCACCCTGACGTGCCTGTCCTGGAGGACCACGGCCGTCACCTCGTCGTGGACCTCGCTCCTGAGCGGGCAGCGCAGCTCGGTGCGGACGGTGGGGCGTGCTGGGCGCTGCGCCCGTTGCCGGCCGGGGCCGTCGTCCTGAGCGACACCGTCCAGCTGGCGCGGTGGGAGGTACGGGAGCCGGTTCCCCACCTCGCCGGGCTGTCGGCCGACGAGTTCGCGGCCGACCTGGCGACTCTCGCCGGGCACCGCACCCGCCACTCGGCGAGCCAGGAGTTCGACGAGGCGGCGAGCTGGGCGGCACAACGGCTCGCCGCCAGCGGGTGCGCGGTGGCGGTGGAGCCGGTGCCCGAGGGCGGACCAGGGTGCCGCAACGTCGTCGGGGATCGGCGGGGCGTCGGACCCGAGCCGAGAGAGGTCGTCCTGGTCACGGCCCATCTCGACTCCGTCAACCGACGGGGCGCCGGGGCCCCGGCACCGGGCGCCGACGACAACGCCTCGGGGAGCGCCGGTGTGCTGGCGCTCGCGCGCGCGGTGGCCGGGCTCCCACTGGGCCTGGACCTCCGTTTCGTCCTGTTCGGCGGTGAGGAGCAGGGCCTGCTCGGCAGTCGGCGGCACGTGGCGCGGCTCTCCGGACCAGAGCGGGCCCGCGTCCGGGCCGTGGTGAACATGGACATGATCGGGGTGCGCAACGGGGTGGCCCCGGGCGTGCTGCTGGAGGGGGCGGCGGTGTCGGCGGAGGTGATCGACGCGCTCGCCGCAGCCGCGGCCGAGCACACTGGCCTGGCCGTGACGAAGAGCTTCAGCCCGTTCAACAGCGACCACGTGTCCTTCATCGACGCCGGGATCCCGGCCGTGCTCACGATCGAGGCCGGTGACGAGGTCAACACCGCGGTGCACACCGAGGGCGACCGGGTGGAGACGATCGACCACGAGCTCGCGCTCGAGATCCTGCGGATGAACCTCGCCTTCGTGGTAGCGACGACGGGCCTCGAGGAATCGACGCCCATCGGCGCCGTGCCGTCCCCGCACCCGCTCCGGTGATCGGGGAGCCCGAGGATGCTGTGCGGCCTCTGGGGCAGCCGGCCAGGCCGTCCCCGGCCGGGGGTGTCGTCCTGGCGGTTCCCGACGCCGAGGTGGACGATGAGCGCCAGCCCGTCGGCACGGCCAGGGAGGTGAGCCCGGCGATGACGGCACCCGGCACCGACCCGGACGGCCGGCTCGTGGACGACCTCCGCGCCGCGCTGCGAGGGGCGGGCACGCCGACGCCGACGATGGTCGCCGCCGCGGAGGCGGCCTTCGCCTGGCGGACGGTGGATGCCGAACTCGTCGCGCTCACCCACGACTCGGTGGCGGAGGAGCGGGCTCTCGTCCGCGGCACCGTCTCCGGACCGCGCTCACTGGTGTTCGAGGGCGCGCGGCTGTCGGTCGAGCTCGAGCACACCGACGAGGGGCTCATCGGCCAGATCATCCCCGCGGTCGTCGGTGACGTGACTGCACTCGCACCCGACGGCGAGCTCGGACGCGACGAGGTCGACGAGCTCGGCTGCTTCCGCTTCGACGGCCGCTTCGCCGGGCTCGTCCGGCTGCGCTGCCGGACGCAGAACGGGACGGTCGTCACCGACTGGGTCCGGCTCTGAGCAGCAGGGGTCTCCCGGTCGCCTCAGAGTCCCTCCAGCGCGAGGAACGGCGGGTCGTCGCCGTTCGAGGGAACGGCCCGCTCGGCCAGCGCCCTCCAGGCGTGCGGCGCTGACTCCTGCGTCCAGGACATCTCGGCGGCGATGGCGCCGCTCAGGAGGGCTGCGGCGAACGAGGTGCCGTCCCACCGGGCGAACCCCTTGAACTTCTCGAGTCGCCTCTTCCGGGCGGTCAGGTCCACGTCGACCTCGCCGGTGAGGAAGGTGCTCACCAGCTCGGTCCCCGTGGTCAGGATGTCGATCCACGGGGCACCCTGCGGTGTCAGCGCCGCCCGGGTGCCGTTCCGATCGGCCGCCCCGACCGCGACGACGTCGTCCAGCGCCGCCGGCCAGGCCGCCGCGCGTCGGTCCGCCTCGGACTTCAGGTCGCCGTGGTTCCCTGCAGCGGCCACCACCACGGTGTCGGGGTCGAGCCGGTCGATGGCGGTCGCCAGGGCGAGCGGTGGCTGCCCGTCCTCGGTGTAGCAGACCATCGAGAGGTTGAGGACGTCGACGCCGCTGCGCCCGAGCTCGACGATGCGCGTGGCCACGGTCCACGAGTCCGCCTCACCGTCGTCGTCCGACAGGACTCGGCGCACCTGCACGGTGCAGCCCGGCGCCTGCGCGAGCACCAGTCCGCTGACGAACGTGGCGTGCCCGGCCACGGCGTGGAACCTGTCCCGATTGCGGAGGACGTCCTCGGTGCGGCCGGTCCAGCCCCCGGACAGCCAGTCGTGCGCCGCCAGAGACGTGTCGAGGACGCCGACCCGAACACCCTCACCCGGCCCGGCGGCACGCCGCGGCGCGGAGGGGCTCGCCAACTGCGGGCCCGGCCCACCCCCGTGGGAGACCTTTCCGCCGCCGACGACGTTGCCGAGCAGCCGGTTCTTGCCGATGGTCGGCGTCCACCGCTCGTGCTCGGCGGCGAAGTGGGCCCGCAACGCCCACAGGAAGCGATCGAGGTCGGTGGTGAACCGCTTCGGGCCGGACTCGAGCGATCGCCGGGCCGATGCCGCCTCGAGGCCCTTGCCGCGGGAGAGGTCCCCGAGGGCCTTCTCCACGGTGTGCGCTGCCTGCGCCTCTTCGGCCAGCCGCACCTGGGCCAGCCCGAGGGCCCGGCTGCGCGCGCCCTCCTCGAACGCCACGCCGAGCTGGGAGAGCTTGCCGCAGACGCGCTGGACGTGTTCCAGTGCGACGAGGACCTCTGGTCCGTAGAAGGCGTTGCTGCCGCCGGCGATCTCGCGCATGGCCCTCTCCTCGCGGCGCGTTCCTGCCTGGGTCCGGGCAGTGTGGCGGGTGCAGGTCGCAGGCGAGAAGAGCTCGTATCGCAAAGAGTGTTGACGCGCCACGGTCGGCAGCCGACCGTCGTGCCGTGGCCTCCGTGGGTGAGCACCGGGCGGTCGGTGTGTACGCCGGGTCCCCCGACCTCGCGGCGTCGGCCGATCGGGCACTGCGGCTGGCCGCGCTGCGCCCCGAGGAGGCCCGCGTCCTCGGCGCAGCGGTGCTCGGCCCCGCCCGGCGGTCGAGGGCCTGGGAGGTGGTCAGCACCGCGGAGCGGGCCGTCGGCGTGGCCGACATGAACCTCAACCGCCTCGACGACGCGATCGGTCATCTGCGAGCTGCCGTGACGGCCGGTAACCGGGCAGGGAGCCGCCGGCGCGTCGGGGAGGCGCGCATGAGCCTGGCTTCCGCACTGGTCCTGCGGGGCAGGCCTGCGCAGGCGTCCCGGACGATCGCGTCCGCCGTCGAGGACCTCGAGGGTCTGCAGGCCGCCCGGGCCGGTGTGCAGCGCGCGGCCATCCTGCAGGAACTAGGGCGCGACGACGCCGCCCTCGATCAGGTGCGCCGCGTCCTGCCCGTGCTGCGGCGGGCCGGCGACGCGGAGTGGGCCGTCCGGGCGCTGTCCAACCGGAGCCTTCTCCACGCGGCCCGGCGGTCCTTCCGTGCGGCGGAGGCGGATCTGCTCGAGGCCCGCCGACTGTGCCTGGAGCACGACCTCGAGCTGCCCGCCGCCATCGCCGAGCAGAACCTCGGCTGCGTCCGCGCGCAGCGCGGCGACGTGCCAGCCGCGCTGCGCTCGTTCGACGCTGCCGAGGAGCGCTATCGCACGTTCGGGCTGGTCGAGCCCTCGCTGCTGGTCGACCGGGCACAGGTGCTGCTCTCGGTCCGCCTGCTCGACGAGGCGAGGGCCGCCGCGGAGGGGGCAGTTGCCGCCTACCGCGAGCAGCACCGCGGCGTCCACCTGCCCGAGGCGCAGCTCCTGGTGTCGACGGTGGCACTGGTGCAGGGGGACACCGGCACTGCTCGGGAGATCGCGGCGGAGGCCCTGCGCGGGTTCCGCAGGCTCGGGCGGCCCGGGTCGGCGGCCCTCGCCCGGTACGCCGGCATCCAGGCCCTGGTCGCCGAGGCCCCGGAGGCCGTGCCGCCGGCCCGGCTCGCCCGGGTGGCCGCAGAGCTGGAGGAAGCCGGCTGGCAGGTGCCCGCCCTGGAGGCTCGCGTCGCGGCCGGCCGGCTGGCGCTGGACGCCGGGAAGACCGCGGCAGCCCGTCGACACCTGGCCGTCGCCAGCGACGCCCGCCGTTCTGGACCCGCGGACGCCCGGTCCCGCGCATGGCTCGCCGAGGCACTCCTGCGCCGGGCCGACGGGCGCCGGGCTGCCGCGCGGGCCGCGCTGCGGGCGGGCCTGCGGATCGTCGAGGACCACCAGGCGACCCTCGGCACCACCGAGCTGCGGGCCCATGTGAGCGTGCACCGTGGGGCGCTCGCCCGCTGCGGGCTCCGCATGGCGCTCGAGGACCGCGACCCACACCGGGCGCTGTGGTGGGCCGAGCGCGGGCGCGCCAGCGCGCTGCAGATCCGGCCCGTCCGCCCGCCGGAGGACCCCGTGCTGGCCCGCGATCTGGCCGACCTGCGCACCACGATGGCCGAGATCGACGAAGCCCGCGCCGAGGGGCAGCCGGACCAGGCGCTGGTCGCCCGCCAGGTCCAGCTCGAGCGCCGCATCCGCGACCGCTGCCGGACGCTCGAGGCCCGCAGCGGTCGACGGCCGCGACCCGGGCGCTCGGTCGAGGAGGTGGTCGACCGGCTCGGAGACGGGGCCCTCGTCGAGTACGTCGAGATCGACGGCGACCTCCATGCCGTGACGGCGGCCGGTGGGCGGGTCCGGCTGCACGGTCTCGGTTCGGCGCGTCCGGTCCGGGAAGCGCTGGCGCACGTCGCGTTCGCGCTGCGCAGACTGGCGGCGCCTCGACCCGGCCCGGACGACGGCCGGTCCGACGCCGCCGCCGCCGTCCTGCGGCGGGCGGCCGGTGGCGTCGACGACCTGCTGCTCCGCCCGCTGCGCGGGGAAGTGGGGGATCGGCCGCTCGTCGTCGTCCCGCCCGGGGCGCTCCAGTCCCTGCCCTGGTCGGCCCTGCCGTCGTGCCAGGGACGCCCGGTCGTGGTCAGCCCGTCCGCGGCGCTGTGGCACCAGGCGGTCTCGCGGCCCTCGCCGCCGGCGGGGTCGCCGGTGGTCGTGGTCGCCGGGCCGGGCTTGCCGGGGGCGACCGCGGAGGCCGCCGCCGTGGCCCGGCTGCATGCCGGGTCCCTCCTCCTGACCGGAGCCGCGGCGACGACGGCGGCAGTGGCCGCGCACCTGGACGGGGCGGGGCTGGTGCACCTCGCCGCGCACGGGAGGCTGCGGTCCGACAACCCCTCGTTCTCCTCACTGGTGCTCGCGGACGGTCCGCTCACCGTCTACGACGTCGAGCGTCTGGCGTCCGCCCCGCACTCCGTCGTGCTGGCCGCGTGCGACACCGGCCGGCCGCACGTCGTCGCCGGTGAGGAGATCCTCGGTTTCGGTGCTGCGCTGCTCGGCGGCGGGACGGCGACCCTGGTGGCCCCGGTGGTGCCGGTGCCCGACGCGGCGACGGCGGCGCTGATGCGCGACTACCACGAGGGTCTCGCCGCCGGGCGCCGGCCGGCCGAGGCGCTGGCCGCCGTCCAGGCGCGGTTCGGGTCCGGGGACCTCCACGGCTGGGCGACCGCCGTCGCATTCGTCTGCCTCGGTGCCGGCTGAGGCGCCGACCGGGCGTCGCGGATCTGGATCGGCGCGCGGCTCGCTGCGCCTCGGCGCGGGTCCGAGCACGCGGCTCGGGCGGCACCTCAGCCCGTCGCCGCGAGAGCTACGCCCGTGGGCCGGACCGTCTGCAGGAACATGTCGAGCACGACGTCGATGACGGATGTCCACTCCGCGACCGCGGCCCGGTGCGCAGTCGTGTCCTCCAGCCGCAGCTGCTGGTGTGCGTGCTCGAGTTCGGCGCACGCGTGCGCGAAGTCGACCGCCAGCTGGTCGACGAGGGTGTCTCGGACGATCGGCACGGCTCCTCCTCCCGTGGTCGGGGTCGACGCAGCGGCACCGTCCCGGGGGCGCACGGCGACGAAGGGGAGAGGCACCGGAACGCCCCCTGATACCGAGCACCGAGGGGGGCGACGACCTGATGGGGACGCCGATGGACCGGTATCTCGGTGGGGACCTGCGGCCTCCGTCCGTCGTCGGCGTCGGATGCGGGAGGCCCCATGACCGCGCAGCAGAGCCAGAACGGGCAGCGCCGGAGTGAAGCCCTACCGAGCGCGGACCTCCTGGTGCGCCGGTGGCAGGCCGACGCCATGGCCGCCTTCCTCGACCCTGCCCTCACCGCTCTCAGGGGCCCGGCGCCGGTGGACGTCGGTACCCTGAGGTCACGGCTGCGCACGCTCGCGCAGGACCGTCCGGCGGAGTGGCCCGACCTCTACGACCGCTATGCGAGAGGTCGGGACGCCCCCGCCCACAGGAACGACCAGGACGCCGGCGGGTGGTACCGCATGGGGCGCTGGCTCAGGCGGCACGTGTGGAACGCGCCCTGGGTGGTCTTCCTGCTGGTGACGGGTCTGGCCATCTGGGCGTACGTGGTCTTCAGGATGAACCCCGGCTGGCAGGAGCCCGTTGCGCTGGCCTTCCTCGTGCTGCTCCTGGCGCTGCTGCCCGGTTTCCTCTACCTGCGGTTCATCCGGTTCCGGATCGGCCCGCTCTGCGACGAGTTCGTCTACAACCTCCACCGGCTCGGGGTGGACGAGACGCGCTTCCTGCCGGAGCCCGCGCGTGCGTCGGCCGTCTGGAGCCGATGGCACGACACCGGCGGACCGTGCTACCGGATCTGGTCGAACATCTACGCCCGGAAGTTCGAGAGCCAGTACGGCCGGTGGCCGAAGTCCGACGGCGACGAGTACCAGGACACCCTCGGCCGGCTGATGTCGGTGTACCTGTGCCTGACCACCCTGGGGCTCGGGTGGGCTTTCGTCGTGTGGACGGCGCCGTTTGCCGACACCCTGCCCCGGCTGGTCGACGCGTTGCGCTACGGCTTCCTCGGGGCGTACTTCTTCCTCCTGTCGCTGCTGATCCGGCGGTACTTCCAGAACGACCTGCGTCCAGGCGCCTATCTGGGCGGCGTCGTCCGGATCGTGACGGTGCTCGTGCTCGTCTCCGGGGTCGACCAGGTCTTCGGCATGGCGGAGGTCCCGGCCGACCGTCCGCATCCGGCGGAGAACGTCACGGCCTTCCTGATCGGCATCTTCCCGACGGTCGGGGTGCAGCTCGTCCGGCGCGCGGTCGGGAAGATCACCGGGCGCTTCCGCGGCGGTCTCGAACCGCCCTTCCCGCTGTCGCAGCTCGACGGCATGGACATCTGGAGCGAGACGCGGCTCGCGGAGATCGGCATCGAGGACGTCCAGCACCTGGCGACCGCGAACCTCGTCGACGTCATCATCGGTTCCAGGCTCCCCACCCAGCGGATCGTCGACTGGGTCGACCAGGCGCTCCTGCTGCTGCGCACCGGGCTGCCGCGCCTCGACAACCTGGCCGCGCGGACCACGTATGCCCAGCTGCGGGCGAACGGGGTCCGGAGCAGCACCGACCTGCTCGAGCTCGTCGCACGCCTGCAGTTGGACCTCCGGCCGGGAGGGGCGTGGCCTCGGGCCGGCTCACCCGCCGGGCGCCTGGACGCCATCCCGTGGTCGGCGTCGGCCGTCCCACGGCAGGTCGACGGCCCGCCGCCGAACCTGGCGTGGCTGGAATCGGTCCCGTTCCTCACCCGGATCGCGATCGCCGCGACGACGCTGCGCCACGAGGCGAACCTGGGACTGATCGAGCACTGGCACCGCACGGCGCCGGAGGCCAGGGCCAGAGCAGGTTGACCGCGAAGCGGTGACGGTCCGCCGTGGTGACCAGCTCCGCGGCGCCGCCTGCTTCCGGCGCCGGCCGCTTCAGGCGTCGAGCAGTGCCCGCACCGCCTGGTGCTCCCGGATCCGGGCGAGCGCCCGCGCCCTCGTCGGGCCGATGCTGCCCACCGGTATGGCCAGCAGGCGGCTGATGTCCTCGTAGGAACGCGGCGGGTCCTCGATGAGCAGCAGGAGGAGGGCCCGCTGCCGCTCGGGGAGCTCGGCGAGGGCGCTGAGGAGGGCCTCGTGCCGCTCCGCCTCGACCAGGTCGCCGGCGATGTCCGGCGCGCCGTCCCCGACCGGCTCCTTCCTCCCCTGGAGGTCGGTGGGGGAGACCAGGCGGTGCTGTCGGAGCACCCGCAGGCACTCGTGCCGACCGGTGGTGATGATCCAGCCCGGCAGCGCCCGCGGGTCCCGGATCTCGCCCAGGTGCTCGACCAGGCGCAGCCACACGGTCTGGACCACGTCCTCGGCGTCACTGCCCTGGAGGCGGTGGCGGCGGACGATCGACAGCACCAGGGGGGTGTACCGGTCGACGAGCCGGTCCCAGGACGACCGATCGCCGTCGAGGGCCCGGGCGACCAACTCGGGGACGCCGTCCTCGTCCGCCTCCAGGTCCACCACCATCCCCTTTCCGGGGAGCGCCACAGCACGGGTCAGCGTAGTGGCCGCCCCGCGGACTTCGAGGCGCATTCGTGTCGCAACTCGGGGCACGGCTCGGCGGACGCCCGGCGAGCCGTATCAACCCGTGCCGTCCTGCCCTCTGGCCCGGTGGAGCTGAGTGTCCGTAGCCGCCCGACGCCCGGAGGAACCGCCATGGAAGCCCCCGTACCAGCCCGCGTGGCCCTGCTCGGCGGGTTCCGGTTGACCGTTGCGGGACAGCGGGTGCCCGACCTGCCCCGGGGCGTGCAGCGGCTGATCGCCTACGTGGGCCTGGCGAACCGGCCCGCGCGCTCGGCCGTCGCCGGGGAGCTGTGGCCCGAGGTGCCGGAGGCGCAGGCCACCGGGAGTCTGCGGTCCGCCCTGTGGCGGGTGCACCGGGTGGCACCACGCCTCATCGAGACGTCCGGCGGCGCGCTGGCCCTCGCCCCGGAGGTGCGGGTCGACGTCCGGGAGACCGTTCGGTGGGCCCGGCTCGCCGTCGATTTGCGAGCGGACGTCCCCGACTCCTGGCCCGCGGACGAGGAGCTCTGCGGCGACCTGCTGCCCGGGTGGTACGACGACTGGGTGCTGGTCGAACGGGAGCGCGTCCGGCAGCTGCACGTGTACGCCCTGGAGGCCGTGGGGGAGAAGCTGGCCGGCGCCGGCCGGTACGGCGAAGCCGTCAACGCGGCCTACACCGCGATCCGCATGGATCCGTTGCGGGAGAGCGCTCACCGCACCCTCGTGCGGATCCACCGCGCGGAAGGCAACCTCGTCGAGGCCTCCCACGCCTACGAGTCGTTCCGCGCACTGCTCCGGGCGGAGATCGGTGCGTCCCCGTCGGCCCGGATGCAGGCTCTGGGGGCGGGGCTGCGCCCGTGCCCGACCCGGTCGACCGTGGTGCCGCTCCGCCCGCCACGGCCCGGAGCCGTGGCTTCCACCGGCCGCGCCGCCCGGATGCGGTGACACCGCTCCGGGGCACCGGCCAGGCGTATCAGCGACGCCAGCCACGCCTCCGCCAGGCATGCAACCACCAGCCCGATCCCGGCCGGCGCCCGGCGAGACGCGTGCACCGCGTCCGGTCGCGGAGGGCCCGGCTGATCCGCGGCGTCCGCGGTCCTACCGCGCCGCGCTGGAAGCCGCCTACTCGCTCGGCCGCGCCGACGGCCGTCTGAGCGCCGATCTGGGACTGCTCGGCACGCCGTCGCCCCTGGATCCGACGTGCCGCGGACGCGATCCGGAGGACTTCGCCCGCTTCCTGTGGGCGCCAGGCCCGGGCGCGCCACCCTCCGGACTCGAGATCAACGCCCCGCTCTGGTACGCACACGGCTTCCGCGACGCCGTCGCAGAGCAGCGGGGGCCGAGTGCGTCGAGGACGGAGATCGGAGATCCCTCCTGCTCCGCCTGACCGAGGGTCCACGGGCACCGACCGCCGTGTCCACGAACACCTCGCTCGTTGAGAAACGGTCCCTCTCAAGGACGAACTGGCCGGCTCAGTGGAATCGGAGGTGGGTGGCATGTCGACCGGGACGACGACTCCTCCCAGCACGCAGGCGAGCTCGCGCTTCCCACTGACCCTTGCCGTGCTGCTGCAGTTGACGTTCGACCTGGACGCCCCCGCCGACCTGCACGTTGCCCACGACTACGCAGGCCCGCTCCCCGAGGACATCACGATCACGGTCGACGCGACCGATCAGGTCGCCGAGTCGAACGAGGAGGACAACGCCGACACGTGCTCAGTGCTCGGTTGAGCTCCCCGCCCGCGTCCTTGAGGTCGTGGACCGCCTGCGCCCCGCCGGCCGACCTCCGTCCCTCGCGGGTCGTCGGTTGGGGCCCCCGAGCGTCGGCACTCCGCCTACGGTGGGTCCGGGCGCACGTCGTGCTGGTCAGCGGCCCGATGCCGATGCCGACGCCGACGCCGACGCCGCCCGGGCGGTGCTCGACGCCGGCGCCACGGTCGCGGTCGCCACCGACTGCGACCCGGGAAGCTGCTTCACCTCGTCCATGCCGTTCTGCATCGCCCTCGCGGTCCGCGAGACGGGCATGACGCCGGCCGAGGCGGTGCACGCGGCGACCGCCGGGGGAGCGGCCGCCCTGCGGCGCGCCGACGTCGGTCGCCGGATCATGTCCGGGGGTGCGAGCGGACCTCGTGCTGCTGGACGCGCCGTCCCACCCCAACGGGCCGCGCTGAGCCGCCGGACCGCAGTGGCAGACCCCTCGCCCAGGAGGGTGATCAGCACTTCTGCGGTCACGGCACCGCACGCACCTGCCCGCACCATGAGCAGTGCGTCGACGGGGGGACGGCATGCGCGGGAGCAGGAACCGGCAGGGGACAGCTGACCGAGCCGCAGCAGTGAACAAGGTGTCGGGATGACCGGCACGCCGGACCTCCCCGCCGCGACGGAGGAGGCAGACCGGGGGACGGGTTCCCCCCGCGTGACGTGGATCTGGCGGGGGGAGCACCTCACCCGCACCGGGCGGCTCCTGATCGCCCTGACGCTGCTGCCCGTGGTCATCCCCGTGCTGTACTCCGCGCTGCGGTGGCTCGACGTCGAGGGACCGTGGGGCCCCTTCACGATCGCCGTGATCCTCCTCGGCATCCCGGCGGGCATCGAGACGTGGCGCTGGACCAGGAGCCCGGAGCGGCGGTAGGAGGAGGCACGTGGCCGGCCCCCTGCTCAGGACGGAGCTCCACGTCCCGCGACGCCGGCCCGCCGCGCTCCCGTCCGCGCGGCGGGACGCCGTCCCGGCCTGACCGCCGCACCGCTCCCGGCCCGGCCGCCTCATCCCGAGGCGGCCGGGCCCTCGCGCGCCGGTCCGGCTAGCCCGGCCAAACGAAGTCCTGCAGGCCGACCAGCTCGAGGACGGGGCGGGCCGCCCCGCCGTGCGGGGCGACGACGGTCAGCCCCTCCGGGGTGATCCCGCAGCCGTCGACGAACTGGTGCAGCGCGCGCACGCCGGCACTGGCCAGGTGGGTGACGTCGGTGAGGTCGAGCTCCAGGGGGAGCGCGCCGGCCCGCGAGGCGCTGCGCAGCGTCGCGGCGAAGCGGTCCGCGGTGGTGATGTCCACGGCGCCGCGCACGGCGACCCGGACGGGGGAGCCGTCGGTGGTCTCCGCCGCGTACTCCGGCTCGACGGGGACGGACGCCGCCGGGCGGCCGGTGCCGGAGGCGAGGACGGCGCGGTGGTGCAGGTCGCGTTCGAGCACGGTCACGGTGCCCTCGTTGCCCCGCTCGATGGTGTGCCGGTCGGTCTGCGTGCTGATGATGGCCAGGCCGCGGCCCCGGTAGCCCGGATCGGGGTCCGGGTCCCGCCACCGCCCCTGGTCGCGCACGGTGCAGCGGAGCCGTCCGGTCCCGCCCAGCTCCGCGTCGACCGAGACCGTGCCGCCGCGGCCGCGGTAGCCGTGCTCGATGCTGTTGCTGACCGCCTCGGTCACCGCCAGCTGCAACCCGCCGACGTCGTCGGCGTCCACGCCCAGCGCGCCCAGCCACCGGCCGACCGCGGTCCGCAGCTCGCGCAGCTCGGCGCCGCTGCGGACCTCCCGGTGCAGCGGTGACGGCGGAGCGGCGCGCAGCTGCGCGGCGAGCACGGTGACGTCGTCGGTGTAGCCGGTCCGGGTGAGCAGCTCCACGCACTGCTGGCAGACCCGGTCGACGGCCGTCTCGGGCGCACCGGCGGGCAGCACCCGGTTCGCGAGCGCCGCGGTGGCGAACCGGCGCAGGTCCTCCAGGCCCGAGGTCGTGCTGCGTCCCGGCCGCTCGACCAGCCCGTCGCTGAACAGCAGGAGCAGTTCTCCCGGCGCGAGGCGGTCGGTGCGCACCACCGGCGCCGCCGCGGCGGTGCCGAGCGGCCCGGAGCCGGTCGGCGGCAGGTAGCGGCCACCCCCGGGCCCGCCCGCGACCAGCGGCGGCGGATGCCCCATCGTGGCGTAGCGCAGTCCTCCGGTGGGCTGGTCGAGCAGCACCAGGCAGACGGTCGCCGCCCGGGCGGCCGGGGACCCGGCGGCGAAGGCGTCGAGGCGGGACAGTGCGGCGTCGAGGTCGGTCGAGGCGTGCAGCAGCTCCCGCAGCACCGCGCGCAGCTGGCCCATCGCGGCCGAGGCCTCGATGCCGTGCCCGACGACGTCGCCGACGACGAGGGCCAACCGGCCGTCGGGCAGCTGCAGCGCGTCGAACCAGTCGCCGCCGGCGGCGTGGTCGGCGGCCGCCACCAGGTAGTGGGCGGCCAGCGAGGTCCGCGGCAGGACCGGCACGTGCGAGGGGAGCAGGGTGCGCTGGAGGGTGACGACGTCGGCCTGCGCGCGCAGGTAGCGCTGCTCGCTCTCCTCCGCCTCGGCCCGGGCCGCCAGCCGGGCCTGCACCATGTCGGTGACCAGGTTCCCGGTGGTGATGACCCCCCGCAGGCTGCCGTCCGCCGCCCGCCACGGCGAGGCGTCGAAGGTGGCGTACACCTCGACCGGCTCCGCGGTCCCCGGCGGCATCATCTGCACCCGCCACTCGCGGGCCTGCGCCGGCGCACCCGAGGCGTACACCCCTTCGACGAGGTCGGCGATGCCCTGCTCGACGAACTCCGGGAGGGCCTCGCGCAGCGGCAGCCCCACGAACTCCCGGCCCGCCACGATCGCCTCGGCGGCCTCGTTGGCGAACACGCAGCACAGCTCGGGGCCCTCGTAGACCGCGATGAACGAGGGGAACTGCCCCAGGACCTCGGCCATCCCGGCGGGATCCAGCTGTCCCGCCGACCAGCCCGCATCCGCGTCCACGCACCGACGGTATTGCGTGCGCCCGACCCGACGTCGCCCTGCCCCGCGCCGGAACCGCAGTCGATCGGCCGATGCGGGGGGCAGCGCACGCCGGTCACCATGCAGGGATCGGTCCACCTGAGGAGGCCTGACCGTGGCCATCGATCCCGCGCCCGCGCCCACGTCGCCGTCCGAGGAGTTCGGAGGGAGGCTCAGGCGCACGGAGGTGCAGCGCGGCCCCTTCTCGTTGCCCGGTCGCGAGATCGTGCAGGTGCTCACCGAGATCCCCGTCGGCGTGGAGTCCGGGTGGCACACCCATCCCGGTGAGGAGGTCGGCTACATCGCGGCGGGCACGGTGGAGATGCAGGTCCGCGGTCGACCCCCGCGGACGCTGCACGCCGGCGAGGGCTTCCTGATCCCTCCCGGGACACCGCACAACGCTCGCGACCTCGGCCCGGGGACGGGTCGGATGCTGTCCACGTACGTCGTCGACCCCGGACAGCCGTTGGTGAGCGCGACGGACTGACGTACCGACGCGAGGAGGCGACAGGTGCCCGACGAGCTGCGCGTGTCGGAGGTCGGCGGAGACGTCCCGTCCGTCGTGGACGCGCTGACCGCGAGCCTGCGTGCCCGCGGGGCGACGCTGTTCGCGACCGTCGACCACGCGGCCGGGGCACGCGCCGCCGGGCTCGAGCTGCCCGACGAGGTGCTCCTGGTGTTCGGCAGCCCCGTGGTCGGGACGGCGCTCATGCAGGCCGATCCCCGGTCCGGTCTGGACCTGCCGCTGCGGATGCTGGTGTGGTCCCAGGACGGCACCACGCGGCTGGCCTACCAGGACCCGGCCGTGCTCGCCGAGCGGTACGCGGTGGGCGCGGAGCATGCCACCCTGGTGCAGCTGCGAAGCCTGCTCGAGCAACTGGTCGACGAGGCCGGCCGGACGCGGTGACCGGACCGCTGGGCCACCAGGTGTCGACCGGGTGACCAGGCGTGCTGGAAGCGGATCCGACGTCTCGAGGAGCTCGATGCCGGTGGACACGATCGACCACGGGAACGGTGGCACGTCCGGGCGGTCGACCGTGCGCTCCTTCACCTACCAGGCGCTGCCCATGCGCGTGGTCTTCGGGCCCGGTTCGGTCTCCCGGCTCGGCCAGGAGGTCGAGGCCCTCGGGCTGACCCGGGTGCTGGTGCTCTGCTCGCCCGAGCAGGAGGACACCGGCCGGGCGGTCGCCGCGGCGCTGGGGGAGCGGGCCGCCGGCGTGCTGCCCGAGGCGCGGATGCACGTGCCGGTCGAGGTGGCCCACCGCGCCCGCGACCTGGCGGCGTCGCTGGGCGCGGACGGGTGCGTGGCCGTCGGCGGCGGCTCGGCGGTCGGGCTGGGCAAGGCGATCGCCCTGGAGCACGGCCTGCCGGTGATCGCCGTCCCGACGACCTACGCCGGCTCGGAGATGACGCCGGTCTGGGGGCTGACCGAGGGCGGGGCCAAGCGCACCGGCCGTGACCTGCGGGTGCTGCCGGTCAGCGTGCTCTATGACCCGGAGCTGACCGTGTCGCTCCCAGCGGCGCTGTCGGCCACGAGCGGGGTCAACGCGATCGCGCACGCGGTCGAGGGGCTGTACGCGCCCGACGCGACGCCGATCGTCTCGCTGATGGCGGAGGAGGGGACCCGCGCGCTGGTCACCGCCCTGCCCCGGGTGGTCGCCGACGGCGCCGACCTCGACGCCCGCGGCGAGGCGCAGTACGGGGCGTGGCTGTGCGGGGCGGTGCTGGCCGCGACCACCATGTCGCTGCACCACAAGCTGTGCCACACCCTGGGCGGCACGCTGGACCTGCCGCACGCGCAGACGCACACCGTCGTCCTGCCGCACGCCCTCGCCTACAACCAGCCGGCCGCCCCCGACGCCGTGGCCGCGCTGTCCCGCGCGCTCGGCGGGGCACCGGACCCGGCCCGGGCGCTGTGGGACCTCGCCGGCCGGCTCGGCGCGCCCCGGTCGCTGGCCGAGCTGGGGATGCAGGAGCGCGACATCCCGCGCATCGCCGACCTCGCCGTCGCGAACCCGTACGCCAACCCGCGCCCGGTGACCCGGGACGGCGTCGAGGCGCTGCTGCGGGCGGCGTGGGCGGGCGAGCCCCCGCCGCCCCTCCCGCGGTAGGCCTCCCCGGCGACATCGGCGGTCTCGCACGCTTTCGGGCGCCAAAGCGTGCGAGACCGCCGATGTCGACGGGAGACGCCCGCCGTCAGGCGGCCAGCACCCCCGTGCGGCGGGCGTCGGCTGAGCCGCCCTCCGGCCCGCCGGACCGGTCGGGGAGGATCGGGGGCAACGCGCTTCCTCCGAGGGGACCTCCCACCATGCCCAAGGCTCTGCTGCTCGAGAACGTCGACCCGGTGGCCGTCGAGCTGCTGTCCGCGGCCGGCTACCAGGTCGAGGCGGTGCGGGGGGCGCTGGACGAGGACGACCTCGTCGCGGCACTCGACGGCATCGAGCTCCTCGGGATCCGGTCGAAGACGCAGGTGACCGCCGAGGTGGTCAAGGCGCGCCCGGAGCTGGCGGCGATCGGGGCGTTCTGCATCGGCACCAACCAGATCGACCTGGTCGCCGCGGCGCAGGCCGGGGTGGCGGTGTTCAACGCGCCGTACTCCAACACCCGCAGCGTGGTGGAGCTGGCGATCGCCGAGATCATCAGCCTGGCCCGGCGGCTGAGCGACCGGGACCGCGCGCTGCACGCCGGCATCTGGGACAAGTCGGCGACCGGCAGCCACGAGATCCGGGGCCGGACGCTGGGCATCGTCGGCTACGGCAACATCGGCAGCCAGCTGTCGGTGCTGGCCGAGGCGCTGGGCATGCGCGTGCTGTTCTACGACCTGGAGGACAAGCTCGCGCTCGGCAACGCCGAGGCGTGCGGCAGCCTCGAGGAGCTGCTCGAGCGCGCGGAGACGGTGACGCTGCACGTCGACGGCCGCGCCGGCAACGCGGGCCTGTTCGGCGCCGAGCAGTTCGCGCGCATGCGGCCGCGCAGCCTGTTCCTCAACCTCTCCCGCGGATTCGTCGTCGACCACGAGGCGCTGCGCGAGCACATCCGCAGCGGCCACCTCGCCGGTGCCGCCGTCGACGTCTTCCCCGACGAGCCCAAGGAGCAGGGCGACCCGTTCGACTCGGTGCTGCGCGGGCTGGACAACGTCATCCTGACCCCGCACGTCGGCGGGTCGACCCAGGAGGCCCAGTACGACATCGGGCGGTTCGTCGCCGGCAAGCTGCTCGACCACAGCCGCACCGGGACGACGACTCTGAGCGTCAACCTGCCCGCGGTGGCGCTGCACGGGGGATCGGCCGCCCGGTTCGCGCTGCTGCACCACAACGTGCCGGGCGTGCTGGCCCGCGCCGATGCGCTGGTGGGCGAGCACGGGCTCAACGTCGACGGGCAGGTCCTCGCCACCCGGGGTCAGCTCGGCTACGTCGTCACCGACGTCAACGGGCCGTTGCCCGACGCCCTGCTCGCCGCGCTCCGGGCGATGCCCGAGACCGTCCGCCTGACGACGTTCCCGGCGCAGGCGCGCTCCCCGGTCGTCTACGGACCCCCGGCGACGTGAGCCACCCGCTCACCCACCAGGCCCCGCCAGTGCGGGTCGTCATCGCCCCGTAGACGAGGTCCTCGGCCGTCGGCTCGGTCACCGGCGATCGCGCTGGCCGTCCTTGCCACGGGGGCTCGCCGGGTGTCCTCTGTTCCCGGGATCCGCCGGACGGGCGGTGCTGCGGCGCCGAAGGCCGTAGGGGGTGGAGGTTGGCACAGCCGGTGCGGGCGCTGATCGCGACCCCGGATCGCCGCGTGCGCGTGTTCGTCTCCTCGACCCTGGAGGAGTTGGCCTCCGAACGAGGGACAGCGCGGGAAGCGATCGAGAGCATCCGGCTCACGCCGGTGATGTTCGAACTCGGCGCGCGGCCGCACCCACCTCGGGAGCTCTACCGGGCCTACCTCGACCAGAGCGACGTGTTCGTCGGGATCTACTGGCAGCGGTACGGCTGGGTCGCGCCGGGGGAGACCGTGTCGGGGCTGGAGGACGAGTACACCCTGTCCGGCAACCGGCCGAAGCTCATCTACGTGAAGGTCCCGGCACCGGACCGGGAGCCTCGCCTGGCCGAGCTGCTGCGCCGCATCCAGGCGGACGACCAGGTCTCGTACAAGAGCTTCGCCGGCGCGGCCGAGCTGGCGGATCTGCTCGCCGACGACCTCGCCGTGCTGCTCACCGAGCGGTTCACCAACGACCGCGCCCCCGTGCCACACGGCCTGCGGCGGGCCGTGCTCCCGTCGCCGCTCACGCCCATGATCGGCCGCGACGCCGACCGAGAGGCGGTGCTGAGCCGCTTCCGCGACGGGGCGCGACTGGTGACCATCACCGGTCCCGGCGGGATCGGCAAGACGAGGCTGGCCCTCGACGTCGCCGCCGCGCTCCGGCCGGCGTTCACCGGCGGGGTGTGGTTCGTGGACCTGGCGTCGGAGAACGACGCGTCGCGCGTGCCCGGGACTCTGGCCGCGGCGCTCGGCATCCGCGCGCCCGGACGTCGACAGGTGCTCGACGTGCTCGCCGACCAGCTGACGGGCCACCGTGTCCTGCTGGTGCTCGACAACTTCGAGCACGTGCTGCCCGCCGCCGCCGACATCGGCCGGCTGCTCAGCTCCGTCCCGGATCTCGCGGTGCTCACGACCAGCCGCACGGTGCTCCGCCTGCGCGGCGAGCAGGAGTGGTTGCTGGCGCCCTTGGCCGTGCCGACGTCCGACGACCCCTCCGGTCCGTCGGGTGCGGCGAGCTCCCCCGCGGTCCAGCTGTTCGCGGCCCGTGCCGCCGAGGCGCACCCGGGGTTCGCGCTGACCCCGGACAACGCAGCCGACGTCGCCGAGATCTGCCGCCGGCTGGACGGCATCCCGCTCGCCATCGAGATCGCCGCCGCCCGGGTGCGCATGCTCCCCCCGTCGGCCCTGGCGGACCGGCTCGGACGCCGGCTGGACCTGGACAGCGGGCTGGTGGACCTGCCGGAGCGGCAGCGCACCCTGCGCTCGACGCTGGACTGGAGCTACCGCCTGCTCGACCCGCCGGCACGGGCGATGCTGGCCCGCCTGTCGGTCTTCGCCGGGGGGTGGACGCTGCCGGCCGCCGAGGCGGTCGGTGCCGGGGACGGCGGGACGCCGTCCCCGGACGTGCTCGCCGTGCTGTCCTCCCTGGTGGACAACAGCCTGGTGACGGTGGACGAGACCGCCTCGTCGGGACCCCGGTTCCGGATGCTGGGGGTGGTCCGCCAGTACGCAGCGGAGCGACTGGACGAGCGGGGAGAGCGCGACGCCGCGTCGGACCGGATGGTCGCCGTCGTCGCGAGCTTCGTCGAGCAGGCGGGCGTCGGGCTGCGGACGGGCTTCCGGCGGTGGGCGTCGCTGGTCGACGACGAGCTGGACAACGTCCGGGTGGTCTGCCAGCGGGCGCTCGCCGCCGGCGACGCCGGCACGCCCTACCGGATCGGCATCCGCCTGGCGTACTGGTTCTGGGCGCGCAGCCTCATGCGTGAGGTGCTGACCCTCGTGGACGCGGTGACGGCTCTGCCCTCGGCGTCCCGGCTCGACGCTCCTGCCCGCGGCCGGCTCCTGTGGGGTCGTGCGACCACCCGCCTCTCCATGGGGCAGCCGGAGGGGGTCGAGGGGCAGCTGGCGGAGGCCCTGCGCATCGCCGAGCGGGCCGGGGACGAGGATCTCGCCATCCGCGCCAGGGTCAGCCTGAGCTACGTCGTCGAGGCCGGCGGGTGGCCGCGCTCGCGCGCCGCGTTGGAGGAGGGCGCCGAGTGGTTCCGGCAGCGCGGCGAGCTGATGAGCGCCGCCTACACCCTCGCCGCTCTCGGGCAGCTCGTCATGCGGTTCGGGGACCTGGCCGCCGTCGCCGGGGCCTACGAGGAGTGCCTCCGGCTCGCCGAGCGGATCGACAACGACCACCTGCAGACGCTGGCCCTCCACCAGCTCGGCTTCGACGCCCTGCTGCACCAGCAGCCGGACCGGGCACGGGCGATGTTCGAGGCGAGCCTGGCGGCGAACACCGAGCTGCTCGACCAGGAGGGGGTCTCCTACTGCCTGGACGGGTTCGCCGCCATCGCGCGGGCGGAGGGCCGGCCGGGAACGGCAGCGCAGCTGTACGCGGCGGCGGAACGGCTGCGCGGCGGCCTCGGCATCAGCGCCTGGCCCGTGCTGCGGCCGCTGCACGCCGAGGGGGTCGAGGCCGTGCGGGCGGCGCTCGGCGCCGATCGGTTCGATCACGAGTGGGCCGCCGGGCTGCAGCTGCGGCCGACGGAAGCGCTGGCGCACGCGCGGGAGGACCGTCCCGACGTCGTCGCGGTCCGGTGAGCCCGGTGGTCCCGCCCGTCCGTTCTCGAGGGAGGCCGCTCCACGCCCCCCGGGCCGGAGGTGGCGGCGCGTGAAGTTCAGGATCCTCGGACCGCTCGAGATCGAGCACGAGGGCCGGCCCCTGGACCTCGGCCGGCCCAAACAGCGTGCGGTGCTCGGCATCCTGCTGCTCCATGCCGACCGGGTGGTCCCCGTCGACCGGCTGATCGAGGACCTGTGGGACGGGCGGCCGCCGCCGCACGCCGGCGCGTCGCTGCAGGCCTACGTGTACAACCTGCGGCGACTCCTGGAACCGGGCCGCGCGCCACGAGCCCCGGCACGGGTCCTGCGCAGCCAGCCGCCCGGGTACCGGCTCGCCGTCGCGGACCAGGACCTGGACGCGGCCCGGTTCCAGGCGCTGGCGGGCGAGGGACACCGGCTGCTGCAGTCGGGGCAGCACGCGCGAGCGGCCGACGTCCTGGCGGAGGGGCTGGGGTTGTGGCGCGGCCCCGTGCTCGCCGACCTGGCTGACGAGCGCTTCGTCGAGGGGGAGCGGAACCGGCTGGAGGACCTGCGGCTCACGGCGCAGGAGGAGCGGATCACCGCCGATCTGGAGCTCGGCCGCCACGCTGCGGTCGCGGCCGAGCTCGAGGCGTTGGTCGCCGCCCACCCGTTCCGGGAGCGACTGCACGGTCTGCGCATGATCGGGTTGTACCGGGCCGGGCGGCAGGCCGAGGCGCTGGGCGCCTACCAGACGGTCTGCCGGCTCCTGCGCGACGAGCTCGGGGTCGATCCCAGCCCGTGGCTCCGGCAGCTGGAGGCCGAGATCCTGCGCCAGGCCCCGGAACTGACCTCGCCGCTCCGGGTCGGCGACACCGACGGCCCGGGTGGCGCCGGGGCGGCCGTGCTCGCCGCGCCGCCGGAGCCGCCTGCCGGGGGACTGGTGGGCCGCGGTGAGGAGCTCGCCGTCATCGGCAGGCTCCTGGCCGGAACCGCGGCCGGCCACGGCCGGGTGCTGCTGGTCGCGGGCGAGCCGGGTGTCGGCAAGACGCGCCTGGCCGAGGAGGCGGCCCGCCTCGCCGCCGCGAGCGGGACGAGGGTCAGCTGGGGACGCTGCTGGGAGGGAGAGGGGGCGCCCGCGCTGTGGCCGTGGGTGCAGGTCCTCCGCGCGCTGCTCGGCGAGCCACCCGGGGACCGGCCGGACGACGGGCCGGCAGCAGCACGGTCGGAGCTCGCGCGCCTCCTCCCGGAACTGGCGGAGGCCCCTCCCGCGTCAGCGGTTCCCGCGGGCTCCGTGGAGGCCACCCGGTTCCGGCTGTACGACGCCGTCACCGGCCTGCTCGAGCGGACCGCCGCCGGACGTCCCCTCCTCGTCGTCCTGGACGACCTCCACTGGTCGGACGTCCCCTCCCTGCAGCTGCTGGTCCTGCTCGCCGGCCGGGTCGCGGGTGCACGGCTCATGGTCCTGGCGACCCACCGCCTCGGCGAGGCGGGCCCGGATGGGTCGTTGGCCGAGGCGCTGGCGGGCCTGGCGCGCCACGGCGCGGAGAGGATGGTCCTGGGCGGACTGGCGGAGTCCGAGGTCGCCGAGTTGATGGCCACCGAGACGGGCGCAGCGCCGGACCGACGGCTGGCGCGCCTGGTGCACGACCGCACGGACGGCAACCCCTTCTTCGTGGTGGAACTGCTGCGGCTGCTCGCCAGCGAGGCGGGGCCGGCCGCCGCAGGGTCCCGGGGCGGCGAGGCGGCGGTCGTCTCGAGCATCCCGGACGGCGTGCGTGACGTCCTCCGCCGCCGCCTGGCCCTCCTGCCGGAGCAGACCAACGCGGTCCTGGTCATCGCCGCCGTCGTCGGCCGCAGCTTCGACCTCGACACCGTCAAGGCGGCCACCGGCCTCGCGGACGAGGAGGCGCTGGAGGCCGTCGAGGCCGCACTGCTCAGCGGGCTCGTGGTGGAGGACCCCGAGACGGTGGACCGCTACCGGTTCGTCCACGCGCTGGTGCGCGAGGCGATCTACGACGACGTCAGCCGGGCTCGGCGTGCGCGGTTGCACGCCCGGGTCGGCGACGCCCTGCTGGCGCGGTTCCGCTCCGACGACCCCGAGCACGCCCTCGAGATCGCGCACCACCGGTGGCTGGCGGCACCGGTCACCGGTCCGCAGGCCGCCCTGCCGTACCTGGTCACCGCCGCGGACGCGGCCGTGCGCGGCCTGGGCCACGAGGAGGCGGAGGTGCAGCTCCGCCGGGCACTGGAGCTCCTCGGCACGACGCCGCCCACCCGCGAACGGGACCGGGCGGAGCTGGACCTGCTGCTCCGGCTGGGCGCCGTGCTCGGCCAGCTCCGCGGCCCGGCAGCGGCCGAGACCGCGACCACCTTCGCCCGGGCGCTCGCGCTCGCCGAGACCATCGCCGACGACGCTGCGGAGTTCGCGGCGCTGCGCGGTCTGCACGAGGCGGTCACCTCCCGGGCGGAGCACGACCGCGCACGGCAGCTGGCCGAGCGGCTGCTGGCGGTGGCCGGGCGCCTGGGACGCCGGGGCTTCCGGGCCGCCGCGCACATGACCCTGGGCCGGACCCTCTACATCCAGGGTGAGTACCACCGGGCCAGGCCACACCTGGAGCGCAGCCTGGAGCTCGCCGAGAGCGACCCCGTCCCGTGGCCGGTGCCCCTCGACGTGACCACGGGGGTCCTGCTCGGGGCGGTGCTGGAGCTGCTGGGACTGGAGGAGGAGTCGGCGGACGCCGTCGACGCCGCGATCCGGCGCAGCCGGTCCCATCCGCCGTTCGTGCAGGGGACCGCGCTGTCGATGGGCTCCCACGTCGCGGTCCTGCACCGCGACGTCGCCCTGGCGAAGGAGCGGGCGACCGAGGCCCTGGAGCTCGCCCGCCGGTGGCACTTCGGGAGCATCGCCGGCTACGCCCGGACCGTGCTGGCCTGGGTGCAGGCGATGGAGGGGGACCCCGCAGGAGCCCTGGTCCCGCTGCGCCAGGGGCTGGAGGACATCGAGGCACGGGGTGCGCAGCTGATGATCCCGATGATGCTCGGCCTGACGGCCGAGGCGGAGCTGCTGGCCGGCCGGCCGCAGGAGGCGCTGCGGCTGGTCGACGACGCGCTGGCACGGGTCGGCCGGACCGGGGAGCGGTTCACCGAGCCGGAGCTGCACCGGTTGCGCGCCCAGGCGCTGCTGGCCCACTCCCCGCCGGCGTCGGCACAGGCAGCCGCCGCCTACCGCACGGCGGTGGAGGTGGCCAGGCGGCACGCGGCGGCGCCGGCCGAGCGCCGCGCCGGCGAGGGGCTGCGTCGGCTGGCCGCCACGGCCGCTCACAGCTCGAGCTCCAGCCGAGCGGGAGGAGCGGCCGGCTGCTGAGCGGAACCCGTGGCGACGAACCCGGCGCTGCTCAGCAGCGCCCTCCCGTCGTTGCCCGCGGGCAGCCGCACGACCACCCGCTGCGCCCCGTCGGCCCGGGCACGGTTGACCAGTTCGTGGAGCAGCCGGTGCCCGTGTCCCCGTCGCCGGACCGCTTCGGCGACCACGAGCGCGTCCAGCTCGACCACTCCGCGACGGACGGGGTGGCACGCCGCCACCGCGAGCAGGTCGGCGTCCTCCGCCGCGCTCAGGTCCCACAGCCCGAACCAGGCCGTGGCGCGGTGTCCCGGCACCGGCGCGCCCGCGGACCCCAGCAGCCGGCGGGCCCGGCCGCGCTCGACCTCCGCCGTCATGCGGCGGAACAGGATCCCGGCCATGCCCACGACCCTGGCGGCACGAACTGGACCTCCTCTGGTCGCCCGTCCCGCCCCGGCGCCGAGTGGCCGTTCAGCGAACGCCGAGACGCTGCCCCCACGGTCGGCCCACCGAAGGAGAGCGAAGGGAGACCGACATGCGGAACACCATGACGGCGACGCTGCTCGGGCGGCTGCGGCGGCGGGCGGCGGACCCGCGGCTGAAGCGGCGCCTCTACTTCCGGAGCGCCAGCCTGGACCTGTACCTGCAGATGGCGCTGAGCTACGGCGCGTTCGGCGGCTCCTCGGTCGGGGAGGCGCTCTACGCGTCCTCCCGGGTCGAGGAGCGCGACCTCGACACCTGGATCCGGGCCTGGCAGGAGCTCGGCGAGTCGGCCTACGAGTACGCGAGGGAAGCCGCCGACCGGGGCCACACGGACAGCGCCCGCCAGGGATGGCTCCGGGCGTACACCTACCTGCGCACCGCCACCCACGCCGTCCGTCCCGGCGACGCCCGCTTCCGGCCGCTGTGGGAGCGGGCGGCCGACGCGTTCGGCCGCGCCGCGGGCCTGCTCGACCCGCCGCTCGAGCGGATCTCGGTGCCTGTCGAGGGAGGCGTCCTGCCCGGCTACGTCATGCGTCCGCCCGGCGCCGCGGGCCCGCGGCCCACGCTGCTGCTGTTCGGCGGCGGTGAGACCTACGCCCAGGACATGTACTTCTGGGGCGGCGCCACCGGGACGGCACGCGGCTGGAACGTGGTCGCGGTGGAGGTGCCCGGTCAGGGCTCGACCGCGTTCGACGGCCTGCGCTTCCGTGCCGACGTCGAGGTCGCGGTGTCCCGGATCGTCGACGACGTCCTGGCGCGGCCGGACGTCGACCCCGAGCGGCTGGCCGCGTACGGGCTCAGCCTCGGCGGGTACATCGTGATGCGGGCCGCCGAGCACGACGAGCGGATCCGGGCGGTCGCCGCGAGCACACCCATCGTGGACTGGCACCGGTTGCTGGTGGAGGCGACCCCGCCGGTGCTGCGCCGGTTCCCGGGCCTGCTGGAGCGCGCCACGAGCCGCTTGGGCCGGTTCTTCGACCCCACCCAGCTGGTCGTGTTCGAGAAGTTCTTCCAGTGGCAGGTCGGCGCGGCGACCCTCGGCGAGGCCCTGCGGTCGTTCGAGTCGTGGAAGGTGGACGTCTCCCGCATCCGGGTCCCGGTGCTCGCGATGGTGGGCGAGGGGGAAGGTGCGCCGTTCCGGCGTCAGGCCCGAGAGGTGCACCAGCTGCTGCCCGGTCCCACGGCCCTGCGCAGCTTCCCGGCGTCCACCGGTGCCGATGCCCACTCCCAGGCCAACCACCTCCTGCTGGCGCAGGAGGTCGTGTTCGACTGGCTCGACGAGGCCTTCGGGGTCCCCCGGGCGACGCTGACGACGCTCGTGCCGCGGCCGGCCGTCGCCGAGCCCGCTGCGGCGGACCGGCGGATGAGCCCGAGCGGTCGCAGGTGAGCCCGCACGGGCCTCTGGGAGAAGGAGAAGTGATGCTGGAAGCGCTCGAACGCTGGGTCCGCGCGCGGGTGGCCGGCCTCCCAGGACTGCGGTCCCTGGTGCCCGGAGACGGACCGGACGGGAAGGGGCGGGAGTCACTGTGGTCGCGCCGCAAGACGAAGGTGTTCTTCGACGACCAGGACCTCGACGTCTACCTCTCCTTCGTCCTGGGCCGGGCCGCGTCCCGCGGTGCATCGCTCGGCGAGTGCATCGTGGCCGCCTCGCAGGTGAGACCCCGGGATCCGGCGTCCTGGGCGCGAGCGTGGGCAGCGGTCGCCACCGCCGCTCAGCAGCACGCCGAGTCGCTGGCGGAGCTGGACCCGGTCGGAGCCGGGGACGCGTACCTGCGGGCCGCCGGCTATCACCGCGCGGCGATCTTCGGCCAGGGTGTCGAGGACGCCCGGCAGAGCTACTCGGCGACCGTCCTGGCCTTCCGTCGGTTCGCCTCGCTCGCGGACGCCTCCGTCGAGCCGGTGACGGTCCGGTGGGACTCGTGGGAGTCGCCGGGCTACTTCATCCGGGCCCGCGGGTCGGGCGAGCCCGCTCCGACGATCCTGCTCTTCCTCGGTGGTGAGACGATCGCCGAGGACGCGTGGGCCTGGATCGGGGAGGCCGCGGCCCGACGGGGGTGGAACACGTTCGTCGCCGAACCGCCCAGCTTCCTCGGGTTCCGCGTCTCCAACCCCTCCTACCCGGCCGTCACCTGGCAGACGATCGAGCCGTTCGTGACCCCGTACGTGGACGCGGCCCTGGCGCAACCCGGGGTGGATCCGTCCCGACTGGTCGCCGCCGGCTTCAGCGGCGGGGGCTTCCTGGCCCTCCGGGCGGCCGGGCAGGACCGGCGGATCCGCGCTCTCGTGGCCGACGCTCCCATCGTGGACTTCGACCGGCTGGCGACCGCCGAGTTCCCCGCGGTGCTGCTCTCGGCGCCGAAGGCGGTGGTCGACTCGGTGATCGCCGCTGCCGCCCGACGGGATCCCTTCCTGGCGCTCACGCTCGAGAAGTTCACGTGGCAGTTCGGCGCCGGCGACGTGACCGACTTCTTCGCCGCCTTCGCCGGCACGTCCAACACCGACCTCCTCGCCGGGCTCGACATCCCGGTGCTGGCGCTCACCGGGGAGGGCGAGTCCGCGGAGCAGCGGCAGCAGGCCGACGAGGCGTTCGCGGCGCTGCGGGGACCCAAGCGGCTGCGCGTCTTCACCGCGGCCGAGGGGGCCGAGGCGCACACCCAGGTGAACCACCCCGCACTGATGCAGGAGACCGTCTTCGGGTGGCTGGCGGAGCTGTGGCCGGAGGAAGCGGGCGAGCGGGTGGAGCCGACGGCGCCCGGGACGTAGGCAGGCCGGCGGGGAGCGGAGGGCCGCTTCCGTGCGACGGCCTGCCACGTGGCGCCTACGTGGCCTCGGGGTGCTCACCCAGGAGGTCGTGCAGGAGGGTCTGACGAGCGGCGGGATCGACCACGGCCTCCACCGAGAACGCCAGGGCACCGAGGGCCCCGAGGAACGCCGCGACCTGGACGAGGGCACGCGTGACCACGACCGGCGCGCCGTGGAGGCCGAAGAGGACGTCGGCAGGAGCACTCGTCCACTCCTCCACCAACTGCTCGTCCACCGTGAGCGCTCCGAAGGCGGTGAACCCCGCGAAGAGCGCCGCGCCGAAGCCGACGACCTCGGTGGCGACCCGGGCGGTGGACCGCCTGGTGGTCGACCGGTCGAGCGAGGTGGGGAGGCTCCGCCGCAGTCCGACGGTCGCGACGCCGAGGGCGCCGCCGACGACGACGGTCACCACGAGGAGGAGCCGCGCCGGACCCAGCCGGCCGACGTAGCGCCACGTCTCCGAGGTGACGAACAGGACGAGGAGCAACCCGAGCAGCAGCCGGAGCTCGCGCACCGTGACCAGGACGACGTCGGCCCCCCGGGTCCGCAGCCGTGCCGGCCTCGTCGGAGAGCGCGGATCGGTCATGTGCCGTCTCCTGTCGTCCACTCCTCGAAGGGAGCCGGCGCCGACCGACGCCGTCCCACCTCGGGTCGGCACCATCGCGACCGGCCGAGGACTCCGCAGCCGGAGGGATCGGTGCGTCACGTCGACCCCGGCGGTGGATCCCCGCGAGGGTGGGCGCGGTCGGCGGTGGCGTGGCCGCCCTGCGCGGCGAGCAACCCGGCGTCCTCGCGGACGACCCTGTCGTAGAAGGAGCCCATCAGCTCGCGGAACCGGTCGGGGGCCTGCACCCACGGCAGGTGCCCACAGGCGTCGAGGACCACGTGCTGGGCAGAGGGCAGCCTGCGACGGACGGCGTCGATGCTGGCCCCGTAGATGTCGTCCTGCCCGTAGACGACGAGGACGGGTACGTCGCTGCCGGCGCCGAGGTCGTCGAGCGTCGCGGCCGGCGTGGAGCGGATCGCGGCGACCGTGGCGCGGGCCGGGCGGCTGCGTGCCCCTCGGAGCCAGGACCGGTCCACCGGCGGTGCGGTCGCCGGGTCCGGGAAGTAGTCGGCCCAGACGTGGGCCAGCACGCGGCGGCCCGCGAGGTCCCCGAGCGGGCCGGGGAGGTGCGCGGCGAGCGACCACGCGCCCAGCGCAGCGAACCCGAGCGGGCCGCTCCTGCGGCGGTTGTGGGCCATCACCTCGCGCTGCATGGTGGCCCAGTCGGTACCGACGCCGGCGGAGGAGTTGGCGAGGACGACGCTGCGCACCCGACTCGGGTGCGCGTGCAGGTACAGCTGCGCGAGCAGACCACCCCACGAGTGCCCGAACAGGTGGACGCGTTCCGCGCCGAGTGCACGGCGGATCGCCTCGACGTCGGCGATGTGGTCGGCCAGGCCGTACGAGCCGTCGCCGGTGGAGGCGCCGACGCCGCGCTGGTCGAAGGTCACGGCACGGAACCTGTCGCCGAGGTGGCGGGCGACCGGCTCGAGGTAGTCCGGACAGCCGGGACCGCCGTGGAGGAGCAGGACGACGTCGCCGGACGCGCCGAACTGCCGAGCGGCCAGCACGACCCGGCCGGAGCGCACCCGCCGGTGGGCGGGGACCGGCGGCAAGGAGCGCGGGTCGGCGAGGAAGCGGACGACGGCTGCGGCCTCGTCGCGGACCCGGGCGGCATCGGAGACGTGCCCGCCGGCGGCCAGCCGGTGGACCGCGGCGCCGGGGTAGAGCTCCCGCAGGCGGGTCGCCATGGCTCCGTAGAGCTCGTCACGGTCGGCTTCCAGCAGCAGGACCCGACCGGGCCATGCGGCCAGGTCGGCGGCGGCCATGCGGTCCCGCGCGTGGAAGTCGGCCGCGAGGGCCGACAGCGCCGTCATGCGCGCCTTGGCATCCGGCAGGACACGCTCCTCCAGGTAGGCGGTCCAGGACCTCCGTTCCGCCTCGGGCAGGGACCGGAGCAGGCGGGTGAACGCCATCCGGACCAACCACCGGACGACCGGCGCCGGGAGCGCGCCCAGGATCCGCCGTTGCGCCTCGGCCGACCGCCGCCGGGCGGGGTCGGGGGCGGCCGTGCGGCCCAGCACCAGGTGGTGCGCCCGTGCGGGTGCGGCCCGGACGAGGACCTGCGCCACCATGCCGCCGAAGGAGTTGTCCCAGACGTCCACGGTCGCCAGGCCCTCGGCGTCGAGGACGCCGAGGATGCCCTCGACCAGAGCCGACATCGATCGCAGCGGGGGATAGGTCACCGCGACGACGCGGACGTGGGGCTCGAGCGCCTCGATCACCTGGAACTCGGCCTCCGCCTGCCCGGCGCCGCCGGGGAGGAGCAGGACGACTTGCGGGCCGGTGCCGCTGTGCAGGACCCGCCACTCGTGCCCGTCCACCCGGTGGACCCGGGTGAGGGTGTGCGCGGACGCGGTGATCCCGGTCATGTGGGCGACCTCCCGAATGCCGCCGCGGGCTCGGTCCACGACCTGCCCCGGAGCTGCTTCGAACCCGTGGTGCCCGAGGGATCGTGGCCGAGCCCGGCGAGGTGCAGCAGGGGCCAAGGCCCTGGGGTCCTGCCCGAACGGCTCGACGTCCGGATCCGGTGCGGCCGGTCCCTGGGCTTCGCCGGTGCCGTGCCGCCGGGCCGACAGCCGTGGACCTGCGGCCGGTACGGCGCCATCGTGGCTCCATGCGCCAGGAGGCGACGACGTGCTGCGTGGTCGGTGGTGGGCCGGCGGGGATGATGGCCGGGCTGCTGCTGGCCCGCGCGGGCGTGGACGTGGTGGTCCTGGAGAAGCACGAGGACTTCTTCCGTGACTTCCGCGGCGACACGATCCACCCGGCGACACTGCGGATCCTCGCGGAGCTGGACATGGCCGAGGAGTTCCTCGCTCTGCCGCACACCCGGATGCCGCGGGTGACCATGGAGACGGCGTCCGGGCCCGCGGTGATCGCCGAGTTCACCCGGTTGCGGCCGTACGGGTTCATCGCCTTCGTGCCGCAGTGGGACTTCCTCGACTTCCTGCACGACCGGGCGGAGACCTGGCCCGCCTTCCGCCTCCTCCGGCGGGCCGAGGTGACCGACCTGGTCCTCGACGGTGCCCGCGTCGCCGGCGTGCGCGCCGACACCCCGGACGGGCCGCTCGAGGTCCGCGCCGACCTGGTCCTCGCCGCGGACGGCCGCAACTCCGTCGTCCGCGAGCGCGCCGGGCTCGAGGTGATCTCCACCTCACCCCCGATCGACGTCCTCTGGTTCCGGCTGCCCCGGATGCCCGACGAGGAGATGCCGCTGTTCCGGAGCGAGGGCGACAGCGTCCTGGTCTCCATCGACCGGGGCGCGTACTGGCAGCTCGCGCACGTCATCCCGCACCAGGGGTTCGACCGGGTGAGGGCCCGCGGTCTGCCGGCGTTCCGGGAGGCGGTCGTCGGGCTCGTGCCCACCTTCGACGACCGGGTCGGGGGCCTCACCGACTGGGAGCAGGTGAAGCTGCTCAGCGTGCGGGTGGACCGCCTGCGCACCTGGTACCGCCCGGGCCTGCTGTGCATCGGGGACGCGGCGCACGCCATGTCGCCGGCGGGCGGCGTCGGTATCAACCTCGCCATCCAGGACGCGGTCGCCGCCGCCAACGTCCTGGTGCCCGCCTTCCGGGCCGGCGGTCCGACCGTCGAGGACCTGCGCAGCGTCCAGCGACGGAGGGACACGGCCACCCGCCTGACCCAGGCGTTCCAGATCAGGGTGGTCGGCAACCTCTACCCACGGTCGGGACCGGCCGGTCGCGATCGGCCGGATCCGATCCTGGTCCGCCTGATCCGCCGGCTGCCCCCGCTCAGGCACCTGACCGGCCGGTTCATCGGCATGGGCCTCCGGCCGGAGCACGTGCGCACCGCCGCAGCCATGCCGCTCGGCTGACGTGGTCGGCGGGCACCTCCGCCCGCCGGTGGGACCGTGTCCGCGGTTGCTCAGGCCGTGCTGCGCAGCCGAGCCGCACGGCGCACGTCGACGGCGAGCACCGACGGCAGCCGGAGCAGCCGCTGCTCGAGCAACCGGCTCTCGTCGGTGTCGGCGAAGCAGTCGAGATCCAGACGCCACCGGCCGGCGCCGGCCTCCTCGGCCTCGAGGTGGGTGAAGCGGTGCCCGCGGCCGGTGAGGAGGGCGAGGACGCGCTGGACACCGACGTCGTCGGTGGTGGTGACGGTGAGACGGACGAACTGCGGGAAGTACGCGACGGCGTGCACGGGGATCTCCAGGCGGGCGTGGGTGGGAGGTGCTCCCGATCCGTGCTCACGGACCCGCCGGCTCGAGAGTCAGCCTCCGGCGAGCCCGCTGATAATCACCGTCCTGCGCATGCGGCGAGGTTACCGGCCGCCACGCGACCGCCGGAAGCCCGGCAGGCCGGCGCCGGCAGGATCGCTCAGGCGACGTCTTGACGGCGCTGCGGCGCCGGAGCGGCCGCCGCCCCTCCGGGCAGCACGACGAGCGCCGGCCGCGCGGCGGCCGGGCGGGCCTCGCCGAGCCGGGCGCGCAGCCCCGTGTTCGCGTAGCCGGCCGGCAGCCGGTGGCACTCGTCCAGGACCTGCAGCGGCGGTGCCGGGGCGGGCTCCTGCGCGAGGTGGACGTACACGATGCGGTCCGCGGGGTCGTAGATGTTCATCTCGTCCTCGCCTCCTCCGCGGTGCGTTCCGGACAGGTACAGGATGGCCCCGGGGTACGACAGAACCGGGGTCCTCGGAGGGCGTCCGGTTCACTGGTTCAGACCCTGGTCGGCCGCGGAATTCAGCGGTCTGGCTAGCCTGCTCGGCGTGCCGCTGCTGGGCCCGACGGACCCCCTCCCGCACCGCCCCGCGCGGGTCCTCGTCGCCGGCACCTCGGGGTCGGGGAAGACCACTCTGGCGTCCCGGATCGCGCACGCCCTGGGCAGCGAGCACGTGGAGATCGACGCTCTCTTCCACGGCCCCGGGTGGACGCGGCGGCCGTCGTTCGAGGCCGACGTGCACGACGTCGCCGCGCGGCCCACCTGGGTGACCGAGTGGCAGTACGACAGCGTGCGCGAGCACCTGGCGGAGCGGGCCGACCTGCTGGTCTGGCTGGACCTGCCCCGGCCCGTCGTCATGCGCCAGGTCGTCCGGCGCACGCTCGTCCGGCGGCTGGGGCGCCGGGAGCTCTGGAACGGCAACGTCGAGCCCCCGCTGCGGACGGTCCTCACCGACCCGGAGCACATCGTGCGCTGGGCCTGGACCACCCACGGCCGGACCGGAGCCCGCGTGACCGCGCTGCTCGACCGTCGTCCCGACCTCGTCGTCGTCCGGCTGCCGAGCCGGGCCGAGGTCGCGCGCTGGCTGGACGGGCCGCTGCGCGACCGGTGACCCGGCTACCCGCGCCGGTCGGTCGCCGCGTCGAGCAGCTTCCCGGCGATGCGGGCGAGCTGGTCGACCTCCTCCGGGGCCAGCCGGTCGACCACCAGCCGGCGCACCTCCGCGACGTGTCCCGGGGCGAACCCCTCCACCGCGGCCCGGCCGGCGGGGGTGAGCCGGGTGACCTGGCCGCGCCCGTCCCGCTCCGACGGGCAGCGGACCACCCAGCCGCGGTCCTCCAGCGCGCTGACGGCGTGCGAGAGGCGGCTGGGGGAGGTGGCGGTCAGGCCGGCGAGCTCGCTCATCCGCAGCTGCTGCCCGGGAGCCTCGGAGAGCATGGCCAGGATCTGGTAGTAGACGTGGCCGATCCCGGCGTCCTCGCGCAGCTGCCGGTCCAGCCGCTGCGGCAGCAGCGTCATCAGGCGGACCAGCGGCAGCCAGGCCGCCATCTCCGCCGGCGTCAGCCAGCGGGTCCCCTCCGGAGCGGTCATGCCGCCTGGAAGGAGCGCCTCGACAGCCCGACGCCGTAGCCGTCGAGCCGCGTGACGACCGGCGCGGTCGGGTCGGTGGCCGCCCCCAGGGTGACGAACAGCGGGGTGAAGTGCTCCACCGTCGGGTGCGCGTAGGGCATGCCCGGCGCGGCGCTGCGGAACCGGGCGAGCTCGGCGACGTCGCCGCGGGCCAGGGCGTCGGCGGCCCAGGCGTCGAAGTCGGCCGACCATCCCGGCACCTCGTTCCCGACGAACATCTCGCGGGTCAGGAACGGCAGGCCGTGGGTCATGTGGCCAGAGCCGACGACGAGCACGCCCTGCTCGCGCAGCGGGCGCAGCCGCTCGCCCAGGGCCAGCAGCCGGTCGGGGTCCTCGGTGGGGAGGGACAGCTGCAGCACCGGGACGTCGGCGGCCGGGTACATGATCTTGAGCGGCACCCAGGCGCCGTGGTCGAGGCCGCGGCGGGCGTGCTGGTGCACGTGCTCGGTGTCGGGCACCAGCCCCACGACCTGGCGGGCGAGCTCGCCGGCGTCGGGGGTGTCGTAGCGGAACGTGTGGTAGAGGGGGTCGAACCCGCCGAAGTCGTACACGAGCTCGTCGGGCCGGTCGGCGCTGACCGACAGCGGCGCCGACTCCCAGTGCGCGGAGACGACGAGGATCGCCTTCGGCTTCGGCAGCGAGCGGGCCCAGGCGTGCAGCGGGTCGAGCCACTCCGCGCTCTGGAAGGGCAGCGGGCCGCCGCCGTGGGAGAGGTAGAGGCTGGGCAGCGGCCCGTCCTCCGGCGTCCACACCGCGTGCGGCTGCTCGGCCTCGAGGGCCGCGGCGCGGGTGAGGTGCCGGGCGAAGGGGTGGGCCGCGGGGATGCGCGCGTCGGCGATCGCGGTGGTGGACATGCCGTCTCCTCGGAACTTGAAGTCTCAACAACCGTACGGCGGTTTCGTTGAGACTTCAAGCAGAGACGCGACGGCCCCCGCCCGGGTCTGCGGGCGGGGGCCGTCGTGCTCGGGTCAGCGCAGGTCGAAGCGGTCCAGCTCCATGACCTTGACCCACGCGGTGACGAAGTCCTGGACGAACTTCTCCTTCGCGTCGTCGGACGAGTAGACCTCGACGATGCCGCGGAGGATCGAGTTCGACCCGAAGACGAGGTCGGCCGCGGTGGCGGTGCGGACGACGTTGCCGTCGGCGTCCAGGCCCTCGTAGACGCCCTCGATGTCGACCGACGTCCGCCACGAGACGCCCAGGTCGAGCAGGTTGCGGAAGAAGTCCTGCGACAGCACGCCCGGCCGGTCGGTGAAGACGCCGTGCTGCACGCCGCCGGTGTTCGCGCCGAGCACCCGCAGCCCGCCGACCAGCACCGTCATCTCCTTGGGCGTCAGCTCCAGCATGTACGCCTTGTCGACGAGCAGCGTCTCCGGCCCGATCTTGGTGCCGGGGGAGACCCAGTTGCGGAAGCCGTCGGCCCGCGGCTCCAGCCAGCCGAAGTTCTCGACGTCGGTCTGCTCCTGGGAGGCGTCGGTCCGCCCAGGGGAGAACGGCACGGTGATCTGCACGCCGGCGTCGGCCGCGGCCTTCTCCACCGCCGCGCTGCCGCCGAGCACGATCAGGTCGGCGAGGGAGACCTTCTTCCCCGTCTGCTGCTCGAACTCCGACTTCACCCGCTCGAGCACCGGCAGCACGTCGCGGACGCCCTCGTTGACCGCCCAGTCGATCTGCGGCTCGAGGCGCAGCCGGGCGCCGTTGGCGCCACCGCGCTTGTCGGTGCCGCGGAACGACGCCGCTGCCGACCAGGCCGTGTGCACCAGCTGCGGCACGGAGAGCCCCGCGGAGAGCAGCCGCTGCTTCAGGTCGGCGATCTCGGCCTCGCCGACCAGCTCGTGGTCGACGGCCGGGACCGGGTCCTGCCAGATGAGGTCCTCGGCCGGCACGTCCGGACCGAGGTACCGGCTCTTCGGGCCCATGTCGCGGTGCAGCAGCTTGAACCAGGCGCGGGCGTACTGGTCGGCGAAGTACTCGGGGTCGTCCCGGAACCGCTCGGCGTACGCGCGCAGCTCGGGGTCGACCCGCAGGGCCATGTCGGCCGTGGACATCATCGGCGGGTTCTTCTTGCCCTCGATGTGCGCGTCGGGCACGAGCTCCTGGGCCTCGGGGTTGCTCGGCTGCCACTGCTTGGCGCCGGCCGGGCTCGTGGTGAGCTCCCAGTCCCAGCGGAAGAGCGTCTCCCAGTAGGAGTTGTCCCACGTCGTCGGCGTGGGGGTCCAGGCGCCCTCGAGACCGCTGGTGATCGTGTCGGCGCCCTTGCCCGTGCCGTACTGGCTGATCCAGCCCAGGCCGTTGCCGTGCACCGGGCAGCCCTCGGGCTCGGGGCCGACCAGCTCGGGGTTGCCCGCGCCGTGCGTCTTGCCGAAGGTGTGCCCGCCGCCGATGAGGGCGACGGTCTCCTCGTCGGTCATGCCCATCCGGCGGAAGGTCACCTTGATGTCGTGCGCCGAGGCCAGCGGGTCGGGGTTGCCCTTGGGGCCCTCGGGGTTGACGTAGATCAGGCCCATGGTGACGTTCGCGAGCGGGCCCTCGTCGAGGTTCAGCGGGTCCTCGCCGGCGTAGCGCTCGTCGCCGAGCCAGGTGTCCTCCGGACCCCAGAAGACCTCCTCGGGCTGCCAGGTGTCCTCGCGACCGAAGGCGAAGCCGAAGGTCGGCAGGCCCATGTCGTCGTGCGCGACGTTGCCGGCGAGCACGAGCAGGTCGGCCCAGGAGAGCTTGCGGCCGTACTTCTGCTTGATCGGCAGCAGCAGGCGGCGGGCCTTGTCGAGGCTCGCGTTGTCCGGCCAGCTGTTGAGCGGGGCGAAGCGCTGGGCGCCCTGGCCGCCACCGCCCCGGCCGTCGGCGATGCGGTAGGTGCCGGCCGCGTGCCACGACATGCGGATGAACAACGGGCCGTAGTGGCCCCAGTCGGCCGGCCACCAGTCCTGCGAGGTCCGCATGAGCTGGCGCAGGTCCTGCTTCAGCTCCTCGACGTCGAGCTCGGCGAAGGCCTTCTTGTAGTCGAAGTCCTCACCGAGCGGGTCGGCGTCCTTCGCCGTCTTGTTCAGGACGCCCAGGTCGACCTGGTTCGGCCACCAGTCGCGGTTGGTGCGCGGCCGGCGGTCGGTGTGCGCCTCCGGCGACGGGATCGCCGGGTTCTCGCTCTCGCTGGTGCTCGCGGTCTCGACCTTGTTGTGCTCGTCCTTCACGGTGTGCCTCTCTGTGGTGCGGATCCGTCAGGGTTCGGGGACGTGCGGGCCGAAGCGCAGGCGGGGCAGCGGCCCCACCAGATCACCTCGGCCTCGTCGATCTCGTAGCCGGCGTCGTCGGACGCGGTCAGGCACGGGGCCTCGCCGACCGCGCACGCGACGTCGACGATCGCGCCGCACGAGCGGCAGACGACGTGGTGGTGGTTGTCGCCGGTGTGCATCTCGTAGCGCGCGACCGAGCCGGTCGGCTGGAAGCGCCGGACCAGGCCCGCGTCGGTCAGCACGCGCAGCACGTCGTACACCGCCTGGTGCGACACGTCGCCGGAGTCGCGGCGGACCGCGGCGAGGATCGACTCGGTGTCGGCGTGCGGGTGGTCGTGCACGGCCGCCAGCACCGCGAGCCGCGGGCGCGTCACGCGGAGGGGCACCCCGCGCAGCAGGCGCTCGAGTTCCGCGGCGGTCGGCACCCCTTCACCTAACTCCGAAATCTTGAATGGATCAAGTCCAGCGTCGTCTCATGTTGCGACGCCGTCCCCGCCGGTACGGTGCCGCGACGTGACCGCCACCGTCGTCCGCCCGCTGACCCTCGACGAGGCGCGTGCGCTGATCGCGGGCCCCGAGGAGTTCGGCCGCCGCACCGGGCTGGGCGTCGCCGAGGGGTACCTGGAGTTCCCCGAGGCGCTGCCGGCCACGGTGGAGGCGCTCGCGGCGGGGACGCCCCCGGAGTGGTTCAGCCACCTGATCGTCGACCCGGACGCGGACCTGGTCGTCGGCCTGGGCGGGTTCACCGGCCCGCCGCAGGACGGCGCGGTGGAGATCGGCTACAGCGTCGCCCCGGCGCACCAGGGCCGCGGCCACGCCACGCGGGCCGCCCGGGCGTGGGTGGAGGCGGCGCGGCGGGCCGGCGTGGCCACCGTCCGGGCGCACACCCTGGCGCAGGAGAACCCCTCGACGGCCGTCCTGGCGCGGGTCGGGTTCGCGCGCGTGGCCGAGCTGCACGACGCGGAGGAGGGCGACCTCTGGCGGTGGGAGCTGGCGCTCTAAGCCGTGCCGGCGGCCCGGTCGCGGGGCATCAGCGCGACGGCGGCGAGCATGACCAGCGACACCGCGGCCGTGGCCAGGAAGACCTGGTGGACGGCGGTGCTCAGCGGCCCGGGCAGCACGTCGCCGCTCTCCACCGACGTCGTGCCCAGGGAGGCGTTCACCACCGCGCCGAACACGGCGACCCCCACCGCGCTGCCCAGCGAGCGGAAGAACATGTTCGCCGCGGTCACCACCCCGCGCTGCTCCCAGGGCACCGCGGACTGCGCGGCGATCAGCGTGGGGGCGGCGGTGAAGCCCATGCCCAGGCCGATCACGAAGCAGGTGGCGCCCACCTGGAGGACGCTGGTGCCCTCGTCGAGCAGGAGCAGCAGCCCGCTACCCAGCACCGCCACCGCGGCCCCGATCAGCGACGTCCGGCGGATGCCGATCCGCAGGTACACCCGCCCGGCCTGCGAGGCCGACAGCGGCCAGCCGAGCGTCAGCGCCGCCAGCGCGAACCCGGCCACCAGCGGACCCGTGCCCAGCGCCACCTGGGCGAACGTCGGCACGTACGTGGTGAGCCCGAGGAGGATGGCGCCCACGCAGGCGGCCACCAGGCTCGTGGTCACGATCAGCCGGTCGCCCAGCAGCCGCAGCGGCACGACGGGGTCGGCGGCGCGCCGTTCGACCAGCACGAACACGGCCAGCAGCGCCGCGCCCGAGCCGAGGACGGCGATGCTCGGCGCCGAGCCCCACGCCCACGCCTGGCCGCCCTCGAGCAGGCCGAGGATCACCAGCGTGAGGCCGCCGGTGAGCACGACCGCGCCCGCGTAGTCGATCCGCGGCCGGCGGCGCTCCACCTGCTCGGTGAAGCGCAGGGCGATCATCGCGCCGGCGACCAGGCAGAGCGGGATGTTGACGAAGAAGATCCAGCGCCAGCTGACGTACTCGGAGAAGACCCCGCCCAGGGTCGGGCCGACGACGGCCGAGATCGCCCACACGCTGGCGACGTAGCCCTGCACCCGCGCACGCTCGGCCAGCGTGTAGAGGTCCCCGACGATGGTCATCGACATCGGCTGGACGGCGCCGGCACCCAGCCCCTGGACGGCGCGGAAGGCGATGAGCGCCCACATGTTCCAGGCCAGGCCGCAGAGCACCGAGCCGAGGAGGAACAGCCCGATCCCGGCGAGCATCACCGGCTTGCGGCCGAACAGGTCGGCGAGCTTGCCGTAGACCGGGACGGTGACCGCCTGCGCCAGCAGGTAGACCGAGAACAGCCACGGGAACTCGGCGAAGCCGCCGAGGCTGTCGACGATCGACGGGACGGCGGTGGCGATGATCGTCGAGTCGATCGCGACCAGGCCGGTGGAGAGCATGACGCCGATGAGCACCGGGCCGCGCTCCGACCGGAACCCCACCCCGGACGACGCCGGGCTCCCCGACGTCGGGGAGCCCGGGACGGTGCTGCGTGCGGCGGGGCGTCTCACTCCTCCATTCGTACCCGCGTCCCCGCCCGCAGGAGCACCCAGGTGAGCAGGGCCACGACCACGCCGAGGGCCGTGATCCCCCAGGCGACGGTGCCGAGCGCCGGGAACTCCGCGCCGATCCGCGCCCGCACGTCGACGATCCCGGAGCCGTCGGCGTTCATGACCACGAACACCCACTCGCCGTCGTCCGGACGCCAGTCGACCTGCTGCGTGCCGGGGCCCTCGGCGCGGGCGAGCCAGAAGTCCTGGGCGCCGGGCGCGGCGGCCGGCGCGCCGCCGGGCAGCTCGTCGTCCGGGCCGGCGGGGGAGTCGAACCCGAGGGCGTCGACCTCGGTGCGCCGGACGTCGCCGAGGTAGGCCGCCGCGTCGGCCGGCCGGGCGATCCCGACGAAGACCGCGCGGTCGTCGACGGGGGTGACCTCGACCCGCGCCTCGCCGACGGCCGCCGACACCGGCAGCCAGTCCGGGCCGGCGACCAGCTCGGCCCGCTCGCTCACGAGCGCGTACCCGGACGAGGTGAACCGGTCCTGGGGCGAGACGACGACGCCGTCCTCGCGGCCGACGCCGTGCGCCCAGAGCAGGACGCCGCCGCCGACGAGCAGGCCCAGCGCCGGCAGCACGAGCAGGCAGCCGAGGACGAGGGCCACGATGCGCCCGGCGCGGCCGGGGCGCCGCGCGGGAGCGCGGGGTGGGGGAGCGGTGGTGACCATGGGGACCTCCCGGTGGGGATCGGACGACTCGAGCCTCGCCGGGCGCGTCCCCGCCCACGAGCCCCGCGAGGAGCCGGTCGCTCCCTCGCGCGGGGGAGGCAGGTCGCCTCGCGCGGGGGGTCCTCCCGCGGCGCTTCCGGCGGGACCATGGGAGGTGTCGCCGTCAGCCCGGCGCTGGGCCGGGACCCGTGGGGACGCCTGGCTGGCCGCCGGGCTCGTCGTGCTGTCGCTGTCGTCGGTGCTGGCGATGCCCGCCGGCGACCCCTACCGCCCGGTCGACGCGGCCACGCTGCTGCTCGCCGCGATCGGCCCGGCCGCGCTGGTCTGGCGGTCGACCGCGCCGCTGGCCGCGCTGGGCGTGGCCGGCGCCGCGATCCTCGCCAACGCGGCGCTCGGGGCCGCCATCGGCTTCCTCGAGTGGCCGGCCTGGATCGCGCTGTTCAGCTCGTTCGACGTCGGGGGCCGGCGCGTCCGGGTGGCCGCGGCGGCGATCACCGTGGTGTCCATCGCCGGCTGGGTGGTCCTCGACCGGGCGCACCCGGTGGGGTCGGTGCCCGGGATCGTCATCCACTTCCTGATCGCCGCGGTGATCGGTGACCTGAGCAGCCGGCGCACCCGCGCCCGGGTCGCCGAGGCACGCCGGGCGGCGGAGAGCGAGCAGCACGCGCTGGCCGCCGAGCGGCTGCTGCTCACCGAGCGGGGCCGGCTGGCCCGCGAGCTGCACGACTCCCTCGGCCACACGGTCAACGTGGTGGTGCTGCAGGCCGGGGTGGGCCGGCGGGTGTTCGACGACGACCCCGGCTACGCGCGGGAGGCGCTGGCCTCTATCGAGACCGCCGGCCGGGCGGCGCTCGACGAGCTCGACCGCCTGCTGCGGGTGCTCCAGCCCGACGGGCGCGGCTCGCCCGAGGCGTTCGCGCCCACGTCGGAGGACCTGGTGGAGCTGGTCGAGCGGGTGCGGTCGACCGGGCGGGAGGTCGAGCTGCGCGCCGACGCCGGCGACCTGCCGGCCGGGGCCGCGCGGGCGGTGCACCGGATCGTGCAGGAGGCGCTGACCAACGCCGTCCGGCACACCGCGGCCGGCCGGATCCGGGTGGAGATCGCCCGGCAGGGCGCCGACGTGCTGCTCGAGGTGACCAACGAGTGCGACCCGGTGGCCGCGCCGGTGCCCGGCCACGGGCTGGTCAACATGCGCGAGCGGGCCCGCCTGGAGGGCGGCGTGCTGGAGGCCGGACCGATCGAGGGCGGCTTCCGCGTGCACGCGGTGCTGCCCGTGGCCGCGGCGGTGGCCCCGTGATCCGGGTGCTGCTCGCCGACGACGACGGGCTGGTGCGCAGCGGGCTGCGGGCGCTGCTCGGCGGCGAGCCGGACCTCACCGTGGTGGGCGAGGCGGCCGACGGCCGGGAGGCGGTGGAGCGGGCGCGGTCGCTGCTGCCCGACGTCGTCCTCATGGACGTGCGGATGCCGCGGCTGGACGGCGTCGCCGCCACCCGGGAGATCGCGCGCTGGCCGCGCCGGCCGCGGGTGCTCGTGCTGACCACGTTCGACCTCGACGAGGTCGTCGACGACGCGCTGGACGCCGGCGCCGACGGCTTCCTGCTCAAGCGGGCCACCCCCGAGGAGCTGGTGGCGGGGATCCGCACCGTCGTCGCCGGCGACGCGCTGGTGGCGCCCGCGGTGACCCGGCGGCTGCTGGCCGCCTACGCCGCCCGCAGGCCGCCCGACCGCGAGCGGCTGCGCCGGGCGGCCCGGCTCACCGACCGCGAGGCGGAGGTGCTGCGCGCACTGGCCGAGGGGCTGTCGAACGCCGAGATCGCCGGCCGGGTGCAGGTCGCACCGGAGACGGTGAAGACCCACCTGAAGAGCATCCTGGCCAAGCTCGGCGTCCGGGACCGCACGCAGGCGGTCGTCTGGGCCTACCGCACCGGCTTCGCCGGCCCGGGGTGAGCCGTCACTGCACGCCGAGGCGGGCGATCGGCTCGACCAGCTCCCGCTCCTCGTAGGACAGGTGCGACAGCAGCGTGTCGCCGAGCAGGTCGACGGCGGCGCGCAGGCCGTCGAGGCCGCCGTCCCCCGAGACCAGCGCGACCAGCGCCCGGTCGACGCCCTCGAGGACGTCGTGGATGACTGCGTGCTCCTACTCGAGCCGGTCGATCACCGGCGCCAGCCGCGGGTCGCCCGCCCGCAGGTGCGGGAACAGCGAGCGGTCCTCGAGGGTGTGGTGGGTGGTCACCACGCGGCAGTAGGCCTCGCAGTAGGTGCCCAGCGTCCAGTTGTTCTGCCGCATGGTCATCGTGTTGATGTGCGACCGGGCGGTGCCCACGTCCACCGTCCCGGCGGCGACCTGCTCGACGAGGTCCTGCACCTGGGCGAGCTCGGCGCGCAGGTGGTCGTGGACGTCGACGAGGTGCTGGCCGGCCGCCTGCTCGTGCGCGGTGTAGGTGCGCCGCGGGTCGCGGGCCGGGCCGGTGGGCCGTTCGGTCTCGTCCCACAGCCGGGTGCTGCTGCGGCGCGTCCCGTCGTCCGGGGTGGGGACGACGGCGAACGCGCCGACGGCGACCACCGGCCGCGCCGCAGGCGCCGCGGGGATCCCCGACCGCTCGGCCGCCACCAGCTCCCGCACGCCGGGGGCGACCTCGGCGGCGAACCGGCGCAGGTCGTCGGGGTCGTCGCTGCCGAGGATGAACGTGCTCACCCCGTCGCGGAGGGCCAGCTCGGCGAGCTCCTCGGCCCACTGCTCGGCGGGCCCGTGCAGCCGCCCGCGGCCGGTGGCGGCGAACCGGCCGCTGACGTTGAGCAGCCGACGCACGTCCGCGGGCTCGCGGCCCGCCTCCAGCGCGGCGTCGTCGACGATCGCGTTGCCGGCGGCGAGGTCGCCGGGCTGCAGGTAGGACAGCGACGGCAGCCAGCCGTCGGCCCGGCGGCCGGTGAGCCCCAGCATCTTCGGCTTGTAGGCGCCCAGCCAGATGCCGACGTCGTGCGCGGGCGCCGGGCCGCGCTCGGCGCCGACCACGCGGTGGAACTCGCCGTCGACGCGGACGCCGCCGCGCGCGTCGGCGTCCCACACCTGCCGGACCACCTCGATCGCCTCCTCCAGCGCGCGCACGCCCTGGCCGGCGGTGAGCCGGCGACCGCCCATGGCCTCGATGGCGTCCCAGAACGCGCCGGCGCCCAGGCCGAGCTCGACCCGGCCGCCGCTGAGCAGGTCGAGGCCGGCCACGCTGCGGGCCAGCACGGCCGGCGGGCGCAGCGGCAGGTTGGTGACGTTGGCCGCCACGTGCACGCGCTCGGTGCGGGCCGCGACCCAGGACAGCAGCGTCCAGGTGTCGAGGAAGGCCGGCTGGTAGGGGTGGTCCTGGAAGGTGACCAGGTCCAGGCCCACCTGCTCGGCGAGGACGGCGAGCCCGACCACCCGCGCGGGCTCGCCGTTCGCCGGGGTGAGGAAGGCGCCGAACGAGAGAGGGTGACCGTAGTCGGACATGTGCTGCCAATCGTCTGCGAGACAGAACATCTGCAATGTACAACGTCTGCGCTGCCGCGCTACGCTGGTGCGGTGACCGCCGACGGCCGCCTCGACGCCGACCTGGGCTGGATGCTCGGCGTCGTCTTCCGCGGTTACGCGCAGGCCGCCGGGCACGTGCTCGCCGACCTGCCCGGCGGGCCGCGCGGCTACCAGGTGCTCACCGCGGCGGTGGGGGAGCCGGCGCGCAACCAGGGCGCGATCGGGGCCGAGCTCGGCATCGACCGGACGGTGCTCACCTACCTGATCGACGACCTCGAGCGGCAGGACCTGGTGGAGCGCCGGCCCGATCCCGCCGACCGGCGCAGCCGGCTCGTGGTCGCCACCGACACCGGCCGCGCCGCCTGGCAGGAGCGCCGCGACGCGCTGCGCCGGGTCGAGGCGCACGTGCTGGGCCCGCTGCCGGCGGCCGAGGCCGAGACGTTCCGCGCCCTGCTGCAGAAGGTGGCCTGCGGCTGGCAGGCCCTCGACCCGCTCCGCGACCTGTGCGCGGTGGTCGAGACGGCCGGGGACCGGCCGGACCGCTAGCGGCCGGCGAGCGCCCGGTCGACGGCGGCGGGCAGCGGCCCGTTCAGCGTCGGCCCGTGGCCCGGGACCAGCGTGTCCGCCGGCACCGTGCGCAGCCGGTCGAGGGCGGCGGCCAACTGCCGCTCGTCCTCGTTGAACACCCCCGGCAGCAGCTGCGGCCCCTCGGGCAGGCGGGAGAGGGGGTGGCCGGTGACCAGCGCGTCACCGGAGAACAGCACGCCCGCTCCCGGGTGCAGGTAGGCGGTGTGCCCGCTGGTGTGGCCCGGGGTGGCGACCGGGACGAGCCGGCCGGGGACGTCGAGCGGGACGTCGGCGGGGACGGCGACGACGTCGGGCAGGGCCATGCGCACGTGCGGGAGCACGGCCCGCAGCGTCTGCGCGACCCACGTGACGCCGGCCCGCGAGCGGCACTGGCCGAGCATCTCGAGCGGCGTGATCTGCTGCAGGTACTCGCGGCGGGCGTGCCGGGCCTCCTCGGCGCCGGTGTGCACGGGCGCGCCGGACCTGCGCGCCAGCGCCGGGATCCCGCCCATGTGGTCGAGGTGGGCGTGGGTCAGCACGATCGCGGCGACGTCCTGGGGGTTCCGCCCGATCGCGGCCAGGGACCGCACGACGGAGGCGGCGTCGTTGGGGTAGCCGGCGTCGACCAGGGTGACGGCGTCCCCCTCGACGACGAGCGCCCAGTTGACGTTGGTGCCGGTGACCATGGTGATCTCGCCGGTGACCCTCGTGAGCCGCACCGCCCGACCCCTTCAGCCGCGCGCCGGCTCGACCCGGCCGGCGACCTCGCCGAGGGAGATCCGCGCGCCGCCGGTGCCCGGGGCGGTCGCGCTGATCACCACCTCGTCGCCGTCCTCGAGGAACGTGCGGGTCGAGCCGTCGGCGAGGGTCAGCGGCTCCCGGCCGCCCCAGGACAGCTCGATGAACGAGCCGCGCTGGTCGCGCTCGGGACCGGACACGGTGCCGGAGGCGAACAGGTCGCCGGTGCGCAGGCTGGCGCCGTTGACGGTCATGTGCGCCAGCTGCTGGGCCGGCGTCCAGTACATGAGGTCGAACGGCGGGCAGCTGACCAGCTCGCCGTTCAGGCGCACCTCGAGCCGGAGGTCCAGCCCCCACGGCTCGGTGCCGGCGTCGTCGAGGTAGTGCAGCAGCGGCACGTCGCGCTCGGGCGGGCGCACGCGGGCCGCCTCGAGCGCGGGCAGCGGCACCACCCACGGCGAGACCGAGGTGAGGAAGGACTTGCCGAGGAACGGGCCGAGCGGCACGTACTCCCAGGCCTGCAGGTCGCGGGCCGACCAGTCGTTGACCAGGCAGACGCCGAAGACGTGCTCGGCGAGGTCGCCGAGCGGCACCGGCGTGCCGAGGTCGGATCCCGTGCCGACGACGAAGCCGACCTCGGCCTCGATGTCCAGCCGCTGCGAGGGCCCGAAGGTGGGGGCGTCGTCGGTCGGCGCCTTGCGCTGGCCCGAGGGGCGGACGACGGGGGTGCCGGAGACGGCGACGGTGCCGGCGCGGCCGTGGTAGCCGATCGGCAGGTGCCGCCAGTTCGGCGTCAGCGGCTCGGAATCGGGCCGGAACATGCGGCCGAGGTTCTCGGCGTGGTGCCGGGAGCTGTAGAAGTCGACGTAGTCGGCCACCTCGACCGGCAGGTGCAGCGCCACCTCGTCGCGGGGGATCAGGTGCTCCTCGACCGCGCGCCGGTGCGAGGGCTGGGTGAGCCAGTCGGTCACCTGCTCGCGCTGCTCGCGCCAGGCCCGCGGCCCCAGCGCCAGGAAGGCGTTGAGCGAGCCGGTGAGGTGCACCGGGTCCTCGGTGAGCCCGCCGAGGTCGAGCACGGAGTCGCCGACCGCGATGCCGGTGCGCCGGACGCCGTCCCGGCAGGAGAAGACGCCGTAGGGCAGGTTGTCGAGACCGAAGCCGGTGCCGTCGGGGAGGTCCAGCCAGGTCACGCCGAGGGACCCCGGCCCGACCAGGTCCAGGCGTACTTCCCGTCGTCCACCGCCGTCCCGCCCTCGCCGAGCGCGAGCGGCCGGAAGGTGTCGACCATGACGGCGAGCTCGTCGAAGGCCTCCACGCCGAGCGCGCGCTCCACGGCACCCGGCTGCGGGCCGTGCGAGTGCCCGCCGGGGTGCAGGCTGATCGAGCCCTTGCCGATGCCCGAGCCCCTGCGGGCCTCGTAGTCGCCGTCGACGTAGAACATGACCTCGTCGGAATCGACGTTGGAGTGGTAGTACGGCACCGGCACCGCCAGCGGGTGGTAGTCCACCTTCCGCGGCACGAAGTTGCAGATGACGAAGTTCTGCCCCTCGAAGACCTGGTGCACCGGCGGCGGCTGGTGCACCCGGCCGGTGATCGGCTCGAAGTCGGCCACGTTGAACGCGTAGGGGTAGAGGCAGCCGTCCCAGCCGACGACGTCGAACGGGTGCTCCGGGACGACGTGCACGGTGCCGGCCAGCCCGCCGGGGCCGTCGCCGCGGTGCTTGACGTACACCTCGACATCCCCGGAGCTGTCGCCGCCCTCGACGGTCAGCGGCTCGGCGGGCGCCCGCAGGTCGCGCTCGCAGTACGGCGCGTGCTCGAGGAACTGCCCGTAGCGCGACAGGTAGCGCTTCGGCGGGGCGATGTGGCTGTTGGCCTCGATCGCGTAGGTGCGCAGGGGCTCGTCCCCGGCCGGGATCCACCGGTGCGTCGTCGCCCGCGGGAGGACCACGTAGTCGCCCTGCCCGACCTCCAGCGCGCCGAACACCGTCTCCACGGTGGCGCTGCCGCGCTCGACGTAGACGCACTCGTCGCCGGTGGCGTTGCGGTAGTAGGGGCTGGGCAGGCTGCTGACCGCGTAGGAGATGCGCACGTCGGCGTTGCCCAGCACGAGCCGCCGGCCGGTGACCGGGTCGACCGCCTTGTGCTCCTCGCCGGGGAACAGGTCGTGCAGCTTCAGGTGCCGCGGAATCAGCGGGCTGTTCGGCGTGGTCGCCTGGTCGGGCAGCTCCCACGGGCGGGCGTCGACCATCGCCGACGGGATGCCCCGGTGGTAGAGCAGCGAGGAGTCCGACGAGAAGCCTTCCTCGCCCATGAGCTCCTCGGAGTACAGGCCGCCGTCGGGACGGCGGAACTGGGTGTGCCGCTTCGGCGGGATCTCGCCCACCTGCCGGTAGAACGTCATCGGTGGATGCCTCCTGGTGCGGTCAGGCCGGGACGGGGACGTTGCGGGCGAGCAGCCGCGCCACCGCGGGGGCGACGTCGGCGGCGCGGGTGCAGACGGCGGCCACGTGGGCGTCGGGTCGTAGCACCCAGAGCTCGTCGGGGCGCGCGCCGAGCGCCTCGCGCAGCACGGGCGTCGGGTCGAGGTCGCCCATCCGGTGCACCGCGACCGGCGGCTCGGCGGGCAGGTCCGCGGGCGGCGCGGCGTCGTCCCCGACCAGGACGGTGACGCCCGCGCGGGCGAGCTGGCGCAGCCGGACGAGGTCCGGCCGGCCCGGCACGGTGACCGGGCAGTCGGGCACGAGCACGCCGGGTGCCGGGACGGGGACCTCGCCACGGGCGGGCCGGCCGGCGAACGGGCGGCGCGGGTCGGGGGTGGTCAGCGGCGAGCCGACGTACCAGAACGGCTCGGCCAGCCGGCCGGAGTCGACCTGCGCCCGGGCGGCGGGGTCGGTCGCGGCCCGCTCGAGGACGTCGAGCCGGTGGCGGGCCTCCTCGTCGCTGCCCGGCACGAGGAAGCGCATGGTCGCGCTGGTGACGTCGAGGTTCTCCAGCGCCGCGGCGTGCCGCTCGGCGTGGTAGCTCTCCAGCAGCTCGGCCGGGGCCCAGCCGCGGGCGACGAAGGCGATCTTCCAGGCGGCGTTCTCGGCGTCGAGCACCCCGGAGTTCAGGCCGCGCGCGCCGAACGGCGAGTACAGGTGCGCGGCGTCGCCGGCGACCAGCACGCGGCCCACCCGCATGCGGTCGACCACGCGGGAGGAGAAGCGGTAGACCGACTTCCACACCACCTCGTAGGGGCGGTCGCCGACGACCTGGCGGATCCGGCGGTCCAGGCCGCCGGAGGCCTGCTCGGCGGCGAGGTCGAAGTCCGGCGGCACCTGCCAGTCGATGCGGAACGTGGAGTCGGGGCAGGGGTGGACGAGCACCTGCCGGCCGGGGTTCCACTCCGGGTCGAACCAGAACCGCCGCTCGGTCTCCCAGCCCGGCAGGTCGGTGCGGATGTCGCAGATCAGGAAGCGGTCGCCGAACGTCCGGCCCTCGAACGCCAGGCCCAGCTCCGCCCGGACGACGTCGCCGCGCGGCCCGGTGCAGGCGACGGCGAACGAGCCGTGGACGGTCGCCCCGTTGGCGCACGTGACCGTGACGCCGGCGTCGTCCTGGGCGATCCCGGTGACCGCGTGCTCCCACCGGACCTCGATCCGCGGTTCGCCGGCGAGCCGCTCGTCGAGCAGCGCCTCCGTCTCGGACTGCGAGACGTTCACGAACGGCGGGAAGGGGGAGCGGCCGCGGTCGGTGAAGGTGAACGAGAACAGCTCGCGGTCGCGGTGGAAGGTGCGCGCGGTCGTCCAGGTGACGCCGCGGCGGGCGATCTCGCTCCCGACGCCCACGGCGTCCCAGACGTCGAGGACGTCGCGCTGCTGGCAGATCGCCTTGCTGCCGACCGGGTCCCGCCCGGGACGGCCGTCGAGGACGACGACGTCCAGGCCCCACCGGGCGAGCAGCAGCGCCGCGGTCTGCCCGACGGGCCCGCAGCCGAGGACGACGACCGGGGAGCTCATCCCTGCAGCTCGTCCCAGACCCGGCGGTCGCGCTCCGCCGTCCAGATGACCGGGCGCTCGACGCCGTCGAACTCGTCCCACAGCCGCTGCACGTCGAAGGGCAGGCAGTGCTCGAAGATCGGCCACGCGCCGTACTGCGGGGCCAGCGCGGCGTGCGCGGCGTCGAAGGCCTGCTTGAGCGTCCCGCCGGCACGGTGGACCTCGCCCACCGTGCGCTGCATGGTGAGCAGGAAGTCGCGGGTCTGCTCGATCGCGGCATCCACCTCGTCGCGGCCCCGGGCGATCCTGCCGCGACCACCGATCAACTGCTGGGCGCCCAGCGCCTTGACCCGGTCGAGGGTGCCGGCGGCCCAGTCGAAGTGAAACGCGTCGCCGGTGTAGAGCGCGGCCTGCGACTCGACCAGGTCGCCGGCGAAGCAGATCCCTTGCCTCGGCAGCCAGGCGACGATGTCGCCCTCGGTGTGCCCGCGGCCCAGGAACTCCAGGACCAGCTCGCCGCGGTCGCCGCCGAGCTCGATGGTCAGCCTGTCGCGGAAGGTCAGCGTCGGCCAGGTCAGGCCGGGGATCGACTCGGGCTCCTCGAACAGCCGCGGCATGCGGCCGTACTCGCTCTCCCAGTCCTGCTGGCCGCGCTCGGCGATGAGGTGCTTGGTCTGCTCGCTGCTGACGACCACCTCGGCGTCGAACGCGCTGGCGCCGAGGACGCGGACGGCGTGGTAGTGGCTGAGCACCAGGTAGCGGACCGGCTTGTCGGTGTGCTCGCGCAGCTTGGCCAGCCAGCGGCGGGCGGCGACGGGGGTGGCGAGGGCCTCGAAGCAGACGAGGAAGTCCTCGCCCTCGATCGCGCCGAGGTTGGGGTCACCCTCCGCGGTCAGCGCGTACACGCCGTCGGCGAGCACCTCGAGGGTCTGCGCCTTGACGCCGAGGTCGGCGGAGGAGGCGAACGGCTTGGCGACCATGGAGCGAGCCTAAGCAGTCCGTGACCGCGGCCACACCCCGTCCGCCGCCGTCCACCGGACGGGCAGCCGCTTGACCCCGCGCTGGAAGTTCGACCGCAGCAGCGCCGGCTCGCCGTCGAGCTCGAGCGTGCTCGTGCGCCGCAGCAGCGCGCCGAACAGCGCCCGCATCTGCGCCTTGGCCAGCTGCGCGCCGAGGCAGAAGTGCGGGCCGTGCCCGAAGGACAGGTGCGGGTTGGGCGCCCGGAGGACGTCGAAGCGGTCGGGGTCGGCGAACACGGCCTCGTCGCGGTTGGCGGAGGTGAAGGAGACGACCACCTTGTCGCCGGCGCCGATCCGCGTGCCGGCGAGCGCGACGTCGGCGGTGGCGGTGCGGCGGAACACCATGACCGGCGTCCACCAGCGCAGCATCTCGTCGACGGCGGAGGGCAGCAGCGAGGGGTCGGCGCGGACGGCGGCCAGCTGCCCGGGGTGCTGCAGCAGCGCGATCAGCCCGCCGGGCAGGCCGTTGCGCAGCGTCTCGTTCCCGGCGACGGCGAACAGCCAGAACATGTTCTCGAACTCGGCGTCGCTGACCCGGCCGCCGTCGTCGTCCCGCTCGGCCAGGAGGATCGACATGACGTCGTCCCCGGGGGAGCGGCGCTTCTGCTCGGCGAGCAGCCCCGCGTAGAGGTAGAGGTCGGGCATGCCGGCCCGGGTGCGCGGGTCGGGCATCCGCCCGTCGGCGTCGGGCCGTGGCCGGGCGGCGAGCGCCTCCCGCGCCATCGCCGTCCCGCCCGTGCCGTCGAACGCGGCCGACACGGCGTAGTCGGGGTCCTGCCAGCCGATGACCCGGTTGGACCAGTCGAACAGCAGCCAGCGGTCCTCGGCCGGCACGCCCAGGACGTCGGCGAGGGTGAGCAGCGGCAGGTCGGCGGCGACGTCCTTGGCGAAGTCGGTGACCCCCTCGGCGGCGCCGGCGACCATGCGGTCGACCAGCCCTTCCGCCGTCGCCTCGATCGAGGCGGTCAGCGCCGCGACCGCCCGCGGGGTGAACGAGCGGGACAGCAGCCGCCGCAGCCGGGAGTGCTCCGGCGGGTCCATGTTGAGCATCATCCGGCGCACCCAGGCCAGGTCGGCGGCGTCGCGGACCTGGGTCGCGCCCAGCCACGAGGAGAACGTGGCCGGGTCGCGCAGCACGCGCTCGACGTCGCCGTGCCGGAGCACCAGCCAGAACCCGGGACCGGCGGGCAGCCCGTGCAGCGCCGGCTCCCCGACCCAGGTCACGGGCGCCTCGGCGCGCAGCCGCCGGAGCAGCTCGAACGGCGGCCCCTCCTCGTAGGTCGCCGGGTCGACGAGCGGGGTCACGTCGGACATGTCGGCTCCTTCGACCTGCGCACCTGCGGCCCGGCCTCCTACGGTATGGCCACCGTGCCCGGCTGAGCCGGCGAGGAGGGCGTCATGGCCGTGTTCCGCATCCTCGAGGCGAGGGCCCGTCCGGGCGCCGTGGAGCGCGTGGCGGAGCTGCTGGTCCGCCAGAACGACGAGGTGGTGGCCGCCGCGCCGGGGGCCCTGTTCTCCCAGGCGCTGCGCAGCGGTGACCAGGTGATGGCGGTGTCCAGCTGGGCCACCGTCGAGGACATGCAGCGCTACCTCGACCGCGATGTGACGCGCGAGTTCTACCGCGCCCTGCCCGAGCTGCTGATGGGCACCCCGAGCATCCGGACCTACGAGGAGATCCGGACCGGTGCGGGGGGACGGCCGTGAGCTGGTACTACCCCAAGGGCTGGACCGACCAGGAGGCCGGCGTCGAGCAGGTGCTCATCCACTACGTGAACACGCCGCCGGGGCAGTGGCCGGACTGGTCGTGGGGCCACGAGTCCCGGGTGCTCGAGGACCGCGGCGGCTTCCCGCGCACGCGGCTCAAGGTGCTGCGGATGCCGCGCGAGGTGTGGGACATGGAGCACGGGTGGCACACGCCCGAGTACCGGTTCCACTACTACTTCGAGGTCTACCAGGACGGGCACCGCTGGACTACTGACCTGTTCACCGAGGACATCGTCTACCGCGACCTCGAGTACGTCGACGACCACGGCTGGACGACGAACATCTGCATCTACTGGTCGGTGGGGGACTGGTCGGCGCCGGTCTACAGCCCGATGGAGGACCCGCGGTTCCCGGCCGACTCGCCGTACCGCGCCACGAGGTACTACTCGTACTGGGACAAGGAACGGTTCCACCACGACAAGTTCCACATGCTGCAGTCACTGGAACGACCGCACCGCTGGCGCTCGCGCATGTACGGCCCGCGCGGCGCCACGCTCGTGCAGCAGTACCACGTCGGCCGGATGTACCCGCCCGAGGAGAAGGACGAGTTCTGGCTGGGCCCGGACGGGCGCTCGGCACCGGGCGGCGACAGCTGGTGGGTCCACCACCTCTAGGACGGGAGTTCCGTGACCGAACTGCGAGCGGCCGCCACCGAGGCGCGCCGTGCCGAGTCCGAGCAGCTGTTCGGCCTGCGCAAGACCTGGTTCGACCCGGCCCCGGGCATCGAGATGGTGCAGCTGCACTTCGCCTGGACCCGCCCGGGGGAGGAGCCGGACTGGGAGGAGGCCGACTCCCGCGTCATGACGCCGAGCGAGACCGCGCCCCGCCTGCGCATGGCGGTCATCGAGGCGCCGCGACAGCTCGACGGCAGCCGCGAGTACCTGCTGCACCACTTCTTCTTCGTCGTCCGCGGGACCGACTGGGTGAGCTCGCCGGTGTTCACCGAGGAGATCGTCGCCCGCGAGGTCAGCCACGTGGACGACGACGGCCGGTGGACCCACGTCGGCATCGCCTGGGGCGTCTCCCCGGGCGACCCGGCGCTCGCCGCCCCGAACTACACCGCGGCCGCCATGGACGGCCTGCCGTTCGAGGACCCGGGCGCCGGCGCGCCGGCCGAGCCGGCGCCGATCCACGAGTTCATGCAGGCCCAGCCGCTGCCGCACGTCTTCCGCGGCCTGGTGTGGGGGCCGCGCGGCGCGGAGGTGCGCTACGTCGTCCACCTCGTCCGGACCGGGCACCCGGACGGCGAGGACGAGGAGGTGTGGGCGGACGACGGCGGCCGGGGGTGGCGCCTGACGCTGTGACCGCCGGCCTCCCGCTGAGCTGGGACACGCCGGCGGGGGAGCGGACGCCCGCCGGCCGGGTCCGCTACCGCGGCCCGCTGGCCGGCGCCGACCGCCCGCTGCACCTGCACCTCGGCTTCGACGGTGCCGGGCCGCCGTTCGTCGCCGTCCCCCTGGAGCGGGACGACGACGGCACGTGGACGGGGGAGGTGCCCGGCACCGACGGGCACCTGCTGCTCGACGGCGCCGTCGCCACCGACGACGGCGAGTGGGACAACAACGGCACCGCGGACTACCGGCTCTGGCTGGGGCTCGACCCGGTCGACTCCCACGTGCACGCCCGGGTGCGGGGGCTGGAGCCGATGGGCTTCGACAGCCTGCGGGTGGCGCTGGCCTCCGGCGGGATGACGCACGGGCTGGTGTCCTGGCAGGACAACGCGTTCGTCGACGAGGTGGCCGAGGGCGTGCCCTGGCTGACCCGGCTGGTCTGGGTCGGGCCGAAGGGGCCGGACGTCGACGAGGTCCGGCGGCGGCTGGCCGACGGCGCCGCCGGGCTGAAGTTCCACCCCAGCTACGACGAGTACCCGGCCGACTCGCCCCTGCTGGACCCGTTCCTGCGGGTCGCCGCCGAGGCGGGCGTGCCGGCGACGGTGCACACCGCGCCCGGCCCGTCGGACCCCGACCTCGTGCGCCGGCTCGCCGAGCGGCACCCCGACGTGCCGTTCGTGCTGTACCACACCTTCCTCGGCTTCCCGGAAGGCCGGCGGCGCGCGGCCCGGCACGCGCAGCAGCTGCCGAACCTGCACCTGGAGACGTCGTGGTGCCGGTCGGCCGAGGTCGAGCTGCTGATCGACGAGGTCGGCCCGGACCGCGTGCTGTTCGGCTCCGACGCCGCCGTCGACGGGCCCGCCCACTACGTGCGCACGCCGCCGAACGTCGAGCTGACCGAGACCTACAACGGCGGCCTGCTGCGCCTGGCCCGGCGGCTGCCGGCGGAGACGCTGCGGGCGCTGCTGGAGGGCAACACCCGCCGGCTGTTCGGCCTGCCGGCGCGGTGGCCCCCGGAGCCCGGCGTCCGGGAGCTGTTCTCCCGCGCCATGGCGACGGCGCAGCGGGTGGTCGAGGGGGTGTCGCCCGACCAGCTCCGCCGGCCCACCCCGTGCGCCGACTGGGACGTGGAGGCCTTGCTGCGGCACCTCGTCGCGACCGTCCAGAAGGCCGGGCGGGTGGCCGGGAGCCGACGGCGGTCCCGCCCCGGTGCCGGGTGGGCTGCCTCGTTCGCCGCCGCCGCGCGGGCGGCCGAGGAGGCGTGGGCCGACGACGAGGTGGCCGAGGGCGACCTGGAGGTGGCGTGGGGGCTGCTGCCGGCGCCCGCGGTCCTCTCGGGGTTCGTGCTCGAGCTGGTGGTGCACGCGCACGACCTGGCCGTGGCCACCGGGCGCGTCTCCGTGCTCGACGACGGGCTCGCGGTCCCCGCGCTGCACATCGCCGAGCGGCTCGTCCCGGCGTCGCTGCGGGGTCGCGGCGCCGCGTTCGCCGCCCCGGTTCCGGTGCCCGCCGGCGCCGACGACTGGACCCGCCTCGCCGCCTTCCTGGGGCGGACACCGTAGGGGGCTCGGTGTCCGCCGGCGGACTACGTTGACGCTCTCGTGCGCACGGATGCGGTGATCCGGGCGCGGGATGCCGCACGCGTGCGCATCAGCGCGGTGCTCAGCCCGGCTGCAGCGTTTGCGCGACCTCCCAGACGTGACCGGCGGGATCGGCGAACGCGGCGGTCCGCTGCCCCCACGTGCGGTCCTGCGGACCGTTGAGCAGCTCGACGCCCCGGTCGGCGAGCTCGCCGCACACGGCGTCGACATCCGGCACCCAGATGGTGAACTGGACTCGCGACCCGGCGTCCGACGGCGCCACCCGCGCCGGCTCGATCAGCTCCGGAGCCGCTTGGACACGGAGCAGGTTGAGGATCGTGCTCCCGAAGCGGAACGCGGTGGAGTTCTCGTCCTCGACGACCGGCTCGAGGCCGAAGACGTCCCGGTAGAAGTCCGCCGTCCGCGGCAGGTCCTCGACGAACAGGGTGACGGCCCCGAGGCCGGTGAACGACGGGCTCACGTGGGGAACCTCCGGTCTACTGGTGCGGTGATCGTCGCAGTGGAGGACCGGTGTCCCGACCAGAACTGATCGATGAGAAGACCGCCCTGCTCGCCGCCCTCCGGTCGCAGCGCGAACACGTCCTGGGCATCCTCGACGGTCTCTCCGACGAGGAGCTGCGGCGTCCGGTGCTGCCGTCGGGCTGGTCCTGCCTGGGCCTGGTCAAGCACCTCGCCGTCGACGTGGAGCGCTTCTGGTTCCGGGCCGTCCTCGCCGGCGAGCAGGTGGAACTCGATTCGGGGGACGGCGGATGGCGCGTGCCCCACGGCATGACCGGCGACGAGGTCCTCGCCCTGTACCGCGACGAGGCCGCGCGTGCCGACGCGGTGATCGGTGATCGCGCGCTCGACGCGGAACCGGCCTGGTGGCCCACCGAGCTCTTCCCCGGCCTGCCCGTGCGCGACGTCCGGCAGACGGTCCTCGCCGTCATCGTCGAGACCGCCACCCACGCCGGCCACCTGGACGCCGTTCGAGAGCTGATCGACGGCCGCACCTGGCTGGTGCTGACCGAGTGATCGGAACAAGCGACGGCCCGGGCGCCGCCGGCTGCGGGGTCAGGCGTCGAAGTCGACGGTGACGGCGTCGGAGAGCGGGAGCGTCTGGCAGGTGAGCACGTAGCCGGCCTCGACCTCGTTGGGCTCGAGGGCGTAGTTGCGGCGCATCTCGACCTCGCCGTCGGTGACCTTCGCCCGGCAGGTGCCGCACACGCCGCCCTTGCAGGCGAACGGCAGGTCGGAGCGCACCCGCTGCGCCGAGTCGAGCACCGGCTCGTCCTTGGGCAGCGCCAGGGTGGTGGTCCGGCCGTCGAGGACGACGGTCACCTGGCTGCTGGGGCCCTCGACGGTCTGGTCGTCGCCGCGGACCGGCTGCGGCGGGACGTCGTCGACGTAGAAGAGCTCCTGGTGCACCTTGTCCCGGGCGACGCCGAGCTCACCGAGCAGCGCGCGGGCGTCCTCGACCATCCCGTGCGGACCGCACAGCCACCAGTGGTCGACGTGCTCGACGTCGACGAACGCGTCGACCAGCGTGCGCAGCCGCTCGCCGTCGAGCCGGCCGCTGGTCAGCTCGGCGTCGCGCGGCTCGCGCGAGAGCACGTGCACCAGCTGCAGGCGGGTGCCGTAGCGGTCCTTCAGGTCGGCCAGCTCGTCGGCGAACATGACCGTGTTGGTGCGCCGGTTGCCGTAGAAGACGGTGACCGTCGACTCCCCGTCGCGCAGCACCGAGCCGGCCAGGCTGATCGCCGGCGTGATGCCCGAGCCGGCGACGACGAACACGTGGTGCCCGGGCACCGACAGGTCCGCGGTGAACGTCCCCGACGGCGGCAGCACCTCGATCTCGTCGCCCGGCCGCACCTCGTGCACCAGGTAGGCGGAGAAGAAGCCGCCCGGCACCTCGCGGACCCCGACCCGCGGCGGCGCGCCCACCGGCGCGCAGATCGAGTAGGAGCGCCGCTCGTCGCGGTCGCCGACCACCCGGCGCAGGGTGAGCGCCTGCCCGGGCTTGAACGCGTAGTCGTCGGCCAGCTCGTCGGGGACGTCGAAGGTCACCGCGACCGCGTCGTCGGTGAGCTGCTCGATCTTCGCGACCTTGAGCGGGCGGAACTGGGGACGGCGTCGCGTCGGCGCGCTCACTCAGATCTCCTTGACGTGCTCGAACGGCTCGCCGCACGCGCGGCAGCGGCGCAGTGCCTTGCAGGCGGTGGCGCTGAACTCGCTCTGCTCCACCGTGTCGGCCGAGCCGCACTGCGGGCAGGCGGCGGTGCGCCGGGTGGGGCCCAGCTGCAGCGGGATCGGCCCGGCGGGGCGCACCGGCGCCGTCCCGGGCGGGGCGATGCCGGCCGCGGCGAGCTTGCGGCGGCCCGCGGCGCTGATCCAGTCCGTCGTCCAGGCGGGGGAGAGGACGGTGCGGACGTCGACGTCGGCGAACCCGGCCTCGTGCAGCGCGAGGACGAGGTCGGCGCGCATGACGCCCATCGCCGGGCAGCCGGTGTAGGTCGGGGTGATCTCGACGACGACGGTGCCGTCCTCGACGCGGACGTCGCGCAGCACCCCGAGGTCGGCCAGCGTGAGCATGGGCAGCTCGGGGTCGGTCACCGTCCCGGCGACCGCGCGGGGGTCGGTCAGCACGGCGGTCACCACGTCGCCGCCGGGTGCTCGCGGGCCAGGCCCTGGAGGGTGGCGAGCAGCTCGGTGAGCTCCTCGCCGTGCTGCCCGGCCCGCCCACGCGGCGGCGCGCCGGCCGGCCACTCCGGCACCGTGAGGGTGGCGCGCTCAAGCACCGTCGTCAGCACCTCGCGCACCTCGTCCCGGACGTCGGCCGGGTCCACGGCGACCCCGGCCGCGGTCAGCCGCTGCTCTACGTCGGTCGCGGTGAACACGTCGGCCAGCAGCGGCCAGACCGCCTCGGCGCCGGCCTGGGCGCGGCGGTGCGACTCCTCGGTGCCGTCGCCCAGCCGCAGCACCCAGCGCGCGGCGTGGTCGCGGTGGTAGGCCAGCTCGTTGACGCCCTTGGCGGCGATCGCCGCGAGGACCGGGTCGCGGGACTCCCGCAGCCGGGCGAACACCGCCAGCCGCACCGAGGCGGCCACCAGCAGGCGGACCATCGTCTGCGCGAAGTCGCCGTTCGGGGCCTCGACCAGGCCGGTGCTGCGGAACTCGTCGGGGTCGCGGAAGTAGGCGAGGGCGTCCTCGTTGGGGATCGAGTCGGTGGCCAGCTGCCGGGAGCGGCCGAGGACGCCGGCCGAGCCGGCGCGGGCCAGCAGCAGCCGCGCCTGGCCGAGCAGGTCGAGGGCGGTGTTGCCGATCGCGACCTCCTCCTCGAGCTCCGGCGCGTTGGTGATCCACTGCGTCAGCCGCTGGGCGAGCACGAGGGCGTCGTCGCCGAGCATCAGGCAGTAGACGCCGAGGTCGGCGGGGTCGACGCCGTCGGGCACCGTGGTGTCGACGCCGGCCAGCGGGTCGTCGAAGCCGGTGCCGAACGCCCAGTGCCCCGCGTCGTCGTGCGCGTTGCTCAGCGCGTCGTAGACGGTCTCTTCGTGCACGGGAGCTCCTACCGGAGTGGATCCGCGCAGGTGACCCGCACGGATCCACTCCGCTTCACATGTGGGGGACGTTCTCGGGGATCTCGTAGAACGTGGGGTGGCGGTAGACCTTGTCGCCGCTCGGGGCGAACATCGGGTCCTTCTCGTCGGGGCTGGACGCGGTGATGTCGGCGGCCTTGACCACCCAGATGCTCACGCCCTCGTTGCGCCGCGTGTACAGGTCGCGCGCGGCGTGCACGGCCATCTCGTCGTCCGGGGCGTGCAGCGACCCCACGTGCACGTGGTTGAGCCCCCGCTTGCCGCGCACGAACACCTCGTACAGCGGCCAGTCGCGCCGGCTGACGGTCGGCTTCGGCTCGACCGGGACGTCGGCCGACGTGGGGACGGCGCCGTGCCCGCCCTCGCTGGTCATCTCGCTCACGCGGCCGACCCCTCGTGCTTCGCCGCGTAGGCGGCGGCCGCCTCGACGACCCAGGCGTTCTCGTCGCGGGCGGCGCGGCGCCGGGCGATCCGCTCGGCGTTGCGCGGGCCGTGGCCGGACACGACCTGCTTGAACTCGTCCCAGTCGATCGTGCCGAACCGGTAGTGGCCGGTCTCGGGGTCGTAGGAGAGCTCCGGGTCGGGCAGGGTCACGCCGAGCACCTCGGCCTGCGGGACCGACATGTCGACGTAGCGCTGGCGCAGCTCGTCGTTGCTGTGCCGCTTGATGCCCCACGCCATCGACTGCGCGCTGTTCGGGCTGTCGTCGTCGGGCGGGCCGAACATCATCAGCGACGGCCACCACCACCGGTCGACGGCGTCCTGCACCATCGCCCGCTGCTCGGGGGTGCCGCGCATCATCGTCATCAGCAGCTCGAAGCCCTGCCGCTGGTGGAACGACTCCTCCTTGCAGATGCGGATCATCGCCCGGGCGTAGGGCCCGTAGGAGGAGCGGCACAGCGGCACCTGGTTGCAGATCGCGGCGCCGTCGACGAACCAGCCGATGACGCCGACGTCGGCGTAGGTCAGCGTGGGGTAGTTGAAGATCGAGCTGTACTTCTGCTTGCCCTCGATCAGCTTGTCGGTGAGGTCGGCCCGGTCGGCGCCGAGGGTCTCGGCGGCTGAGTACAGGTACATGCCGTGCCCGGCCTCGTCCTGCACCTTGGCCAGCAGGATCGCCTTGCGCCGCAGGCTCGGGGCGGCGAGCAGCCAGTCGCCCTCGGGCTGCATGCCGATGATCTCCGAGTGCGCGTGCTGCGCGATCTGCCGGATCAGCGTCTTCCGGTAGCCCTCGGGCATCCAGTCGCGCGGCTCGATCCGGTGGTCGGCGGCGATCGTCGCGTCGAACTGCTGCTGCAGCGTGGTCTCGTCGGGCCGTTCCAGGGTGGGCGCGGACATCCTCGTCCCCTCGGGATCCGTCATTTACTGACCGGATGGTCGGTAATGAGTGTGCCCCATCCCGCCGCGGCGCACAAGCGGGCCGAGCCAGGACTTGACAGCACCCGCCCGGGGAGAGTTGGTTACCTGACCATCTGGTCGGTATTTGGGGGGCGGTGCGCCCTGCCGGCCGCCGGCGACGACGCTGTGAGAACCACGGAGGCCCCCGCCATGACCGCCACCACGAGCGAGACGAGCCGGCACCTGGGCAGCGCGCCCGAGCCGGGGCTGCTGGACGACGTGGAGCGGCTCGGCGTCGACGAGCTGCGCGCCCTCCAGCTCGAGCGCCTCCGGTGGACGCTGCGCCACGCCTACGACAACGTGCCGCACTACCGCCGCGCCTTCGACGCCGCCGGCGTGCACCCCGACGACTGCCGCGAGCTGGCCGATCTCGCGAAGTTCCCGACCACCAGCAAGGCCGACCTGCGCGACAACTACCCCTTCGGCATGTTCGCCGTCCCCCAGGACCAGGTGCGCCGGGTGCACGCGTCGTCCGGCACCACCGGCAAGCCCACCGTGGTCGGCTACACCGAGAAGGACGTCGACACCTGGGCGACGGTGATGGCGCGGTCGATCCGGGCGGCCGGCGGCCGGCCGGGCGACAAGCTCCACAACGCCTACGGGTACGGCCTGTTCACCGGCGGCCTCGGCGCGCACTACGGCGCGGAGAAGCTCGGCTGCACCGTGATCCCGGTGTCGGGCGGCATGACCCCGCGCCAGGTCCAGCTCATCCGCGACTTCGAGCCCCGGGTGATCATGGTGACGCCGTCGTACATGCTCACCGTCCTCGACGAGTTCGAGAAGCAGGGCATGGACCCGCGGGCGAGCTCGCTGGAGATCGGCATCTTCGGCGCCGAGCCGTGGACCGAGCAGATGCGCCGCGAGATGGAGGAGCGCGCCGGCATCCACGCCGTGGACATCTACGGGCTGTCGGAGGTCATGGGCCCCGGCGTCGCCCAGGAGTGCGTCGAGACCAAGGACGGCCTGCACGTCTGGGAGGACCACTTCTACCCGGAGGTCATCGACCCGGCGACCGGCGAGGTGCTGCCCGAGGGCGAGCAGGGCGAGCTGGTCTTCACCTCCCTGACCAAGGAGGCCATGCCGGTCATCCGCTACCGCACCCGTGACCTCACCCGGCTGCTGCCGGGCACGGCCCGCCCGGGCATGCGGCGGATGGAGAAGATCACCGGCCGCACCGACGACATGATCATCCTGCGCGGCGTGAACCTCTTCCCGACCCAGATCGAGGAGATCGTGCTGCGCACCCCGGGCCTGTCCCCGCACTTCGCCCTCGAGCTGGTCACCCGCGGCCGGATGGACCACCTGATCTGCCGGATCGAGGCCCGGCCCGACTGCCCGGCCGAGCGCCGGGAGGCCGCCGCGGCCGAGGTGGCCAAGGGCGTCAAGGACACCGTCGGCACCAGCATCGAGGTGCTCGTCGTCGACCCGGAGACGCTCGCCCGGTCGGTGGGGAAGCTGCAGCGGCTGGCCGACCACCGGGACCGCGCGTGACGGCCACCGAGAACGCCGCGCCGGCCCGGCGCGGGCGGCCCGGGCACTCGCTGGAGTCGTTGCTCGACGTCGCCGTCGCCGTCTTCAACGAGCGCGGCTACGACGCCACGAGCATGGAGGAGCTCGCCGCCCGGCTCGGGGTCACCAAGTCGGCGATCTACCACCACGTGCCTAGCAAGGTGGAGCTGCTGCGGCTGGCGCTCGACCGGGCGCTGGACGGGCTGTTCGCCGTCACCGAGCAGCCCGGCGCCACCACCGGGCCGGCGATCGGCCGGCTGGAGCACGTCGTCCGCGGCTCGGTGCGCGTGCTGGTCGACGAGCTGCCGTTCGTCACCCTGCTGCTGCGGGTGCGCGGCAACTCCGAGGTCGAGCAGGCCGCGCTGGCCCGCCGCCGCGAGTTCGACCGCATCGTCACCGACCTGGTCCGCGCCGCCGAGGACGAGGGCGACGTGCGGCCCGACGTCGACCCCGCCGTCACCAGCCGGCTGCTGTTCGGCACCGTCAACTCCCTGACCGAGTGGTACCGGCCCGAGCGCGGTCTGGACGCCGCCGCGCTCGCCGACGCCGTCGTCGCCACCACCTTCGACGGCCTGCGCAAGCACTGAGGAGGCCCCCGTGACCGCACCCCTGCTCGAGAGCTACACCGCCGGCCGCTGGTACGCCGCGCCCGACGACGGCACCCCGATCGCCGACGCCGTGACCGGCGAGACCGTCGCCCGGATCAGCAGCACCGGGCTCGACGTCGCCGCGATGCTCGACCACGCCCGCACCGTGGGCGGGCCGGCGCTGCGGGAGCTGACCTTCCACCAGCGGGCCGGCCTGCTCAAGCAGCTGGGCCTGCGGCTGCTGGCCGACAAGGACGCCTTCTACGCGCTGTCCCGCCGCACCGGCGCCACCGACCGCGACAGCGCGGTCGACGTCGACGGCGGGTTCGGCACCGTGCTGTCCTACGCGTCGAAGGGACGCCGGGAGCTGCCCGACGACACCGTCGTCCTCGACGGCGCGGTCGAGCCGCTGAGCAAGGTCGGCACCTTCGTGGGCCAGCACCTGTACACCCCGCTGCGCGGCGTCGCGGTGCAGATCAACGCGTTCAACTTCCCGGTCTGGGGCTTCCTGGAGAAGTTCGCGCCCGCCTTCCTCGCCGGCGTCTCGACGATCGTCAAGCCGGCCAGCCAGACCGCCTACCTCACCGAGGCCGTCGTCCGGGCGGTCGTCGACTCCGGCCTGCTGCCCGAGGGCTCGCTGCAGCTGCTGGCCGGCAGCCCGGCCGGGCTGCTCGACGGCCTGGCCGGCCAGGACCTCGTGTTCTTCACCGGCTCGGCCGCCACCGCCCGCAAGCTGCGCAGCCACCCCGCCGTGGTGGCGAGCAGCGTGCGGTTCAACGCCGAGGCCGACTCGCTCAACTGCGCCGTCCTCGGGCCCGACGCGACCCCGGGCACCCCCGAGTTCGAGCTGTTCGTGAAGCAGCTGGTCACCGAGATGACCGTCAAGGCCGGCCAGAAGTGCACCGCGATCCGCCGGGCGTTCGTGCCCCGGGACCTCGTGGACGACGTCGTCGAGGCGACCCGCGAGAAGCTCGCGAAGGTGGTCGTCGGCGCGCCCGGTGCCGAGGGCGTCACCATGGGCGCGCTCGCGAGCCTCGACCAGCGCGAGGAGGTGCTGCGCTCGCTCAAGGCGCTGCGCGGTGTCGCCGAGCTGGTCGCCGGCGACCCCGGGTCCTTCGAGGTGGTCGGCGCCGACCGCGACCGCGGCGCCTTCCTCCCGCCGCTGCTGCTGCGCTGCGACGACCCGGCCGCCGCCGAGCCGCACGACGTCGAGGCGTTCGGCCCGGTGAGCACGGTGCTGCCCTACGACGGCGTGGCGCAGGCCGTCGAGCTCGCCGCCCGCGGCCAGGGCAGCCTGGTCGGCTCGGTGGTCACCCACGACCGGGAGTTCGCGCGGGAGTTCGTGCTGGGCGCCGCGCACGCGCACGGCCGGATCCTCGTGCTCGACCGCGACGACGCCAGCGAAAACACCGGCCACGGCTCGCCGCTGCCGGTGCTCGTGCACGGCGGCCCGGGCCGCGCCGGCGGCGGCGAGGAGCTCGGCGGCATCCGCGGCGTGCTGCACCACATGCAGCGCACCGCCGTGCAGGCCTCGCCCGACCAGCTCACCGCGATCAGCGGCCGCTGGGTCACGGGGGCGGAACGCACCGACGACGGCGTGCACCCGTTCCGCAAGTCGCTGGCCGAGCTGCGCATCGGCGACTCGGTCACCGCCGGCCCGCGCGTGGTCACGCTGGAGGATGTCGAGCACTTCGCCGAGTTCACCGGCGACACCTTCTACGCCCACATGGACGAGGAGGCCGCCGCGGCCAACCCGCTGTTCGGCGGACGGGTGGCGCACGGCTACCTGATCGTCTCGTGGGCGGCCGGGCTGTTCGTCGACCCCGCACCGGGGCCCGTGCTGGCCAACTACGGCGTGGACAACCTGCGGTTCCTCACGCCGGTCAAGCCGGGGGAGGAGCTCACGGTCACCCTCACCGCCAAGCAGATCAGCCCGCGCGGCGGCGCCGACCACGGCGAGGTCCGTTGGGACGCCGTCGTCGTCAACGGCGAGGGCAAGCCGGTCGCGACGTACGACGTCCTCACCATGGTCGCCAAGACCTGGCCGCCGTCGGTCAGCTGAGCGCCGCCTGGACGAAGGCCCAGACGTGCTTGCGCCGGCCCTCGGCCCACCAGCCGTGGGTGGCGCTCAGCCGGGCGACCAGGTAGAGGCCCAGGCCGCCGTGCGCGGGATCCCGGCCGACCGCCGGGGTGGGGGTGCGGTCGGTCGCGGCGTCGGTGACGTCGACGAGCCAGCCGTCGTCGTCCTGGCTCACCACGACCCGGACCGGGGGCCGGCCGTGGCGCAGCCCGTTCGAGGCCAGCTCCTCGAAGGTCAGCAGCAACCGGTCGACGTCGACCCCCGCGGATCCGGTCGGCACCGGGCGGCGGAGCACCTCCCGGTGCAGCCGCCCACGGGCGAGCGTCAGGTCGGCGGGCGCCGTCACGTCGCAGGCGAAGAGCTCGGTGCGCAGGCGCGGGGGCCGCGCCCGCCGCCACAGCGGCGCGTTCACGAGCCCGTCGCCGGGTCGTCCGGGACGCCGTCCGGCACCCGGTTCGGTCCCGCCTCGGCCGGCCGGGGCCGGTCCTGCCGGTGCAGCCGGACGGCGACCAGCGCGACGTCGTCGTCGGGACGGCCGTGCACGAGCCGGTCGAGGACGGCGTCGCAGAGCTCGTCGAGCGACAGGTGCGCGAGCTCGGTCAGCGCGGAGCGCAGCTGGGCGAGCCCGGTGTCCAGGTCGGCGTCGCGCCGCTCGACCAGGCCGTCGGTGTAGAGCAGCACGGTCGCGTCGCGGTCGAGGCTGACGACCGACTCGGTGCGCGCGACGTCGGGGTCGACGCCGAGCAGCCGCTCGGCCGGCAGCGTGGCGAGCGCGGTGACCTCGCCGCCCGGGGTAACGGCGAACGGCGGCGGGTGCCCGGCGTTGGCCCACCGCATGCGGGTCACGCCGCGGGCCAGCTCGTCGGGCGTCTGCTCGAAGCGGGCGACGGCGGCGGTGGCGAGGGTCCGCACCTGGAGCAGGGACATGGAGCTGTCCAGCTTGCTCAGCAGCTCCGCGGGCCCGGCCTCGCTGCTGGTGGCGATCCCGCGCAGCAGGCTGCGCAGCTGGCCCATGGTGGCCGCGGCGGCGGTGTCGTGCCCCGCGACGTCGCCGATGACCACCATCGTCGCGCCGTCGGACTGCAGGAAGGCGTCGTACCAGTCGCCGCCGACCGCGGCCGCCTCCGACGCGGGCAGGTAGCGGACGACGATCTCGGCGTGGTCCGGCTCCGGCGGCGCGGTGAGCATCGACCGCTGCAGCTGCAGCGCCAGCTGCTGCTGCTGGCCGTAGAGCCGGGCGTTGTCCAGTGCCAGCCCGGTGCGGTCGGCGACGTCCTGGGCGGTGGCCAGGTCCCCGTCGGCCGGCCGCCGACCCTTGTCGTAGAGGAGGGTGAGCAGGCCCAGGGTGCGGCCCCGGCCGCGCAGCGGCAGCGCGACAGCCGAGGTCGGTGCCAGCTGCGTCAGCAGCTCCCTGGCCTCGCCCGCCGGGGTCAGCCCGAGGGCCTCCTCGCCGGTCACGTCGATGACCTCGCCGGTCTCGAACGACCGGACGACGGCGGCGATGGTGGGCAGGGCCTCCAGCCGGGCGCGGCCGTAGCGGGCCAGCAGCGGGCGCGCGTGCGGGTCGCGGTGCCAGCTGCCGACGTCGCGCGGGTGGCCGTGCCCGTCGAGGACGCTGACGATGCACCCGTCGGCCAGCGTGGGGACGGCCAGCCGGGGGATCCGGCGGGTGGCCACGTCGGCGGTCAGCGAGGCCGCGAGCTCGCTGCTGACCTGCGCCAGCAGCGACAGCCGGGCGTTGGCCCGCTGGGCGTCCACCTCGGCGCGGCGGCGTTCGGTGACCTCGAGGAAGTAGACGGACAGGCCCTCCGGGCTGGGCCAGGCGCGGAGCTCGTACCAGCCGTCCAGCGGGGGCGGGTAGTAGGCGTCGAAGTTGACCGGTTGCTGCGAGGCCGCCGCCCGGCGGTAGCTGTCCTCGAAGACCGAGCCCCGCGCCGCGGGGAACGCCTCCCAGATGACCGAGCCGAGCAGCTCGTCCCGGCCGCGGGCGAGCAGCCGTTCGGCCTCGGCGTTGACGTAGGTGAACCGCCACCCGGCGTCCAGCGAGTAGAAGCCGGCGGGCATCGCCTCGAGCACGCGGGCCACCCGCAGGTCGCTGCCGCGCTGCGCGGTCACGTCCGATGCGACACCGAGCAGCCGGGTCGCCGTCCCGTGCGGATCGCACAGCGCCCGGCCGCGCGCGGACACCCAGCGGACCCCGCCGTCCGGGCGGACCACCCGGTAGGCCGCGTCGAAGTCCCCGCACGTCTCGATCGCCACCTGCAGGGCGCTCGACACGGTGGGCAGGTCGTCCGGGTGCAACCGGGCGTTGAAGCCCCCGATCGTGCGGTCGAACTCCTCGTCGGCCCCGTAGCCGAACATCTGCAGCAGCCGGTCGTCCCAGTCGAGCTCGCCGGAGACCAGGTCCCAGTCGAAGGTGCCGATGCGGGCGGCGTGCAGGGCGAGCTCGCCGCGGAGCCTGGCCGCGAGGTCGTCGAGGTGGAACTCGTCGCCGGGGTCGTCCGGCCCGACGTCCGCCGTCTCTTCTCCCGATCGCGCGCCGCTGCTCTCGTCCACTCCAGCCCTTCTGCACCCGCCGGACGACCCGACGGCCCCTGAGTATCCAGGGTCCGCGGTGGTCACTCCCGCCGCGCGGGACTCACAGCATGCGGGCCAGGTGCCGGTTGCGCCGGACGACGGTGTGCCTGAGCACCAGCCCGACGTGGGCGGCGATCGCGGCCAGCAGCGCGACCTGGCCGGCGACGTGCACCGGCAGCCAGCCGGTGCCGGCGGCCACGAGCAGCAGCCCGGTGGCCGGGACGACGACGAGGAGCAGCAGCAGCGCCTTCTCGAGCCGGCCCTCCAGCCGCCGCTCGCCCGGGCTGAGGTGCTCGGCCCACGGCGGCAGCGGGGTGGTGCGCCGCCAGAGCAGCCGGACCAGCGCCAGGACGACCACCAGCAGGCCGAGCGCGACGTGCAGCTCGGCGAGGGTGAACCCGTCGTCGAACGCGTCGCCCCGGACGACGTCGGTGAGGACGGCGGCCGCCTCGTCGTCCTCGCGGGCGTCGAAGGCGTCCTCGACCCGCTCGCTCTCGGCCTCGGCCGCCTCCTCGGCGGCCTCGCCCTGCTCCTCGGCCGCCTCCTCCCGAGCGTCGGCCTCGGCGTCGAGCCGGTCGTCCTCGCGGTCGAGGCCCTCGTCGAGGTCCATCGCCCAGCCGACGGCGAACTGACCGGCGAGGGCGGCGACGGTGAGCCAGTGCAGCGCCTTGCTGACCAGGCCGTAGCCGTGCGGGCCGTTGCGCAGGCGCAGCCGGCGCGGCCAGGTCCCCGTGGTCGTCACGCCGGTCACGGTAGGGCGGAGGACCGGGGGTCGCCCGCCCGTTCACCTGCTCGTGCGTAACCCCCGCCCGGCTCGGCCGTTGGTCAGCGCACACCGCCCACGGCCTCCATCGGAGGAGCCCGTGCGATCCCGCCTCGCCTCCTGCCTGCTCGCCGCCGCCGCCGTCGTGGGCGCGGTCGCCACCGCCCCGGCCGCAGCGGCCGGGGACGACCCCCTCCGCTACGTCGCGCTCGGCGACTCGTACAGCGCGGCCTCCGGCGTGCTGCCGCCGGATCCGACCGCGGCGCCGCAGTGCCTGCGCTCCACGCGCAACTACCCGCACGTGATCGCCGCGGCGACCGGCGCGCAGCTGACCGACGTGACCTGCGGCGGCGCCGACACCGGCGACTTCACCGCGGCGCAGCACCCGGGCGTGGCCCCGCAGCTGGCCGCGGTCCTCCCCGACGCCGAGCTGGTCACCATGACGATCGGCGGCAACGACAGCGGGGTCTTCATCACCTCGATCGTGCAGTGCGGGCTGGCCGGCGCCTCGACGCTCGGCCGGGGGAGCCCGTGCCGGGACCGCTACGGCTCCTCCTTCGAGGACACCGTGCGCACCACGACCTACCCGGCGCTGGTCGAGGCGCTCACCGCCGTCCGGGCCGCCGCGCCCGACGCCGAGGTGGCGATCCTCGGCTACCCGTGGATCCTCCCCGAGACCGGCGGCTGCTTCGACCGCATGCCGGTGGCCGAGGGCGACGTCCCCTACCTGCGCAGCCTGCAGGCGACGCTCGACGACGCGGTCCGGCGGGCGGCCGCGGCGACCGGCGTGACGTACGTGGACATGGACCAGGTCTCCGAGGGCCACGACGCCTGCGCGCCGCTGGGCGTCCGCTGGATCGAGCCGGTGCTGCACGGCACCAACGCGGTGATCGTGCACCCGAACGCGCTCGGCGAACGGGCCATGGCCGCGCAGGCGATGGCGGTGCTCGGCCGGGCCTGAGCGGGCGCCGCGCCGTCTTGATCGGGCGGCCCGCTGGTGGCTGGATGGCCTCGGAGCACCTCGGCGTGCTCGGCCAGGAGGTCCAGCGATGACCACGTCCACCGCCGAACGGCCGGCCACGTTCGCGCCGCCGCGGATCGAGGCCGAGCAGCGGCCCGACGGCCGGCTGCACATCCGCTCGACCGAGCCGCTGGGGGAGCACCCGGCGAGCGTCGTCCACTCCTTCCGCGCGCACAGCGAGGCCCATCCCGACCGGCTGCTGGTCGCCGAGCGGGGCCCGGAGGGTGAGTGGGCGAGCTGGACGTGGGGCGAGGTCCGGGCGCTGGTCGACCGGCTGGCGCAGGGGCTCCTCGACCGCGAGCTCAGCGGGCGACCGGTCATGGTCCTCTCGGGCAACTCCCGGCTGCACCTGGCGGTGACGCTGGCGGCGATGACCGTGGGGACGCCCGTGGTGCCGACCAGCGTCGCGTACTCCCTGCAGAGCACCGACCACGCCAAGCTCCGGGCGATGGCCGACCTCGCCGATCCCGGGCTGGTGGTGGCGGAGGACGCGTCGTACGCCGCGGCGGTGGCGGCCGTGGGGCAGGGGCGCACGGTGCTCAGCCGGGACGGCGTGCTGACGCCGGAGTCGTTCGGCGCCGACCCGACCGACGCCGTCGACCGGCGCTGCGCCGGCCTCGAGGGCGGCGACGTCGCCAAGATCCTGTTCACCTCCGGGTCGACCGGGACGCCGAAGGGCGTGGTGAACACGCACGGCATGCTCGCTGCGAACCAGCAGCAGATGCGCCAGGTGTGGCCGTTCCTCGACGACGAGCCGCCGGTGCTGCTCGACTGGCTGCCCTGGTCGCACACCTTCGGCGGCAACCACAACCTCGACATGGTGCTGACCCACGGCGGGTCGCTGTGGATCGACGACGGCCGGCCCGCCCCGCCGCTGATCGGCCGCACCGCGCGCAACCTGGTCGACGTCCGGCCGACGCTGTACTTCAACGTGCCCGCCGGCTACGCCGCGCTGCTGCCCCTGCTGGAGGGCGACGACGACCTGGCGCGGGCGTTCCTCGACCGGCTGCGGCTGGGGTTCTTCGCCGCCGCGGCGCTGCCGCAGCAGCTGTGGGACCGGCTCGAGGCGCTCAACACGCGGCACGGCGGGTCGATGCGGATGACCACCTCGTGGGGGCTGACCGAGACCGCCCCGGCGGCCACCAGCGCGCACTTCCCGATCACCCGCAGCGACGTGCTCGGCGTGCCGCTGCCCGGGGTGGAGGTGGCGCTGGTGCCGGTGGGCGAGAAGCGGGAGATCCGGGTGAAGGGCCCGAACGTCACGCCCGGCTACCACCGCGCGCCCGAGCTCACGGCCGCCGCGTTCGACGAGGAGGGGTTCTTCCGCACCGGCGACGCCGTGGCGCCGGCCGACCCGGACGACCCGGCGGCCGGGCTGGTGTTCCGCGGCCGGATCGCCGAGGACTTCAAGCTCTCCACCGGCACGTTCGTCAGCGTGGGGACGCTGCGGCCGAAGCTGCTCTCGGCGTCGCAGGGTCTGCTGGCCGACGCGGTGCTCTGCGGCCAGGACGGCGACCACGTCACCGCGCTGGTCTGGCTGGCCCCCGCGCACGCCGGCCGGGTCGACGCGGACGCCGTGCCGGAGGGGTCGCTGCGGGACGAGCTGGCGGCGACGATGGCCCGGCTGGCCGCCGAGGGCGGCGGCTCCTCGCAGACCGTCGAGCGGCTGCTCGTCCTCACCGAACCGCCGCAGCTCGACGCCGGTGAGATCACCGACAAGGGCTACGTCAACCAGGCCGCCGTCCGCGACCGCCGGGCCGACCTCGTCGCCCTGCTCACCGCCGACCCGCCGCCGGCACGGGTCGTCGTGCGGTGAGGGTCAGGCCAGCGGACCCTCGCCGCGGGTGAGCGCGAGCAGCAGGTCGCGGGTGGTGGCCAGCTCGTCGGGGTCGAGCGGCCCCTCGAACAGCGGGGCGATCGAGGCGCCGTCGCAGGCGCGCAGCACCACGACGACGCGCTGCGGGTCGACGCCGTCCTCGGCCAGCGTCTGGTTCCAGCGCCGGTAGCGCTCCTGCGACAGCCGCGCGGCCTCGGGGAACGAGCCGAGCGTGGCCAGGAGGGTGGCCAGCTCCACGGCGTCGCCGCGCTCCTCGAGGTCGTCGAAGGTCACGCGCACGTAGGCGCGCAGCCGCCGCCCGGGCGCGTCGTCGTCCGGGTCGACCCGGTCGTCGACGGCCCGGGCGAACCGCTCGAAGAGGTCGTCGGCGAGCGCGCCCAGCAGCTCGTCCTTGCTCCTGAAGTGGTGCATCAGGCCGCCCTTGGAGACGCCGGCCTCGCGGGCGACCGCGTCCAGGCTGACGCCGGCGCCGTGGACGAGGACCGCGCGCGCGGCGGCGTCGAGCAGCGCCCGGCGTGTCCGTGCGGCGTCGCGCAGCGGTCCCGGCACCCCTACCTCCTCGGCTCTCGAGCGACTACTGCTTCATGGTGGCGAGCTGGATCAGGTTGCCGCACGTGTCGTCGAGCACCGCGACCACCACCGGCCCCAGGTCGGTGGCCTCCTGCGTGAACTCCACGCCCAGCCCCTTGAGCCGCTCGACCTCGGCGTGGACGTCGTCGACGGCGAACTGCGTGAAGGGGATGCCGTCGGCCACGAGGGCCTCCTTGAACGGGCGGGCCGCCGGGTGGCCGTCGGGCTCCAGCAGCAGCTCGACGCCGTCCGGGGCGGCGGGGGAGACCACGGTCAGCCAGCGGTACTCGCCGGCGGGCACGTCGGTCTTCTTCACGAAGCCGAGCTTCTCGGTGTAGAAGGCCAGCGCCTTGGCCTGGTCGTCGACGAACACGCTGGCGACGTTGATCCGGATCACGGGTTCGGAGCCTCTCGGTCGATGGGCCACCGCTCGACGATCGAGCGCAGCGGGCCCGTGTCGATGTGGTGGAACTTGTACCGGCCCTGCCGGCGGGTGTGCACCAGACCGGCCTCCTCGAGCACGGCGAGGTGCTGCGAGATGGCCTGGCGGGAGGAGCCCAGGCCGTGCTTCATGGTCAACCGGGTGCAGATCTCGAACAGCGTCTGACCGTCCTTGTCGGTCAGCTCGTCGAGGATGGTGCGTCGGGTCGCGTCCCCCAGGGCCTTGAACAGCTCCGGGTCGGCCTCCACGCGCACCGTTATAGGCAAGCAGGCGCTTGCCTGTCAAGCAGGTAGCTAACAAACCGTCTGGTCGGTACGCTACTCGACCATGAGCACCACCGTCCGACCGCTCGACGCCCCGGCCACGCTCGAGGAGGAGCTCCGCCCGGCCGGCCCGCGGGAGTGGGCGGCGCTGGCGGTGCTCGTCCTCGCCGTGGTGCTGCTGGCCGTCGACGGCACGGTGCTCGCCCTCGCGGTGCCGGCGCTGACCGCCGACCTGCAGCCGACCGCCGGCGAGCTGCTGTGGATCGGCGACGTCTACGGCTTCGCGCTGGCCGGGCTGCTGGTGCTCATGGGCGGGCTGGCCGACCGGTTCGGCCGCAAGCGGGTGCTGCTCGTCGGCAGTGCGGCCTTCGGCGTCGCGTCCGCCGTCGCGGCGTTCGCGCCGGACCCGGCCACGCTGATCGCCGCACGGGCCGCCCTGGGCATCGCCGGGGCGACGCTCATGCCCTCGACGCTGTCGCTGATCCGCAACCTCTTCCCGATCGCGCGGCAGCGCACCCGGGCGATCGCGCTGTGGAGCGCGGCGGCCTCCGGCGGTGCGGTGCTCGGCCCGCTGGTCGGCGGGGTGCTGCTCGAGCACTTCTGGTGGGGCTCGGTCTTCCTGGTCAACCTGCCGGTCGTGGCCGTGCTGCTGGTCGGCGGCTGGTTCCTGCTACCGGAGTCGCGCGACCCGCGGCCCGGACGGCTCGACGTCCTCGGCGCGGTCCAGTCGGTGGTCGCCGTCCTGGCCGTCGTGTACGCGGTCAAGGAGGTCGTCGGGCACGGCCCGACGCCGGTCGCCGGCGCGACGGCACTGGTCGGCGTGCTGACGGCGGTGCTGTTCGTGCGGCGGCAGCGGCGCGTCCCGTCGCCGCTGGTCGACCTCCGCCTGTTCGCCAACCGCGCGTTCTCCGGCGCCCTGGCCAGCCAGCTGATCGCGCTGGTCGCGCTCATGGGCCTGCTGTTCTTCTTCTCCCAGTACCTGCAGCTGGTGCGCGGGCACACCGCGCTGGAGGCGGGGGTGCGGGAGCTGCCGCTGACGCTCGCCTCGCTGGGCGTGCTCCTCGTGGTCGGCCCGCTGGTCGCCCGGGCCGGCCTCGGCCGCGCGATCGGGCTGGGTCTCGGCCTGTCGGCGGCCGGCATGCTGGCCCTGGCCGGCGCCGAGTCGCTGCCGGGATACGCGTGGCTCGCCGTCGCGCTGCTGGTGCTCGGCGCCGGGTTCGGGCTGGCGTTCACGCTGAGCACCGACGCCGCCGTGGGCTCGGTGCCGCCGCACCGCGCCGGGACGGCGTCGGCGCTGTCGGAGACCTCCTACGAGCTCGGCGCCGCCCTCGGCATCGCACTGCTCGGCTCGCTGCAGACCGTGCTCTACCGCGCGCACCTGCCCGCGGAGTTCGGGGGCGCGGCGCGGGAGTCGCTGGCCCGCGCCGGCGAGGTGCTGGACGAGGCGGCGCTGACCACCGCCCGGGAGTCGTTCACCTGGGCCGTGCAGGTCACGTCCGTCGTCGCCGCGGTGCTGCTCGGGGTCGCGGCCGTGACAGCGTGGCGGGTGATCCCCTCGACCCGCACGCGCACGCCGCACGCCTGATCACCAGCCGGAGGAACCGAGCCATGAGCGAGCCCGTCGTCAGCACGCTGCGCGTCCGGATCGGCCAGGAGGACGCGCACTACGGCGGCAACCTGGTGGCCGGGGCGAAGGTGCTCGAACTGTTCGGCGACGTCGTCACCGAGGTCGCGATCATCACCGACGGCGACGAGGGCCTGTTCGTCGGCTACGACAGGATCGAGTTCCTGGCGCCGGTGCACGCCGGCGACTTCCTCGAGGTCACCGGCACCGTCACCCGGATCGGCACCACCAGCCGCACCGTGGCGCTGGAGGCGCGCAAGGTGATCGCCTCCCGCTACGACGACACCCCGTCAGGCGCCGACGTGCTCGACGAGCCGGCGGTCGTCGTCCGCGCCGTGGGGACCACCGTCGTCCCCGCGGAGAACAGCCGCGGCCCGCGCGGCAGGGGCCGGACCGCCTGATCAGGCCACCGGCAGCTGGGCCCGCATGCCCGCGATGAGCGCGGCGAGGCCGCGCTCGAAGGCCGTCTCGGTGCGGGCGCCGCCGTCGACGGCTGAGCCGTTCGGGCACCTACGGGCCGCCGGGGTGGACGGATCGGCACCTCCCCGGCGGCCGCGCGGTGCGGAAGCGTCGGGGGCATGTCGACTCTCCCGTACTGGGTCGCCGGCGCGCCGCGCTCCGGCGCCGACGTCCTCGAGGTCACCTCGCCGCACGACGGCCGGGTGGCCGGCCGGACCACCCTGGCGGGCGCCGCGGACGTCGAGGCCGCGGTGGCCGCCGCGCACGACGCCCGGGCCGCCTGCGCCGCGACTCCCGCGCACGTCCGCGCCGCGGCGCTGGACCACGTCTCCCGTCGGCTGGCCGAGCGCAGCGAGGAGATCGCCGCGCTCATCACCGCCGAGTCGGGCAAGCCGCTGAAGTGGGCGCGGCTGGAGGTCGCCCGCGCGGTCTCCACGTTCCGCTGGGGCGCCGAGGAGGCGCGCCGGTGGTCGGGCTCGCTGCAGCGGCTGGACACCGACCCCGCCGCGACCGGCCGGCTGGCGCTGGTCCGCCGCGCCCCGCGCGGGCCGGTGCTGGGCATCGCGCCGTTCAACTTCCCGCTCAACCTCGTCGCGCACAAGGTCGCCCCGGCGATCGCGGTCGGCGCGCCGATCGTGCTCAAGCCGGCCCCGGCCACGCCGCTGTCGGCGCTGCTGCTCGGCGAGATCCTGGCCGAGACCGAGCTCCCCGCCGGCGCCTGGTCGGTGCTGCCGGTGACCAACGAGGTGGCCGCCGAGCTGGTCCGCGACCCGCGGCTGCCGGTGGTCTCGTTCACCGGCTCGGTGCCGGTCGGCTGGTCGATCCGCGACGCCGTCCCGCGCAAGCACGTCACCCTCGAGCTCGGCGGCAACGCCGCCGTCGTCGTCGCCCCCGACCAGGACGACGACGCGCTGGCGTGGGCCGCGTCCCGGATCGCCACGTTCGCGATGTACCAGGCCGGCCAGTCCTGCATCTCGGTGCAGCGGGTGTTCGCGCACCGTGACATCGCCGACGTGCTCACCGACCGCGTGGTCGAGGCGGTGCAGAAGCTGGTCACCGGCGAGCCCACCGACGACGCGACCGACGTCGGCCCGCTGATCGACGAGGTCGCCGCCCGCCGGGTGGAGAGCTGGGTCGACGAAGCGGTCGCCGCCGGCGCGCGGCTGCTCACCGGCGGGGCGCGTGACGGCGCCGCCTACGCGCCCACCGTGCTCACCGGCGTCCCGGCCGACGCCAAGGTGGCCTGCGAGGAGGTGTTCGGCCCGGTCGTCGTCCTCGACGTCGTCGACTCGGTCGACGAGGCGTTCGCGCGGGTCAACGACAGCCGCTTCGGCCTGCAGGCCGGCGTCTTCACCGGCGACCTGCAGCTGGCCTTCCGCGCCGCCCGCGAGCTCGAGGTGGGCGGCGTGGTGGTCGGCGACGTGCCCAGCTTCCGCGCCGACCAGATGCCCTACGGCGGGCTCAAGGACTCCGGCACCGGCCGCGAGGGCGTGCACGCCGCCATGGAGGACCTCACCGAGGAGCGCGTGCTGGTCCTCACCGGCATCGACCTCTGAGCGACGCCCCGGGAGATCTGGTGGTGGCGGGGCGGCCGTGGCAGCGCGATCGCGGCCGCCTCCGCGATGCTGTGCACGCCGAGTCGCTCGCGCACGTGCTCCATGTGCTTGCGCACCGTGCCCACCGACACGAAGAGCTCGGCGGCGATGTCGGCGAAGGACCGCCCGGCGGCGGCACGCTCCAGCACCTCCCACTCCCGCGGCGTCAGCCGGGGGACGCCGCGCCGCCGCTGCTCCGCGTCCAGCCAGATCTCCTGCAGGTGCGGCCGCGCCAGGGCGGCGACCTGGCGGTCCCGCTCGGTGAACGGAGAATCTGACTCCCGCTGGAAGATCACCCGCCGGACCTCGCCCGGGGCCGCCGGCAGGGACACGATCATCGAGTACCGCAGCCCGACGAGGACCTGCAGCATGGGATCGGCCCGGCGGGCCCGTTCGGTCGGCAGGAAGTCGCCGGTGTGGATCACGCTGCGGAGGTCACCGCTGCGCTGCGGCCACGAGCACATCGATCCCGGCCAGTGCTGCCAGAAGGGCTCGTCCGGCGGGCACGGGTCCACGCGGTAGACGACCCGGCTCCCGTCGTCCTCGGCTCCCTGGATCAGCGGGGTGACGCGGGCCGCCGGCACGTGGTGCTGGTAGCTCACCCCGGAATCGCACGGCACCAGCTGCTGCAGCCCGTGCAGCAGCGCCCACGGCATCGCCTCGGCGGGGTCGTCCCTCCAGCCGTCCTCGAGCACCCGGAGGAGCTTCTCCGCGTCCCCCGCGCGCAACCACCCGTTCGCCATCGCGCGCTCCCAGCCGACGTCCGGACCGGTCGTCGGGTCACGCTAGGCCCGACGCCGTCCCCGGGAAATACGCCCGGGGGCGGATGAGCGTCCCGCCGCAGCGACGGAGTGCGCTGCGCCCGGGTTTCTGTGAGGAGAATCCCGCCCCAGCGCACTCCGAACTGCGGGTGCGGGATCAGGGCATGCTCTGCCGGAGGCGGGACAGCTCCCCGGTGAGGACGGCGAGCAGGGCGACGGCGTCCTCACGGGCGGCCGCGGCGGCGTCCCGGACGGCGGCGAACCGGCCGACCGCCGTCGCGTGCCGGGCGAGGAAGCCGTCGACGTCCCCGCCGTCGGCCAGCAGCGCGGCCGTGAGGGCGCGGGCGTGCTCGTCGAGCTGCTCCCGCAGCGCCACCTTGGCGGCGAGCACCCAGGTCGAGTCCCCGGGCACCTCCGCGGCCGGGACGCGGTCGAGACCCAGGGCGCGCCCGAGGGCCCGGTGCCGGGTGAGCACGGCGCAGACGGGCAGGCCGGTGCGCTCGACGACGTCGGCCAGGTCGACCGCCTCGGTGCGCGTCCCGAGTGCGGCCACGCCGTCCGCCAGCGAGTCCCGTGCCCCGGCGGCCCGCAGCCGCTCGGCGAGCGCGCGGTCGACCCCGTGCACCTCACCGGCGAGCGCCGCGAGCGCGGCCGGGTCGCGGTGCCGGCGCAGGAGCCGGTCGGCCACCCGCTCGGTCGCCCGCTGCACCTCCGGCAGCGCCAGCCGCTCGACCGCCGGAGGCACGTCCTCGTCGAGCAGCGCCCACACCGGGTCCAGCTGCAGCACCTGCTCGGCCGCGGCGAACGCGCGCGCGGCGACCGGCGTGCCGACGCCGTGCCGCTCCTCCAGCCGGTGCAGGAATCCGGGCCCGACCCGGTCGAGCAGGTCGCTGGCCAGCCGGGTGGCGGTGATCTCCCGGGCCAGCGGGTGCGCGGCGATCCGGTCGGGCCAGCGCTCGCACACCACCCGTGGGAAATAGCGCAGCAGCACCTCGCGCAGCGCGGGGTCGTCGGGCACGTCGCTGCCCAGCAGCTCCTCGCGCACCAGGTTCTTGGAGTAGGCGAGCAGCACGGCCGCCTCCGGGCGGGTCAGCCCGCCGCCGGCGGCGCGCAGCCGTTCGATGTCGGCCTCCGACGGCAGGTGCTCGAGCTCGCGGTCGAGGCCGGCCTGCTGCTCCAGGTCGCGGATCAGCGCGGCGTGCCGGTCGAGCAGGAACGGCGCCTGGTCGGCGCAGACGGTGAGCGCACGGGCCTGGCGGGCGTTGTCGGCGAGCACCGCCGCGGCCACCTCGCCGGTGAGCTCGCGCAGCAGCGCGTCCCGCTCGGCGCCGGTCAGCTCCCCGTCGCGCACCGCCCCGGCCAGCAGGATCTTGAGGTTGACCTCGCGGTCGGAGGTGTCCACGCCGGCGGAGTTGTCGATGAAGTCGGTGTGCAGCCGCACCCCGGCGCGGGCCGCGGCGACGCGGGCGCGCTGGGTCAGGCCGAGGTTGCCGCCCTCGCCGACCACGCGGCAGCGCAGCGTCCCCGCCGTCACCCGCACGCGGTCGCCGGCCCGGTCGCCGACCTCGGCGTCGGTCTCGTCGTCGGCCCGGACGTAGGTGCCGATCCCGCCGTTCCACAGCAGGTCGACCGGCGCCCGCAGGACCGCCCGCACGACCTCGTCCGGCGTCAGCTCGCTCGCCTCGATGCCCAGCCGGCGGCGGACCTCGGGGGAGAGCGGCACCGTCTTGGCGTCGCGCCGGTGCACGCCACCGCCGGGGGAGAGCACGGCCGGGTCGTAGTCCGCCCACGACGAGCGGGGCAGGGCGGCCAGCCGCCGCCGCTCGGCGAACGACGCCGCCGGATCCGGGTCGGGGTCCAAGAAGACGTGCCGGTGGTCGAAGGCGGCGACCAGCCGCAGCCGGTCGGACAGCAGCATGCCGTTGCCGAAGACGTCACCGGACATGTCGCCGATCCCGACGGCGGTCACCTCGTCGGTGTCGACGTCGACGCCGAGCTCGCGGAAGTGCCGGCGCACCGACACCCACGCACCCCGGGCGGTGATGCCCATGGCCTTGTGGTCGTAGCCGGCCGAGCCGCCGGAGGCGAAGGCGTCCCCGAGCCAGAACCCGCGCTCGACGGCGAGCGCGTTGGCCAGGTCGGAGAACGTCGCGGTGCCCTTGTCGGCGGCGACCACGAGGTAGGGGTCATCGCGGTCGAGGACGACGGTGCGCGGCGGGTGCACCACCCGGCCGTCGACCCGGTTGTCCGTGACGTCGAGGAGTCCGGAGACGAACGACCGGTACGCCGCCTCGACCGAGCCCTCACGGACGACGAAGGCGCCCTTGGCCCCGGCCGGGACGATCACCGCGTTCTTCACCAGCTGCGCCTTGAGCAGGCCGAGCACCTCGGTGCGGAAGTCCTCGGGCCGGTCCGACCAGCGGATGCCGCCGCGGGCCACCGGCCCACCGCGCAGGTGCAGCCCCTCGACGGTGGGGGAGTGGACGAACGTCTCGACCCAGGGCCGCGGCGCCGGGAGGAAGGCCAGCCGGGGCGAGGCGATCTTGAGCGCGAGCTGCGCCGGCGGCCGGCCGGAGGGGTCCTGGAAGGCGTTGGTGCGGACGACGGCGTCGATCACGTCGCGCAGCCCGCGCAGGATGCGGTCCTGGTCGAGGCTGGTCGTCGCGGCCAGCAGCGCGTCGAGCTCGGCGCCCGCCGCGGCGGCGACCGCGGCGTCGACGCCGTCCGGGTCGTGCTGCGCGCTGAACCGCCGCACCAGCGCCCGGGCGAAGCGGGGCGCACCGAGCACGGTCCGCTCGATGTACCCGCGGGACAGACCCGTGCCGGTCTGCGCCAGGTAGCGGCAGGCCGCGCGCAGCACGCCGACCTGCAGGACCGGCAGGCCCTCGGTCACGATCAGGCGCGCGAGGCCGTCGAGCTCGGTCTCCCCGGCCCACGCCGCGGCGAGCGCCTCGTCCAGCGCGGCCAGCGCCGGCTCCGGGCGCGTCCCCTCGGGCAGCAGCAGGTCGAGCTCGGTCGCCGTCCCCCCGTGGGACCGGGCGTCCGCGACGCGGACGCCGAGCCGCTCGAAGACCGGGACGACGTCGGCCAGCAGCGGCCGCTCCCCGGGCCACTCGACGACCGCGCCGACCAGCGGTCCGGCCCCGGCGGTCGCCGGGCGGAGCCGGACCCGGTCACGCACCGGGGCGGCGGTCACGGCTGCGCGGCGAACGCGGCCTCGAGCACGTCGAGGGCCTCGGTGAGCAGGTCCTGGCCGATGACCAGCGGCGGCAGGAAGCGCAGCACGTTGCCGTACGTGCCGGCGGTGAGGACGACGACGCCCTCGGCGTGGCAGAACTTCGCGACGGCCGCGGTGAGCGCGGGGTCGGGCTCCGTCGTCCCGGGCTTCACCAGCTCGACGGCGATCATGGCGCCGCGGCCGCGGACGTCGCCGATGGCCGGGAGCCGCTCCTGCAGCGCCCGCAGCCGGGGCAGCATGGTCGCGCCGATCGCGCGGGCGGCGCCGGCGAGGTCGAGCTCGCGCATGGTCTCGACGGAGGCCAGCGCGGCGGCGCAGGCCAGCGGGTTGCCGCCGTAGGTGCCGCCCAGGCCGCCGGTGTGGACGGCGTCCATCAGCTCGGCGCGGCCGGTGACGGCGGCCAGCGGCAGGCCGCCGGCCATGCCCTTGGCCAGGGTGACCAGGTCGGGGACGACGCCCTCGTGCTCGGTGGCGAACCAGTCGCCGGTGCGGCAGAAACCGGTCTGCACCTCGTCGGCGATGAAGACCGCGCCCGCCTGCCGTGCCCAGTCGGCGAGCGCGGGCAGGAAACCGGGGGCGGGGACGACGAAGCCGCCCTCGCCCTGGATCGGCTCGATGAGCACCGCGGCCACGTTGGACGCGCCCACCTGCGTCTCGATCTGCCGGACGGCGCGGGCCGCGGCCTCGGCGCCGGACAGGCCGTCCCGGAACGGGTAGCTCATCGGCACCCGGTAGACCTCGGGCGCGAACGGCCCGAAGCCGTTCTTGTAGGGCATGTTCTTGGCCGTCAGCGCCAACGTCAGGTTGGTGCGCCCGTGGTAGGCGTGGTCGAAGACGACGACCGCCGACCGGCCGGTGGCGACGCGGGCGATCTTCACCGCGTTCTCGACCGCCTCGGAGCCGCTGTTGAACAGCGCCGTGCGCTTCTCGTGGTCGCCGGGGGTGACCCGGTTGAGCTCCTCGCTGACGGCGACGTAGCCCTCGTACGGCGTGACCATGAAGCAGGTGTGCGTGAACGCCGCGACCTGCTCCTGGACGGCGGCGACCACGCGCGGGGCGGCGTTGCCGACGTTGACCACGGCGATGCCCGCCCCGAGGTCGATCAGCGAGTTGCCGTCGACGTCGACGACCACGCCACCGCCGGCCCGCTCGACGAACACCGGGAGGGTGGTGCCGACGCCGCCGGACACCGCGGCGGCCCGCCGGGCCATGAGCTCCCGCGAACGGGGGCCGGGGATCTCGGTGACCAGCCGGCGCTCCTGGATCGGCGTCGACGGGGGTGCGAGCAGGTCGGTCACGGGGAGCTCCTCGTCTCGACGGGGGAGGGGTGCGCCGTCGAGTCTGGGCGGCGCGGGCTTCCGCAGGTACGGTCCGGACCGGCGCGTCGGCCTGCTCCCCATGTCCACTTCGGCACGCCTCGTCGCCCTGGAGGTCCCGTGCCGGTCACCGTCGCCGATCTGCTCGGCTCGCCGTCGCTGGGGCTGCGCCTCCTGACCGAGGGCGCGCCGGTGGACCGGCCGCTGTCGTGGGTGCACGTGAGCGAGCTGGCCGACCCGGCGCCGTTCCTCGAGGGCGGGGAGCTGCTGCTCACCACCGGCCTGGCGCTGCGCGACGGCGAGGCGGGCCCGTACGTGCGCCGGCTCGTCGACGCCGGGGTGGCGGCGCTCGGGTTCGGCACCGGCCTCGGGCAGGACGCCGTCCTCCCGTCGCTGGTCGACGCGGCCGCGGACGGCGGGCTGCCGGTGGTCGAGGTGCCGCGGCAGACGCCGTTCATCGCGCTGTCGCGGAGCGTCTCGGCGGCGCTGGCGGCCGACGAGTACGCCGCCGTCGCCCGGGCGGCGACGGCGCAGCAGGAGCTCACCCGGGCGGCGCTCGCGCCCGGCGGGCCGGCGGCGCTGCTGGAGCGGCTGGCCCGCGCGGTCGGCGGCTGGGCGCTGCTGCTCGACACCGTGGGCGCCCCGCTGGAGGCGTCGCCCGCGGCGGCCGCGCGGCGGGCGCCGGGGCTGCAGGCGGAGCTGGACCGGCTGCGCGGGATGCGGGCGCCGGCGAGCGCGGCGCTGTCGGGGCCGGAGGAGACGCTGCTGGTGCAGTCCCTCGGCAGCGGTGCGCGCACCCGGGGCTTCCTCGCCGTCGGCCGCTCGGGCCCGCTGCCGCCGGCCGACCGGCACGTGGTCAACGCGGCGGCGCTGCTGCTCACGCTGCGCATGGAGCAGTCCCGCGGGCTGGACAGCGCGATGGCGGCGCTGCGGGCGGCGCTGCTGCGCCTGCTGCTCGCCGGCGAGGAGCGCACGGTGTCGGCGGTCGTCGACGAGCTCGGCCAGCAGCTGCCCGCCGAGCCGCTGCACGTCCTCGCCGTCCTGGGGACCGGGGAGCAGCGCTCGGCCGCGGTCGACGTCGCGGCCGACGCGGCGGCGCACGAACGCGCGGCGCTGTTCTCCGCCGCGCTCGACGACGCGCTGGTCCTGCTGGTCTCGGCCGACGGGCCGCTGCCCGCGCGGCTGGGCGCCCTGGCCGCGCGGGTGCCGGGGGCCGCGCTGGGGTCGTCGCGGCCGGTCGGGTGGTCGGCGCTGGCCGACGGCGTCCGGCAGGCGCGGCAGGCGGCCGAGCACGGGCGGGGGCGGTCGGCCGGTGTCGTCGCCTTCGCCGACCTCGCCGTCCCGGGGCTGGCGTCGCTGCTGGAGCCGACCGCGACCCGGGCCTTCGCCGATTCGCTGCTGGCGCCGCTGGTGGCCGCCGACCGCGCCGGCGCCGGTGACCTCGTGCACTCCGTGCGGGTGTGGCTGGCGCACCACGGCCAGTGGGAGCCGGCCGCCGCGCAGCTCGGCGTGCACCGGCACACGCTGCGCAAGCGCGTGCACCGCGCGGCCGACCTGCTCGGCCGCGACCTCGACGACCCCGGCGCCCGCGCCGAGCTCTGGATCGCCCTCCACCCGCCCGGCGACAGCTGACCGCGGCCGTCGTCCTCCCTCATCGCAACAGGTCCTCCCCCACGTCCCACCGTGGGGGAGGACCACCTGCGATCAGGTCAGCTGATCCCGACCCCTGCCCTCAGTGGCAGTGCTTCGCCGCGGTCGGGGGGACGTCCAGCGTCGGGTTGCGGTCGAAGAAGCCGACGGGCTTCAGCGAGAACGACACCGTGTCGACCGGCATCACCGGCCAGTCCTCCGGCCGCGGGATGTGGTGGATGCCGAACACGTGCCACAGCACGATGTCGGTGTCGGCGATCGACCGGTCGGCCTGCGTCCACGCGGGCAGCCCGGCGTCGCGGCGGCTCTGGTTGACGAACTCGCCGGAGGGCCAGCGCTCCTCCTCGTCGAACGGCGTCACCCACAGCGTGTGGCCGATGACCTCGGCCCGCTGCATGATCGGCGAGCTGCGGTCGACCAGCGCCGGGAACGACGCCGAGGGCACCAGCTTGTAGCCGACCGGCGTCCCGAGCCGGTTGAGCTTGCCGCGGTTGACCACCTTCCAGCTGCGCTGGGTGGCCCAGTCGTAGTCCTGCTTGCCGTCGGACTCGGTCTCCAGCGGGCGGGTCCGCTGCACCAGCGCCAGCCCGTACGGGTTGTCGTCGGAGACCGGCACCGCCTCGCTCTCCGACACCAGGACGGTGTTGGACGGGCCGTCGACCTCCATGTCCATGCGGGCGACGATGAAGTGCTGGTGGTAGGGCGCGTAGGTGCGCTCGTCGACGACGGTGCCGTACGGCGGCGCCTCGCCGTCGAAGGTGCTGGTCACCATGATCCCGGTGGCGCGCACCTCGCACTCGATGGTGCCGTCCTGGTAGAAGCGCCAGTAGGTCAGGTACTCGTAGTTGGCCACGGTGGCGTGGAACGAGACGACCATCCGCCGCGACCGGCGCACCTCACTGCCGGCGTGCTCGTCGACGTGCTTCCACAGCACGCCGTCGTCCTCCTCGTGCAGGCAGATGGCGTTCTTGATCGTGTAGGGCTCGCCGCGGCTGTCGTGCAGGACGGCGTCGACGTAGGTGATCTCACCGAGGCAGTCGCAGCCGAGCTCCAGCGACGTCGTCATGAAGCCCAGGCCCCACTCGCCGATGTCGAAGGCGGTGCGGCGGTGGTGGTCGGGGCTCGGGTCGCGGTAGGGGACGACCATCTCGGCGAACGACAGCCGGTGCGCGATCGGCCGGCCGTCGAAGCCGACCCGGTGGATGACCAGCCCCTCGCGGTGGTTGAAGCCCAGCCGCATCGACCAGTTCTGCCAGCGCAGCTCGTTGCCGTCCAGGGTGAACGAGACGCCCTCGGGCTGGGTGATCTCCAGCGGCTTGATGTCGGTGCGCTGGCTCAGGTCGGGCACCAGCGCCGGCAGGTACTCGCCCATGACGTCAGCCTTCGCCGGCGGCGCGGAGTCCTCGACCGCCAGCAGCTCCATCGTGTTCAGGTCGACGACGAAGTGCAGGCCCATCACCGGGTTGGCGTAGGGGTTGCCGTCGGGCGTCGACCGGTACCAGACGTCGGTCCAGCCGACCCGGCGGTCCTGGTACCCCTGCGGGATGAGCGAGTAGCCGTAGGCCCAGGTGTCGATCAGCACCAGGTCGAGGTCGGTGAGCCCCCGCTTGGCGAGCGCCTCGACCACCTCGGGGTGCTTGATCAGGGTCTCGTGCGCCTCGTGCCACTCGTCGACGGTCATGTTCGCCTGCTCGCCCGGCACCGCCTCCCACGACAGGACGGCGTCGTCGGTCAGCGAGACGACCGCCTTGAACGGCGTGCCCTCGTCGCGGCTCCAGCAGGTCACCCGCGCCTCGCGGCGGACGGGGTCGCCGGCGGCGAACGAGCGGACGACGTCCTTGGCCGGCTCGCGCAGCTCGATCGAGGCGAACCGCCAGCGCTCGTCGACGCCGCGGTCGCGCCGCAGGATCGCCGCGGCGGCGCGGAACTCGTCGGCGGTCAGTGGGTCGAGCGGGTGCGCGGTCATCGGGTCTCCTCCGGGCGGTCGGGACGGTCGGCGAGCAGGGGGAGCGAGGGGTCCCAGCGGGTGCCGTCGCGGGCGTCGCGGCGGCGGCGGGCGATCGCCGACAGGGCCTCCAGCACGACCCGGTTGGCGAGCGCGGCGGTGATGTCGGCGTGGTCGTACGGCGGGCTGACCTCGACGACGTCCACGCCGACGACGGGCAGCTCGAGGCAGATGCGGCGCACCGAGTCCAGCAGCTGCCGGGCGGTGAGGCCGCCGGGCTCCGGGGTGCCGGTGCCGGGCGCGTGCCCGGGGTCGCAGACGTCGATGTCGACGGAGAGGAAGACGCCCTCGCACTCGTCGGTGGCGATGCCGAAGGCCTCGGTGAGGCACTCCTCGAGGCCGCGGTGGCCGATCTCGGTCATCTCGTAGGAGCGCATGCGGTGCGCCGCCATCCAGTCCAGCGTCTCCGGCGGCGGCCAGTAGCCGCGCAACCCGATCTGCAGGAAGCGTTCGCCGCGCAGGGCGCCGGACTCGATCAGCCGGCGCATCGGCTGCCCGTGGCCCCACAGGGAGCCGAACTCGATGTCACCGGTGTCGGCGTGCGCGTCGAAGTGGATCATCGACACCCGCCCGTGCCCGACGACGTCGGCCACCCCGGCGGCGTCGGGGAAGGCGATCGAGTGGTCCCCGCCGAGCACCACCGGGATCGCCCCGGACCGGGCCACGGTGGCCACCGCCTCCCGCAGCGCGGGCAGCGCGGTCTCGATGTCGCCGGAGTACATCTCCACGTCGCCGGCGTCGAGGACGCGCAGGTCGCGCAGCCCGTCGGTGCGCAGCGCCAGGCTGGGCCGGGAGCCGTCGTGGGCGAGGTAGTCGGTCATCCGGATGGCCTGCGGGCCGAACCGGGTGCCGGGGCGGTGCGAGGTGCCGCCGTCGAACGGGGCGCCGACGATGACCACGTCGGCGCCCGCGAACGAGGACGGGTCCCCGAGGTCGCACCGGTCGACGCCGAGGTAGGTGATGTCGGGCCCGTACTGGGCGCCGTAGCGGGTCATGCGGCGGGTCCTGTTCTCGTGTCCTGCTGCCGGAAACCGTAGCGGATTCTGGTCTGCGCAACCGATTCCGTCGTCAGCTCGTCGGATCGATGCTGTCCGCCCGCGCCGCCCGCACAAGTGCCGGACCGGTGCGCCCCCGGCCGGCCGGTGGACGGAGCGGCACTTGGGATCCGCGGCGCGGGATGGCTCCCTGGACGTGACCCGCGGCACACCGCCCGCGAGGCCTCCCCGGGAAGGACACCGAATGTCCGTGGACGCGCCGCCGACGACGACGAAGACGTCGGCCGACCTCCGCACCAAGGGGTTGTCGAGGAACTCCGTCGGCCTGCTGGCCAGCGTCGTCCTCGGCATCTCCAGCATCGCCCCCGTCTACGCGCTGACCGCCACGCTCGGCCCGACGGTGACCGAGGTGGGCCTGCAGATGCCGGCGGTGTTCCTCGCCGGGTTCGTACCGATGCTGCTGGTGGCCTACGCCTACCGGGAGCTCAACCGGGTCGCGCCCGACTGCGGCACCTCCTTCACCTGGACGACGAAGGCGTTCCACCCCTACGTCGGCTGGCTCTGCGGCTGGGGCGCCCTCCTCGCGACGATCATCGTGCTCTCCAACCTGGCCGGCGTCGCCGTCTCCTTCTTCTACCTGCTGCTCGGCGAGATCACGGGCTCGTCGGCGGTGGCCGACCTGGGCGGCGACAAGCTGGTGAACGTCGTCACCTGCGTGGCGTTCGTGGCCATCGCCACCTGGGTCACCTACCGCGGGGTGGAGACCACCAAGCGCGTGCAGTACGTGCTGGTCGGCTTCCAGATGGCCGTGCTCGCCGTGTTCGCCGTCCTGGCGTTCGCCAAGGCCGGGTCCGCGCCGGGCGGCATCTCCTTCGAGGCCTCCTGGCTGGACCCCACGGCGATCTCGTCGTTCAGCGCGTTCACCGCGGGCCTGTCGCTGTCGATCTTCATCTACTGGGGCTGGGACACCTGCCTGACGGTCAACGAGGAGACCGAGGGCAGCGCCCGCACCCCCGGCCGCGCGGCCCTGCTGACGATGCTGGTGATCATCGTGACCTACGTCGGGGTCGCGATCGCCGTGCAGATGTACGCGGGCATCGGCACCGAGGGCACCGGGCTCGGCAACCCCGAGACCGGGGACAATGTCTTCGCCGCGCTCGCCGGCCCGGTGCTCGGCCCGGGGCTGGCCTTCCTGCTCTTCCTCGCCGTCGTGGCGAGCTCGGCGTCGTCCCTGCAGACGACGTTCCTGCCGCCGACCCGCACGCTGCTGGCGATGGCCACCTACGGGGCGCTGCCGAAGCGGCTGGCCGAGGTGCACCCGCGGCACCTGGTGCCGTCGACCGCGACCCTGGTCGCCGGGGCGGGCACCGCGGTCTTCTACGTCGGGATGACGCTGATCAGCGAGAACGTCCTCATCGACACGATCTACGCGCTGGGCCTGATGATCTGCTTCTACTACGGGCTCACCGCCTACGCCTGCGTCTGGTACTTCCGCCGCGAGTTGCGCCGCAGCGCCCGCGACCTGGTGTTCAAGGGCGTGCTGCCGCTGCTGGGCGCACTGATGCTGACCGCGGTGTTCGTGCAGACCGCCGTCGACACGCTCGACCCGGCGTACGGCAGCGGCTCGTCGGTGTTCGGCATCGGCAGCGTCTTCGTCATCGGGATCGGCCTGCTGCTCGCCGGCGCCGTCCTCATGCTGGTCTGGCGGGCACGGCACCCGGAGTTCTTCCGTGGGGAGACGCTGCGCACCGACACCCCGGCGCTCGTGTTCGACGAGTGACACCGACGCGCCAGCGGGCGCACAGCTCCCGCACGGGTCGCGCGGGCAGCGTCGCGGGCCGCGCCCGAGGGTCGGGCGCGGGGGAGGAGCGCGACGATGGCGAACTCGAGGAAGTGGCGCCGGTGGGGCGGAGCGGCCGGGCTGCTCGCCGCGGGCGCGGTGGCCGGTGGTGTCCTGGCGGGCACCACGAGCGCGAGCGCCGCTGACGAGGGCGGCAGCGGCTCGTCGACGACGGCGACCGACGACTGCCCGCAGCGGCCCCAGGAGGAGCTGCTCACCGGCGACACCGAGGAGCAGGTCGAGGCGGCGGTGCTGGCCGAGTACCCGGACGCGGAGATCGTGCGCAGCGAGACCGACTCCGGGGGCGTGTACGAGTCGCACATCGTGACCGCCGACGGCGAGCGGCTCACGGTGCTCGTCGGCGAGGACTTCACCGTGACCGGCACGGAGACCGGCGGGCCGGGCGGGCCCGGCGGGGGCCGCGGCGGTCCGGGCGACGACGAGGACTAATGGGGGCTTACCGGGCCTCGCCATCTCTGGCAGGTTCGGTGCCGGTAGCGGCCGGTGGGTCAGCACTTGCAAGGACGGGAATCGCTGAATTCCTAGGCTCAGACCGTGCGCCCACCGGT
>NZ_JBJGYZ010000014.1:0-115124 GCF_054050275.1 Geodermatophilus sp. SYSU D00691
AGCGGTCAAAAAAAACCCATAGTGTCCAGGTAAAATACCGCCCCCCACAACTGCGGCGGCGCCCGGGCCCCCCCCCCCCCCGCCCCTCGCTGGTCCCCGGGGTCGGGGGGATTGTGTCGGGCGTCGCCCGCCCCCTAGCGTGAGAACGGTCACCGCTGACCGTTCTGCCCTGGGAGGGCCCGTGTCCCTGGACGCCGCCGCCGTCGACCCGGACGCGATCGACCTGTCCGACCGCGAGTTCTGGGGCCGGCCGCCGGCCGAGCGCCACGCCGCCTTCGACGCCCTGCGCCGCGAGCGCCCGTTCGCGTTCTTCGCCGAACCCGTCGTGCCGTTCATCCCGGTGGGCCCCGGTTACCACGCCGTGACCCGCTACGCCGACCTCGATGCGATCAGCTCCCAGCCGCAGGTGTTCTGCTCGGGCAGGGGCGCGGTGTCCATCCCCGACATGCCGCCCGACCTCAACGAGTTCTACGGCTCCATGATCAGCATGGACGACCCCCGGCACGCCAAGATCCGCCGGATCGTCTCCAAGACGTTCACCCCCCGGATGCTCGAGCGGGTGGTGGAGTCGGTGCAGACGATCGTCCGCGACGTGGCCGTCCGGGCGCGGCGGAAGGCGGAGGAGGGCGACGGCACCATCGACGTGGTCGCCGACTTCGCCGCGCCGATCCCGCTGTGGGTCATCTGCGACATGATGGGCATCCCGGAGGAGGACCGGGCCCTGGTCCTGCAGAAGTCCAACATCATCCTGTCGCAGGGCGACCCGGATCTCATCGCGGACGAGAACCAGATCGTGACCGAGTTCCTCGACGCCGGCGCGGTGCTGTCCGACCTGCTGAACAGGCTGGCCGCCGAGCGGCGGGAGCACCCGGAGGACGACCTCATCACGGCGCTCGTGCACTCCGAGGTCGACGGCGAGACGCTCACCCACCAGGAGATCGCGTCGTTCTTCATCCTGCTGTGCGTCGCGGGCAACGAGACCACCCGCACGGCGATCGGCCAGGGCGTGCTGGCGCTGTCGGAACACCCCGAGCAGCGGGCGCGGTGGATGGCCGACCCCTCGCTGACCCGCACCGCCGTGGAGGAGATCGTCCGCTGGGTCAGCCCGGTCACCTGGATGCGGCGCACCGCGACGCGCGACGGCGAGGTCAACGGCCACCGGTTCACCGCCGGCGACAAGTTCGTGCTCTTCTACGCGGCGGCCAACCGCGACCCCGAGGTGTTCCCCGACCCGCACGTGTTCGACCTGGCGCGGGACCCGAACCCGCACGTCGGCTTCGGCGGCCACGGTCCGCACTTCTGCCTGGGGGCGCACCTGGCCCGCCGGGAGATCGGCGTGGCGTTCCGCACGCTGTTCGACGAACTGCCCGACCTCGAGGTCACCGGCGAGCCGCGCCGGCTGCGCTCGTCGTTCGTCAACGGGCTCAAGTCGCTGCCGGCCACCCTGACGGGGGTGCAGTGACCCGGATCGAGGTCGACCGCGACCTGTGCGCCAGCACGGGCGGGTGCGAGGCGCTGGCGCCGGACGTCTTCGAGATCGGCGACGACGGGGCCCTCGTCGTCCTCGTCCCCGAACCCGGGCCGGCCGACCTGCCCGACGTCCGCAACGCCGTCCAGGCCTGCCCGACCCGGGCGCTGCGGCTGGTCGGGTGAGGGCGGCGGAATCGGGCGCCCACGGCGGGAGTTGGGGCGAGGCGTGGAACCCACCGTGATCGACGCCCCCGACGAGCACCGGTACGAGATCCGCGAGGGCGACCGCGTGCTCGGCATCGCGGCCTACCGCCGTCGCGGCGACGTCCTGGTCTTCACCCACACCGAGGTCGACCCCCACGAGGGGCGCTCCGGGCTGGGCAGCACGCTGGTGCGCGGCGCCCTGGACGACGTGCGGGCGAAGGGCGGCAAGCTGATCGCGCAGTGCCCGTTCGTGCGCGGCTGGATCGAACGGCACCCCGACTACGCCGACCTCGTCCTGCACGAGTGCTGAACGCGGAGTGCCAGGACGCGGGAAGTGCGGTCCTGGACTCCGCTACAGCACCTGGGTGCCGTACATCTCCCCGAGCGGGTCGGCGATGAGTTCGATGCGGGCGCCGTCGGGGTCGCGGAAGTAGACCGACACCCCGCTGTGCACCTCGTGCGCGACCCCGGCCTCCTCCAGCCGGCCCACCAGCTCCTGCCAGTGGTCGGGGTCGACGCTGATCGCCATGTGGTGCAGCCCGCCGAGCACCTCGGCGTACGGGCCGACGTCGAGCCCGGGGAAGTCGAAGAACGCCAGCAGGTTGCCGTTGCCGATGTCGAAGAAGAAGTGCGACGAGCCCGGGTAGTCGCGGTTCTCGATCAGCTCGGTCAGCGGGAAGCCCAGCACGTCCTGGTAGAAGCGCACGGTCCGCTCGACGTCGCTGCTGATCAGGGCGGTGTGGTGCAGCCCGCGCGCCGTCGACGCGGGCCGGTCGCCCTTCGGCCGCAGGTGGGTGTCCCGGATCCGGGCCCGCTCGGCCTCGAGGACGTCGAGGTCGCGGCCGTCGGCGGTGGTCGTCATGCCCGCATTCTGCTCCCGGAGCGGGCCCTTCAGGCGAGTGCCTGCTCCAGGTCGGCGAGCAGGTCGTCGACGTCCTCGATGCCCACCGACAGCCGCACCAGGTCGCCGGGCACCTCGAGCGGCGAGCCGGCGGCGCTGGCGTGGGTCATCCGCCCCGGGTGCTCGATGAGCGACTCGACGCCGCCCAGCGACTCGGCCAGCGTGAACAGCTGCGCCCGCTCGCACACCCGCAGAGCCGCCTCCTCGCCGCCGGCCAGCCGGAACGAGAGCATGCCGCCGAAGCCGGACATCTGCTTGGCGGCGATGTCGTGCCCGGGGTGGCCGGGCAGGCCGGGGTAGAGGACGGCGGTCACCGCGTCGTGCCGCAGCAGGAAATCGGCGACGGCGGCCGCGTTGGCCGAGTGCCGGTCCATGCGCACGCCGAGGGTCTTGATGCCGCGCAGCACCAGCCAGGCGTCGAACGGCCCGTTGACCGCGCCCATCGCGTTCTGGTTGAAGGCGATCTCCTCGGCGAGCCCGGCGTCGGCCACGACCAGCGCACCGCCGACCACGTCGGAGTGCCCGCCCAGGTACTTCGTCGTCGAGTGGACGACGACGTCGGCGCCCAGCGTCAGCGGCTGCTGCAGGTATGGCGAGGCGAAGGTGTTGTCGACGACGAGCAGCGCGCCGGCGTCGTGCGCGACGCCGGCCAGGCCCGCGACGTCGGCGATGTTGAGCAGCGGGTTGGTGGGCGTCTCGCACCACACCACCCGGGTCTCCGGCTGCACCGCGGCGCGGACGGCGTCGAGGTCGCCCAGGTCGACCGGCGTGTGCGTCACGCCCCAGCGGGCCAGCACCCTCGCCAGCAGCCGGAACGTGCCGCCGTAGGCGTCGCCGGCCAGCACGACGTGCGAGCCGGGCACGCAGACGGTGCGCAGCAGGGTGTCCTCGGCGGCCAGCCCGGAGGCGAACGCCAGCCCGGCCGCGCCCTGCTCCAGCGCGGCCAGCGCCTCCTGCAGCGCGGTGCGGGTCGGGTTGGCGCTGCGGCTGTACTCGTAGCCGCCGCGCAGCCCGCCGACGCCGTCCTGCTTGTAGGTGGTCGTCAGGTGCAGCGGCGGGATCACCGCGCCGGTCGCCGGGTCGGGGTCCTGCCCGGCGTGGATCGCCCGCGTGTTGAAGCCGGTCATCGGCCCACCGTAGGAGCCAGCCCGGCGAGGTGGCCGAGCACGTCCTGCCGGGTGACCACCCCGGCCGGCTTGCCGTCGACGTGCACCACCAGCGCGTCGGCCTCGCCGAGGGCCGCCACCGCGGCGCTCACGGGCTCGCCCGAACCGATGATCGGCAGCGGCGCGGACATGTGCCGCTCCACCCGGTCGGCCAGGGTCGCCCGGCCGGCGAACAGCGCGTCGAGCAGCACCTTCTCGTCGACCGAGCCGACCACCTCACCGGCCGTGACCGGCGGCTCGGCCCGCACCACCGGCAGCTGGCTGACCCCGTACTCGCGCAGGATGTCGATCGCCTCGCGGACGGTCTCGTTCGGGTGGGTGTGCACCAGCGTCGGCGTCGCGCCCGACTTCGCCGTCAGCAGCTCGCCGACGGTCTCGCCGCCGGCGACGTCGAGGAAGCCGTAGTCGGCCATCCACTGGTCGTTGAAGATCTTGCCGAGGTAGCCGCGGCCGCCGTCGGGCAGCAGCACCACGAGGACGTCGTCCCTGGTCAGCTGCTCGGCCACCCGCAGCGCGGCGACGACGGCCATGCCGCACGAGCCGCCGACGAGCATGCCCTCCTCGCGGGCCAGCCGGCGGGTCATCGCGAAGGAGTCGCCGTCGGAGACGGCGACGATCTCGTCGGGCACCGACTTGTCGTAGGTGGACGGCCAGAAGTCCTCGCCGACGCCCTCGACCAGGTACGGCCGGCCGGTCCCGCCGGAGTAGACCGAGCCCTCCGGGTCGGCGCCGACCACGCGCACCCGGCCGCCGGAGACCTCCTTGAGGTAGCGCCCGACGCCGCTGATCGTGCCGCCGGTGCCGGCCCCGGTGACGAAGGCGGTGATGCGGCCCTCGGTCTGCGCCCAGATCTCCGGGCCGGTGGTCTCGTAGTGCGAGCGCGGGTTGGCCGGGTTGGAGTACTGGTCGGGCTTCCAGCCGCCGGGGGTCTCGCGGGCCAGCCGGTCGGACACCGAGTAGTACGAGCGCGGGTCGGCCGGGTCGACGGCGGTGGGGCAGACGACGACCTCGGCGCCGTACGCCTTCAGCACGTTGATCTTGTCCTGTCCGACCTTGTCGGGGCAGACGAAGATGCACCGGTAGCCGCGCTGCTGGGCGACCAGCGCCAGCCCGATGCCGGTGTTGCCGCTGGTGGGCTCGATGATCGTGCCGCCGGGCCGCAGCAGGCCGGCCTCCTCGGCGGCGTCGACCATGCGGACGGCGATGCGGTCCTTCACCGACCCGCCGGGGTTGAGGTACTCGACCTTGGCCAGCACCAGCGGCGCGTCGGGGCCCAGGTCGCGGGTCACGCTCCGCAGCCGGACCAGCGGGGTGCCGCCGATCAGGTCCAGGACGGACTCGGCGTACTGCACGGTGGTGCCTCCTCGGGCGCGCGGGCTGTGCGATCCATCCCACCAGACGGCGCTTGATCGCGGAAAAGCGCACGGGGGAGAGTGACGGCATGAGCACGCCCGAGACCGATCCGAACTGCGGCGTCGCCCACGGCGCGGCCGCCGAGCGGCCCGCCGGCCGCGTGCTGGTGGCCGTGTTCGCCTCGCCGGTCTCGGCCTGCCTGGTCCGCTACGGCAGCGACCTCGGCTTCCGCACCGTGCTGGTCGAGCCCGACGCCGGCCGCCGCCCGGAAGACGCCGCCGCCGACCTGGTGGTCGCCGGCTTCGACGAGCTGGACGACGACCTGGCCGGGCCCGATGCCGACGTCGTCGCCGACCACCACCGCGAGGAGCTCGGCGGGCAGCTGCGCGACGCGCTGGCCCGGCCGGTGCGCTGGGTGGGCGTCATGGGCAACCCGCGGCACGAGGGGCCGCACGTGGCGGCGCTGGCCGCGCTCGGCGTCCCGCCGGAGGAGGTGGCGCGGGTGCACCGGCCGATCGGGCTCGACATCGGCTCGCGCACCCCGGCCGAGATCGCGGTCTCCACGCTCGCGGGGCTGCTCGCCGACCGCAACGGGCGCACCGGCGGCTTCGCGCACGCCCGCTGACCGGCGGTGGACGTCGTCCTGGGCGCCGACGTCGGCACCAGCGGGCTGAAGCTGGTCGCGCTCGCCGCCGACGGCGCGGTGGTGGCCGAGGCCGAGGCCGGCTACGAGCCCGACCGCCCGCGGCCCGGGTGGGCGCAGAACGACGTCGCCACCTGGACCGCCGCGCTCGACGAGGCGCTGGCCCGCCTGCCGCTCGGGGGGCGCGTCCGCGGGCTGGGCCTGTCGGGGCAGATGCACGGCGCGGTGCTGGTCGACCGGGCCGGGACGGCGCTGGCGCCCGCGCTGCTGTGGGCCGACTCCCGCGCCACCGGCGAGCTCGCCCGCTGGCGGGCGCTGCCGCCGGCCGACCGGGCCGCGCTGGCCAACCCGCTCGTGCCCGGCATGACCGGTCCGCTGCTCGCCTGGCTGGCGGCGCACGAACCGGCCGTGGTCGACCGCGCCGCCGCCGTCCTGCTGCCCAAGGACGCGCTGCGGGCCACCCTGGTGCCCGGCTCGCTCGTCACCGACCGCAGCGACGCCTCGGCCACGCTGCTCTGGGACGTCGTCGCCGACGGCTGGTCGGCCGCGGCGGCCGGCGCGGCCGGGGTGCCGGCCGGCCTGCTGCCCGCGGTCCGGCCGTCGCACGAGGTGGTGGGGACGGCGCGGCTGCCGGTCGGGGAGGTGCCGGTGGTGGTCGGCGGCGCCGACACCGCGCTGGCGCTGCTGGCCTCCGGGGTGGGCGAGGGCGTGCTGGTCAACCTCGGCACCGGCGTCCAGGTGCTGCACGCCGGTGCCCGGCCGGTGGCGGCCGACGACCCGCCGGTGCACCGGTACGCCGACGTCGACGGCGGCTGGTACGCGATGGCCGCGCTGCAGAACGGCGGCTCGGCGTGGGCGTGGGTGCGCGAGGTCCTCGGGCTGTCCTGGGCCGACTTCTTCGCCGCGGCGGCCGCGGCGGACGACGGGGCCGGCGGCGTGCGCTTCGGCCCGTTCCTCACCGGCGAGCGCGGCGGCGTCGCCGGGCCCGACGACCGCGGGAGCTGGACCGGGCTGGGCCCCGGCACGACGCGGGCCGACCTGGCGCGGGCCGCCGTCGAGGGGGTCGTGCACGCGGTCGGGGCGGCGTTCGCGCTGCTCGACCGGCCGGACGGCGACGTCGTCCTCACCGGGGGCGGAGGACGGGACCCGCTGGTCCGGCGGCTGCTCGGCGACGTCCTTGGCCGGCCGGTCCGGTACCTGCCGATGCGCAGCGCGTCGGCGTTCGGCGCGGCGGTCCTGGCCGCCCGCGCAGCGGGGTGGCCGGAGCCACGCATGGAACGGGCCCCGGGCGGGCATCGTTCGAACAGGTGACGGGCCGCTTCCCCTGGCCCCCGGCGCGGAGGAGGAGCGCGATGAAGTCGTCGATGTTCGACAAGGTCAGCCAGTTCGCGAGGAGCCCCAAGGGGCAGCAGGTGATCCGGGAGTTCGCCGGCAAGGCGCAGCAGTTCGCCAAGGACCCGAAGAACCGGGCCCGGATCGAGGACGCCCGGCGCCGCTTCTCCGGCGGCCGCGGGGGCACGACTCCTCGCTAGCCAGCACGTCGAGAGGGCGCGCTCCCACCCGGGGGCGCGCCCTCCTCATGCCGCGTCGAGGGGCGGGCGGACGGTGCGCAGGGCCGCGTCGTGCAGCGCGCCGTTGGTCGCCAGCGCGCTGCCGCCGGCCGGGCCGGGCTTGCCCGTGAGGTCGGTGAACCGGCCGCCGGCCTCGCGGACGATGACGTCGAGCGCGGCGAGGTCCCACAGCGACACCTCGGGCTCGCAGGCGATGTCGACCGCGCCCTCGGCCAGCAGCACGTAGCTCCAGAAGTCGCCGTAGGCGCGGGTCCGCCACACCGCCCGGGTCAGGTCGAGGAAGCCGCCGAGCAGGCCGCGCTCCTCCCACCCGGAGAGGCTGGAGTAGCTGAGGCTGGCGTCGGCCAGCGTGCGCACGCCCGACACCTGGCAGCGGGTCGCCGACTCCAGCCGCCGCCCGGTCCAGGCGCCGACGTCCTTGGCCGCCCACCAGCGCCGGTTCAGCGCCGGCGCCGACACCAGGCCGACGACCGGTTCGTCGCCGTCCAGCAGCGCGATGAGCGTGGCCCAGACCGGCACCCCGCGGACGAAGTTCTTCGTGCCGTCGATGGGGTCGAGGACCCAGCGGCGGGAGCCGTGGCCGGTGGTGCCGAACTCCTCGCCCATGACCGCGTCGCGGTGCCGGGCCCGGTCGAGGGTGATGCGCAGCTGCTCCTCGACGGCCCGGTCGGCGTCGGTGACCGGGGTGAGGTCGGGCTTGGTCTCGACCGTCAGGTCCAGCGCCCGGAAGCGCTCCATGCTGATCGAGTCGGCCTGGTCGGCCAGCACGTGGGCCAACCGCATGTCCTCGTTGAAGCCCCGACCAGCCGTCATGGCACCCGAACCTACTGGGCGCCGCGCCGCGACGAGCGCATACGGTCGGGGAGTGGACGCCGCGACCCTCGTCGGGCTGCTCGCCGACGACACCCGGTTGAAGGTCGTCGCGGCCCTCGCGCTCGGCGCCGGGACCATCGAGGAGGTGGCGGAGGCGACCGGTCTGCCGCTCAAGGACGTCGCCCTGGCCGCCCGCCGGCTCGCCCGCGGCGGGCTGGTGCGCCGCGACGGGCGCGGCCTGGAGCTGCTCGCCGACCGGTTCGGCGCCGCGGCGCGTGCCGCGGCCGAGGCCGCCCCCGCGCCGGAGCCGCTGTCCGACGACCCGGCCGAGGACGCCGTGCTGTCGGCCTTCGTGCGGGGCGGTCGGCTGGTGTCGATCCCGGCGCAGCGGTCGAAGCGGCGGATCGTGCTGGAGCACATCGTGCGCGTCTTCGAGCCCGGGATCCGCTACCCGGAGCGCGAGGTCAACGCGCTGCTCGCCGTCTGGCACCCCGACCACGCGGCGCTGCGCCGGTACCTGGTCGACGAGGGGCTGCTCAGCCGCGAGGGCGGCCTGTACTGGCGCACCGGCGGTTACGTGGACGTGTAAGGACCTCCCTGCCCCCCACCGCTCGCGCGCTCGCGGCGGGGCCCTGCAGGGAGGCCACACTGTGGTGTGCCCACCGCCGACGACTTCGCCGCGCTCGCCCGGTCCTCGCCGTGGCGCTGGTCGGCGCTGCGCTTCACGTCGGGGCGGTACCGGGACGGCGCGTGGCAGCCGGTGATCCGGGCGTGGGTGCGCCGGCCCGATGCGCTGCGCGTGGAGACCGCCGACGGCGCGGTGCTGCGCGCCGGCTTCGAGCCGCCGGCCGTCGGCAGCCGCGCCGTCCTCGCGGCACCGGGCGACGAACCCGCGCAGCTCCGCGAGGTGCCCCCGCCGGTGTTCCGGCCGGACGGGCTGGTGGCCGGACGGCCGTCGCGCTGGGAGCAGCCCGAGCTCGACGCGCCCTTCTTCGAGAACTACTTCTGGGTGGCGGTGCTCGACCCGGTCGAGCTGGCCGACGGCCAGGACGGCCCACCGCTGACGGTCGAGGACGTCGCCGAGGTGGACCACCACGGCCGGCCGGCGTGGGAGGCCGTCGTCCGGACGACGCCCCGCTACGACCCCCGCTGCGGCTGCTGCCCGCTGCTGGACTCGCTCGACAACGCGCGACTCGAGTACGAGTCGAACGGCTACCCGCTGCCGCGCCCGCCGGAGGCCTACCCGGAGCGCTGGCGGGTGCGACTCGACGTGGGCACCGGCGTGTGCGTGCTCACCGAGGAGCTGCTCGACCTGCCCCGCGGCAACGGCCACGAGCTGCGCGTCGAGGCCGTCGACGAGCCCATGGACGACGCCCTGTTCCGTCAGTAGCCGGGACCGAGCTGGCCGACGGCGTCGACCAGGCGGCGGAAGCTGGCCAGCCGCTCGGCCCGCGCGGGCGGTCCGGCCGCCGCCCAGGCGTCCAGCGCGCAGTCGGGGTCCTCGGCGCCGTGCCCGCAGCCGGGCGGGCAGTCGACCGAGGCCTCCTCGAGGTCGTCGAAGGCGGCGAGCACGTCCTCGGCGGTGACGTGCGCGAGCCCGAACGAGCGGATGCCGGGGGTGTCGATCACGGTGCCGCCGCCGGGCAGGTCGAGCAGCACCGCCGACGACGACGTGTGCCGGCCCTTGCCCACCTTGGTCACCTCGCCGGTGGCCCGGTAGGCGTCCGGCACGAGCCGGTTGACCAGCGTCGACTTGCCGACGCCGGACTGCCCGACGAGCACGCTCATCCGCAGGTGCAGCCGGTCGACCAGCTCGTCGAGCGGCTGGTCGCGGGAGACCGCGACGGCGTCGAGGTCGAGGCCGGCGTAGCGGTCGAGCAGCGGCTGCGGGCTGCCGAGGTCGGTCTTGGTGAAGCACAGCACCGGGTCCAGCCCGCCGGCGTAGGCGGCCACCAGGCAGCGGTCGAGGAAGCCCAGCGCCGGCTCGGGGTCGGTCACCGCGGTCACCACCACCAGCTGGTCGGCGTTGGCGACGACGACCCGCTCGGTGGGGTCGGTGTCGTCGGCGGTGCGCCGCAGCACCGTCGTCCGCTCCTCGATGACGACGATGCGGGCCAGGGTGTCCGGCCGGCCGCTGGTGTCGCCCACGATGCGCACCCGGTCGCCGACGACGACGCCGTGCCGGCCGAGCTCCCGGGCCCGCATGGCGGTGACCTCGACGCCGGACTCCTCCAGCCGCACCGTCATCCGGCCGCGGTCGACGGCGATCACCAGGCCGGGCAGCGCGTCCTCGTGAGCCGGCCGCTGCCGGGTGCGCGGGCGCGAGCCGCGCCGGTTGGGCCGGACGCGGATGTCGTCCTCGTCGGACCGGCTGTCCAGCCTCCGCGGGCTCAGCGGTCGGCTCCGACCGGGTCCCCGAGCAGCCCGTTCCACCGCTCGACGAAGTCGGGCAGCGTCTTGGCCACCGCGCCGGGATCGGCCACCTCGACCCCGTCGACGGCCAGGCCGAGGACGGCGCCGGCGTGCACCATGCGGTGGTCGGCGTAGGAGTCCAGCCGGGCGGGCCGGCCGGGCCCCGGCTCGATGACCAGGCCGTCGGGCAGCTGCTCGACCCGCGCGCCGACGGCGGTGAGCACCTCGTCGAGCGCCTGCAGCCGGTCGGTCTCGTGCCCCCGGAGGTGGCCGATGCCGGTGAGCCGGGACGGTCCGTCGGCCAGCGCGCACAGGGCGGCGAGCACGGGCGTCAGCTCGCCCACCTCGCCGAGGTCGGCCGCCAGCGGCCGGATCGCGGGGCCGCCGGTGATCCGCAGGTCGTCGCCGGTCCGCTCGACGGTCGCGCCCATCGCGCGGAGCAGCCGGTCCAGCTGCGCGCCCGGCTGCGTGGTGACCTCGGGCCAGTCGCGGACGGTCACGCGGCCGCCGGTGACCAGCGCCGCGGCGAGGAAGGGTGCGGCGTTGGACAGGTCGGGCTCCACCACCCGGTCCCGCGCGGCGACCGGGCCGGGGGAGACCCGCCAGCCGCGCGGGGTGGCCGCCACCTCGACGCCGTGCTCGCGCAGCGTGGTCACGGTCATCTCGACGTGCGGCATCGACGGCACGCCGCCGGCGAGCGCGAGGTCGAGGCCCTGCTCGAACCGGGCGGCGGCCAGCAGCAGGCCGGAGACGATCTGCGAGGACTCGCTGGCGTCGACGCTGATCGCGCCGCCCTCGACCCGGCCGGTCCCGTGCACGGTGAACGGCGCCCGCCCGCGTCCGCCGTCGTCCACCTCGACGCCGAGGGCGCGCAGCGCGGCGAGCAGGCCGGCGTTGGGTCGCTCGCGCAGCCGCGGGTCGCCGTCCACCCGGACCGGGCCCTCGGCCAGTGCCGCGACCGGCGGCAGGAACCGCAGGACCGTGCCGGCCAGGCCGGCGTCGACCTCGGCGGGGCCGCGCAGCGGACCGGGGGTGACCACCCAGTCGTCGCCGTCCTCGTCGACCCGGACGCCGAGGGCGCGCAGCCCCGCGGCCATCAGGTCGGTGTCGCGGGCACGCAGCGGCCGCACGACCCGGCTCGGGCCGTCGGCCAGCGCGGCCACGACCAGCGCGCGGGCGGTGATCGACTTGGACCCGGGCAGGCGGACGACCGCGTCGACCGGCGTCGAGCGGTGCGGCGTCGCCCAGATGTCCGTCACGGGCGTGATTCTGCCCGGTCGGGGACGCCGCACCGCTCGCGCATCGACCTAGCCCGCCTGCGGCTTGCTCGCCTTCTTGGCCGGCAGCACGCGGGTCAGCTTGCGGTTGGCGAACTCGAACATGCCCAGCTCCGACAGCTCGCGGCCGTAGCCGGAGCGCTTCACGCCGCCGAAGGGCAGCTCGGGGGAGGAGCCGGTGGGCTGGTTGACCCACACCATGCCGGCGTCGATCCGGTCGGCGACGCCGCGGGCCTTGTCGAGGTCGCTGGAGAAGACGGCGGCGCCGAGCCCGAAGTCGCTGTTGTTCGCCAGCGACACGGCCTCGTCGGCGTCCTTCACCTTGTAGACGACGGCGGCCGGGCCGAACAGCTCCTCGTTGTACGCGCGCATCTCGGGGGTGACGTCGGTGAGGATCGTCGGCTCGACGAACGCGCCGGGGTGGTCGGGACGGCTGCCGCCGGTGACCACGGTGGCGCCCTTGTCGACCGCGTCCTGGATCTGCGCGTGCAGGTCCTTCGCCGCCTGCTCGCTGGAGAGCGGGGCCAGCGACGTCGACGGGTCGCTCGGGTCGCCGGGGGCGAAGGTGGAGAAGGCCTGCCTGAGGCCCTCGACGAACGGCTCGTAGATGTCCTCGGTGACGATCAGCCGCTTGGCCGCGATGCAGGCCTGGCCGCTGTTCTGCATCCGGCCCATGGTGGCGGCCTTGACCGTGCGGCCGAGGTCCTCGGTGTCGAGCACGATGAAGGGGTCGGACCCGCCGAGCTCCAGCACCGACTTCTTCAGGTACTTGCCCGCCAGCGAGGCGACGGCGCTGCCGGCCCGCTCGCTGCCGGTGAGGGTGACGCCCTGCACCAGCCGGTGGGCGATGACCTTCTCAACGTCGGGGATGCGCAGGAAGACGTTGGTGTAGACGCCCTCGGGGACGCCGGCGTCGCGGAAGCACCGCTCGATCGCCAGCGCGGTCTGCGGGTTGAGCTCGGCGTGCTTGAGCAGGATCGCGTTGCCCAGCACCAGGTTCGGGCCGGCGACGCGGACGACCTGGTAGAGCGGGTAGTTCCACGGCTCGATGGCGAGGATGACGCCGATGGGCTCGTTCTCGACGACGGCCTCGCCCTGCATCACGTCGATGCGCCGGGGCTCCAGGAAGCGGGGGCCGTTCTCGGCGTAGTAGGTCAGGATGCTCGCCGCCAGCATGACCTCGCCGGCGGCCTCCTGGATCCGCTTGCCCATCTCGCGGGTCACCAGGGCGGCGAACTCGTCCTTGCGCTCGAGCATCAGCTCACCGGCCCGGCCGACGATCCGGGCGCGCTCCTCGACCGGCCGGCGGCGCCACTCGAGGAAGGCGGCGTGCGCCTGCTCGACGACGCCGTCGACGGCGTCGCTGTCGAGGAAGGGGAACTCCTGCTCGACCTCGCCGGTGTAGGGGTTGACCGTCCGGTACGGGCGGGCGCCCGCGTCGCTGGCGGTCTTCGGCTGCTCGACGGGTGGGTTCTGCGTGGCGGTCACGGCTCGATCCTCGTCCTCGGTCCTCTGTCTGCGGTAGCGCCCTACCCGCCGCCCGGGGCGTCACGCGTCGCCCGGGGGCTGTCACCCGCGCCACCTAGAGTCGGGGGTGCAGCCGCCTCCCGAGGAGCCCCGCATGTGTGGTCGCTACGCCGCCAGCCGCAGCCCCGACGACCTCGTGGTCCAGTTCGAGGCGGTGCGCGCCGAGGGCCAGCAGCCGCTGCCCGCCGACTACAACGTCGCCCCGACCAAGGACGTCTACGTCGTGCGGCACAAGAAGGAGCGCGACGCCGAGGGCGCTCTCACCGGGGGCGGCCACCGCGAGTTGCGCGCCGTCCGCTGGGGACTGGTGCCCACCTGGGCCAAGGACCCGGCGGTCGGCAACCGGCTGCTCAACGCCCGGGTCGAGTCGCTCACCGAGAAGCCGGCGTTCCGCACGGCGGCCCGCTCGCGCCGCTGCCTGGTCCCGGCCGACGGCTGGTACGAGTGGGCCAAGCGGTTGGACAAGCCGGGCAAGCAGCCGTACTTCATCACCCCGCAGGACGGGTCGGTGCTCGCCTTCGCCGGGCTGTGGGAGGTGTGGGGCCGGGGTGAGGACCGGCTCTACACGTGCACGGTGGTCACCGCGCCCGCGGTCGGGGCGCTGCAGGAGATCCACGAGCGCATGCCGCTGGTCCTGCCGCAGGACCGGTGGGCCGACTGGCTCGACCCGGCCCGCGACGACGTCGAGGCGCTCACCGGGCCCACCCCGCCGTCGCTGGTCGAGTCGCTGGAGCTGCGGCCGGTGAGCACCCTGGTGAACAACGTCAAGAACAACGGTCCCGAGCTCGAGGCCCGAGCGGAGTCGGTGAGCGAGCCGGCCGACCAGCCCGCGCTGTTCTGACGTGGCGTCCTCCCGGACGGCGGCGCGCGACCGCTCCGCCGCCCTGCCCGGCTGGGCCGCCGCCGGCGCGACGTTCCTGTCCTCGGGCGTGGTGCTGGTCCTGGAGATCGTCGGGCTGCGGCTGATCGCGCCCTACGTCGGGATCACCCTGCAGACCAACACCGCGGTCATCGGCTTCGCGCTCGCCGCGATCGCGCTCGGCGCCTGGTCGGGCGGGGCGGCCGCCGACCGCGGCGACCCGCGCCGGCTGATCCCGCCGCTGATGGTCGGCGGCGGCGCGCTGACCGTCGCCGTCCTGCCGCTGGTGCGGTTCACCGGGGAGGCGCTGTCGGGGGCGCAGGCGGGCAACGTGCTCCTGCTCGCGGCGGTCGCCGTCGTCGTCCCGGCCGCGCTGCTGTCGGCGGTGCCGCCGATGGTCGTGAAGCTGCAGCTGGCCAGCCTGGACGAGACCGGCGCCGTCGTCGGCAAGCTGTCCGGCATCGGCACGCTGGGCGCGATCGCGGCCACGTTCGCCACCGGCTTCCTGCTGGTCGCCGTGCTGCCGAGCAGCGTCATCCTGGTTGGCGCCGGGCTGCTCATGGTGGCCGCCGGGGTGGCGATGGCGCTGCTGCTGCGGCGGCGCACCCCCGAGGCGAGGCCGCCGGCGGCGCTGGTCGCGGTGGCCCTCGCGGTGTCGGGGCTGGCCGCCGTCGCCCCGAGCCCGTGCGAGGAGGAGACCGCCTACCACTGCGCCCGCGTGGTGGCCGATCCCGAGCGCGAGAGCGGGCGGGTGCTGGTGCTCGACACGCTGCGGCACTCCTACGTCGACCTCGACGACCCGACGTACCTGGAGTTCCAGTACGTGCGCGCGATCGCCGCGGTGGCCGACTCCGTGGCCCCCGCCGGCCGGCCGATCTCGGCGCTGCACCTCGGCGGCGGCGGCCTGACCGTGCCGCGCTACCTGGAGCGGACGCGGCCGGGCACCGACAGCCTCGTGCTCGAGGTCGACCCCGGCGTGGTCGCGATCGACCGCGAGCAGCTGGCGCTGGAGACGTCCGACCGGCTGCGCGTGCGGGTGGTCGACGCGCGGGTCGGGCTCGCCGACGAGGCGCCCGGCGGCCGCGACCTGGTCGTCGGCGACGCCTTCGGGGGGCTGTCGGTGCCCTGGCAGCTGACCACCGTCGAGGCGATCGAGCTGGTCGACGCCGCCCTGGCCGACGACGGCATCTACGCCGCCAACCTGATCGACCACCCGCCGCTCGGCTTCGTCCGCGCCGAGCTGGCCACCCTGCGGGAGGTGTTCCCGCACGTCGCCCTGCTGGCCCGCGCGCCGGTCCTGGCGGGGGAGGACGGCGGCAACGTCGTCGTCCTGGCCTCCCGGTCGCCGCTGCCGCTGGGCGCGATCGAGCAGGCCATGGCCGCCCAGGACGTCACGTGGCGAGCGGCCGAGGGCGGGGAGCTGACCCGCTTCATCGGCGACGCCGAGCCGCTCACCGACGACCACGCCCCGGTCGACCAGCTCCTCAACCCCTACAGCTCGTAGCGCTCCCCGCGGGGAAACGGGCGGTCAGCGGCCGATCGGGGCCGTCCGCGCGCGGGTGAGGCGCACCAGCTCGGCGGGCGGCAGCTCCACCTGCAGCCCGCGCCTGCCGGCGCTGACGTAGACGGTGTCGAAGTCGAGCGCCGAGTCGTCGACCACCGTCGGCAGCGCCTTGCGCTGGCCGAGCGGGCTGATCCCGCCGACGACGTAGCCGCTGCTGCGCTCGGCGTCGGCCGGGTCGGCCATCACCGCCTTGCGCCCGCCCGCCGCGGCGGCGAGGGCCTTGAGGTCCAGCGAGCCCCCGACCGGGACGACGGCGACCGTCAGCGCGCCGTCCACGCGGGCCACGAGGGTCTTGAACACCCGCCGCGGATCGGCGCCCAGCGCGGCCACCGCGGCCTCGCCGTGGCCCAGCGCGGCCGGGTGCTCGGGGTCGTACGGGTGCAGCGTGTGCGGCACCCGGGCCTTCTCCAGCACCGTCACCGCCGGGGTCCCTGCCACGGCGCAGGAGCGTAGCGATCACGCGTCCGGGGAATCGGTCCCGTGCCGGCGCGGTTGGAGGAGGCGTGAGCAGCACCGTCTCCGCCGCCCGTCGGCAGTCCGTACGCAATCGGCCCCCGGGCCGCCCGGATGCCCCGCGACTAGGATCGACCGACGTGGTCTCCCGCATGCGGGGGTCGCAGAGAGGACGGTCGGTGCCCGAGGAGCCCACCAGCATCAATCCGGTCGACGAGCAGGACGACGCCCCGGTCGCGGGCGCCCCGGTCGAGGTCCCGGAGGCGGGGGAGGGCGGTAGCCGCACCCAGGCCGCCGAGACCCGCGAGGAGCGCGACGCCCGCTTCGAGCGCGACGCCCTGCCGTACCTGGACCAGCTCTACCCGGCCGCGCTGCGGATGACCCGCAACCCGGCCGACGCCGAGGACCTGGTCCAGGAGACGTTCGTCAAGGCCTACTCGGCCTTCCACCAGTTCGCCGAGGGCACGAACCTCAAGGCCTGGCTGTACCGGATCCTGACCAACACCTACATCAACAGCTACCGCAAGAAGCAGCGCCAGCCGCAGCAGTACCCCACCGACCAGGTGCAGGACTGGCAGCTCTACGCCGCCGAGGAGCACAGCTCCAGCGGGCTGCGCTCGGCCGAGATCGAGGCCCTGGACCACCTGCCGGACTCCGACATCAAGGAGGCCCTGCAGCAGCTGCCCGAGGACTTCCGGCTCGCGGTCTACCTCGCCGACGTGGAGGGCTTCGCCTACAAGGAGATCGCCGAGATCATGGGCACGCCCATCGGCACGGTGATGTCCCGGCTGCACCGCGGCCGGCGGGGGCTGCAGAAGCTGCTGGCCGACTACGCGCGCGAACGAGGGTTCGTCCGCGCCGGTGCCGGGGAGGAGGCGAGCTCCAAGTGACCGACGACGACCACGTGGGCGAGCCGATCGAGATCCACTCGTGCGACGACGTCCTGTCGCACGTCTTCGAGTTCCTGGACCACGAGACCGACGACTCGCGCCGGGCGGTGATCGCCGAGCACCTCGAGGACTGCTCGAGCTGCCTGCGCCAGTTCGGGATCGAGCAGGAGTTCAAGGCCCTGGTCCGCCGCCGCTGCGGCGGCGACGTCCCGCCCCCCGGCCTGCGGGAGCGGATCAAGCTGCAGCTGACCACCGTCTCCTTCGAGGAGGACGGCACCCAGGTCACCGTCGAGAAGGTGACGTCCGAGGTGGTCCGCGAGGCCGGCGAGCGGCCGACCCCCGCCTGACCCGTACGCACGAGGGCCCGGCTCCCCTCGTGGGAGCCGGGCCCTCGTGCGTTCAGGCGTTCGGCCGCTTGCCGTGGTTGGCGTTGCTCTTCTTGCGGCTGCGACGCTTGCGTCCGCGCTTGGACATGGCTGCCTCCTGGGGAGTCGGGGGATGCCGGAAAATTGGCGCCCAGGGGTGTACGTGGGCGGCCGACCGGCCAAGCTGACAGGGCAAGCCTCTCACGGGGAGGTCCGGCACCGGGCCGGACGGGGCAGTTGCGGGGAGCTGGGCAGAGATGGACCTGGGGATCGAGAGCGTGCTCGTCGCCGGCCGCGGACCCGCGGCCTGCGCCGTCATCGCCGCGTGCACCCGGCTGGGGGTCAAGGCGATCGCCGTCCACTCGGAGGCGGACCGGAACGCCCGGCACGTGCGGCTGGCCGACGACGCCGTGCTGCTCGGCCCCGCCCCGGCGGCCGAGTCCTACCTCGCCGTCGACCGGATCGTCGAGGCCGCCCTGCGCAGCGGCGCCGCCGCCGTGCTGCCGGTGCCACCCGCGCTGGCCGGCAACGTCCGCCTCGCCGCGGCGGTGCGCCGGGCGGGGCTGACCTGGATCGGTCCGGTCGCCGACGTGCTCGAGCGGCTCGGTGGGGACGGCGTCGAGCCGGCCAGCGAGCGCGGCTTCCTCGCCTGGGTCACCGACGAGGGCCTGCGCTACCTGACGCCGGTGTCCCGCGACCGCGCGGCCGGCATCGCGCGGGTGTCGTGGACCCCGAGGTCGGTCGAGGTGCCGCCCGCCGCCCGTCGGCTCAAGGACGTCGGCTGGCGGGGCCTGGTCACCGTCGGCATCTCCCCGGACGGCGAGCTGACCGAGGTCGCGGCGGGCTTCTCGCTGGACATGGCGGTGCTCGAGCGGGCGCACGCGGTCGACGCGGTCGAGCTGGCGCTGCGCAGCGCCTCCGGTCGCCGGGCGCGCGCCGCCGACCCGCAGCCGGGCACGCCGCGGGCGGCGGTCGCCGTCCAGCTGCGGTCGACGCTGCCGCCCGGCACGGCGGGGCGGGTCACCGGCCGGCTCCCGGCGTCCGGGCGCACGTCGGTGGCCGGTGCCGACGTCGTCGCGGTCAGCGGCTACGACCCCCGGGACCGGCTCGACGGCTGGTACGACGCGCTGCTGGCCACGGTGAGCGCCGGCGCCGAGGACACCCGCACGGCCGCGCAGGCGGTCAGCCAGGTGCTCAGCGGCCTGCCCGAGACCGGGGTGCCGCACGACGGCGAGGAGATCTGCGCCGTCCTCGAGCGGCTCGCCGCCGGGTCGCCGATCCCCGCCGGCTGATCCCCGCCGTCCGCCCGACGTGCCAGGATGTCCACGACAGCGGACGGCGAGTGCGGAGGAGGCCCGGCGTGGCGGTGGAGGAGATCCACGCGGAGATGGTCTCCAGCGTCTGGAAGGTCCTCGTCACCGCGGGCAGCGAGGTCGCGGCCGGTGACACGCTGGTGATCCTCGAGTCGATGAAGATGGAGATCCCGGTGCTCACCGAGCGGGCCGGGACCGTCAAGGAGCTCCACGTGAGCGAGGGCGAGGTCCTCCAGGAGGGGGACCTCATCGCCACGGTCGAGGATTAAGGACCCCCTGCCCCCCACCACTCGCACGCTCGCGGTGGGCCCCTGCAGGGGGCCTTAGAACTCCAGCACGTAGGCCATCAGGTTCACGCCGGGCAGCGGGGACCAGTCGCGCTCGGGCAGGCGGGTGAAGCCGAGCCGCTCGTAGAGCCGGTGGGCGGCCACCATCTTCGGGTCGGTCGACAGCACCATCCGCCGCTTGCCGGCCGCCCGCGCCTCGGCCAGGCAGGTCTCGACGAGCAGCTCGCCGACCCCGCGCCCGCGCGCGGCCGGGTCGACGACGAGCATGCGGAACGCCGCCTCCTCGGCGGAGTCGGTGATCTCCCCGAAGTCGCCGTCGAGCACCAGTGCCACGCTGCCGACGACCGCGTCGCCGTCGCGGGCCACGAGCAGCTGCGCCCGCTGCGCCCGGCCGGCGACGTCGCGCAGCTCGGCCAGGTACTCCTCCGGCGCCAGCCCCTCGTCACGGTAGACGCCGGCGGTGAGCTCCGCGATCCGCGGGAAGTCCTCGGGCGTCGCCGCGTCCACGCGCAGGGATGACGTCTCGACCACGCCGGCAGCGTAGGCGGTGGCGCCTCCTACGCTCGGAGCCACCATGAGAAGCCTCTCCGAGCGCCTGAACCGCGGGTCGGCGTCCTCCCCGTCCCAGGTCGACCACGCCCGCCGGCTGGTCGCCGACTGGCAGCTGCTGGCCGATCTCGCGTTCGCCGACCTCACGCTGTGGGTGCCGCTGCAGACGGGCAACTGGTGGTGCGTCGCGCAGGTCCGCCCGCTGACGGCGCCGACGAGCCAGCCCGACGACCTGGTCGGCGCCGAGTCCTCCGGGCCGGCCGCCGAGCCGTTCGTCGTCGCCTACCGGGAGGGCCGGCCGGTCACCGAGGGCGAGCCCGACTGGTCGGGGGCCAGCCCCCGGCGGCGCGAGGTGATCCCGGTGCGGCACGACGGCGTCGTCGTCGCCGTCCTGGCCAAGGACACCAACCTCGCCGTCACCCGCTCGCCGTCGACCCTCGAGCTCACCTACCTCGACATCGCCGCCGACCTCTGCCTCATGGTGTCGGCCGGCACCTTCCCCCCGCAGAAGCTGCAGGACGCCGAGATGAGCCCGCGCGTGGGTGACGGCCTGGTGCGCCTCGACGCCGAGGGCCGGGCCACCTACGCCAGCCCCAACGCGCTGTCGGCCTACCGCCGCATGGGCCTGACCGGCGACCTGTTCGGCGCCGACCTGGCCGAGCTGACCCGGTCGGCGTCGGCCGACCGGGTGGCGGGGGAGGCCGTGGCCGCCGGCATCACCGCGGCGGTCGCCGGCCGGTTCCCCGACCCCATGGACGTCGAGGGGCCGGCCGCCACGATGCTGGTCCGCGCCCTGCCGCTGCAGGCGCCCGGGGCGGAGGCCGGCGCGCTGGTGCTCGTGCGCGACGTGACCGACGTCCGGCGCCGCGACCGCGCGCTGCTGACCAAGGACGCGACCATCCGGGAGATCCACCACCGGGTGAAGAACAACCTGCAGACCGTCGCGGCGCTGCTGCGGCTGCAGGCCCGCCGCATGACCGAGCCGGCGGCGCGGGCCGCGCTGGAGGAGTCGGTGCGGCGGGTGGCGTCGATCGCCGTCGTCCACGAGACGCTGGCCGGCAGCCGCGAGGACGTCGTCGCCGTGGACGACGTCCTGGACCGGGTGCTGCCCATGCTCGGCGACCTGACCGTGGTCGGTCCCGCCGCGCGGGCCCGCCGCGTGGGCACGTTCGGGGAGCTGCCCGCCTCCGCGGCCACACCGCTGGTCATGGCGGTCACCGAGCTGCTGCAGAACGCCGCCGAGCACGCCTTCGGCGACGGCGAGCCGGGCACGATCGAGCTGGTCGCCGAGCGCGACGGGCCCGACCTCGTCGTCCGCGTCCGGGACGACGGGCTGGGGCTGCCCGAGGACTTCGACCCGGCGGCCAGCGACGGGCTCGGGCTGCAGATCGTGCGCACGCTGGTGACCGGAGAGCTGGGCGGCGGCCTCGAGATGGGGCCGGCCGCCGGCGGCCGCGGGACCGAGGTGGTCCTCAGCCTGCCCGGCGCCGGGCTGCCGCGCCGCTGAGCCCCGCAACGCCGCGAGGCCGGTCCGGGGGATCCGGACCGGCCTCGCGGCGTGGTGCGCGGGGTGCCGCGCCAGTGGTGCTCGGGACTCAGGCGGTGTACGCCCGGGTGCGGGCCTGGCGGCGCTTGAGCGCGCGGCGCTCGTCCTCCGACAGACCGCCCCAGACACCGGAGTCCTGGCCCGACCGGAGCGCCCAGTCGAGGCACGACTGGACGACCGGGCAGCGCCGGCACACCGCCTTCGCCTGCTCGATCTGCACGGTCGCCGGACCCGTCGTCCCGATGGGGAAGAACAGCTCCGGGTCCTCGTCGCGGCACAGGGCGCGGTGGCGCCAGTCCATGGCGGTGTACTCCTCGGTGTCGTCTACGGTTTGCGACAGGTCGCACGGCTTCGGTCCGCTCCGCGGTCCGACACCGGTTGCCCAGCGCCGTGGCTCAGCGACTACCTGCTTTGTTACCGGCAGGTTGCGTTCCTCTCGCGATGTTTTCACGAGCCGGACGCCTGTCAAGCGATTCGAGGTCGGGTGGGACCCCCTCGTGAGCAACCTCACCACGGGCGTGATAGGCGCGCCACTCGACGTGTCCACCACACCGGCGAAGGGCTTGACCGCAAGGGCCGGTTCCGTGCTAGGCGCCAGGTCAGCGCCTGTGCGCGGACCGTGTGGGACCGGTGGTCAGCAGATGACGCGCAGGGCCGCGGGGACGTCGCGCACGCGCAGCCCCGTCGCCGTCCCCAGGTGGTCGCCGTCGACCTGCCAGCCCTGCGGCCGGGACGCCGAGATCTCGACCTCCGGCAGGTCGTGCCAGCGGTGCACGCCCCGACCGCGGGCGTCGGGACGGCGGGCCATCACCTGCCGCAGCGTGTGCAGCATGCGCAGCGGGCCCATCCGGCCCATCGCGAAGACGTCCAGGCCGGTGTCGAACGAGGCCTCGGGGCTCGGGTTGACCGGCCGGGCGCCCAGGTAGGTCCAGGGGCTGACGTTGGAGAACAGGCACAGGAACAGCTCGTCGACCGGCGGCTCGCCGTCGACCCGGAGCGTCATCGCCGGGCGCCGGCGCTCCGTGCCCAGCAGGAAGGCGCTGGTGGCCTCGCGGACGTAGAGCGCGCCGGTGGAGCGCCGGCCCCGCGCCCGCTGGGCCTCCACCCGCGCGATGACGTCGGCGTCGAAGCCCAGCCCGGCGGCGAAGACGAACCAGCGCGGTGCGGTCCAGGTGGGGTCGGCGGCGGCGTCCGCGGCGGCGACGGCCGGCGCGCTGGCCTCGTCGTGCTGCGCCACCGGTGCGGTGCTGGTGCCGGTGGCGCTCGCCGTGCCCAGGGAGATCAGCCGGCTGCGGCCGGTGCGCAGCGCCTCGAGGATCTGGGCGGTGGCCTCGATCGGGCGGCGGGAGAGGCCCAGCGCCCGCGCGAAGACGTTCGTCGAGCCACCCGGGACGACGGCGAGGTTCGGCAGGTGCGGCGCCGGACCGTGCTCGAGGAGGCCGTTGACCACCTCGTTGACCGTGCCGTCGCCGCCGAGGGTCACGACGACGTCGACGCCGTCGGCCACGGCGCGCCGGCCCAGCTCGTGGCCGTGGCCGCGCCGCTCGGTCTCGACGACGTCCACCTTGAGCTCGCTGGCGAGCGCGCCCACGAGGACGTCGCGGCCCCGCGCGGTCGTGGCGGTCGCCGCCGGGTTGACCACCACGAGCGCGCGCATACCGCCAGGCTAGCCAGCGCGGGGCCACTGCACCGGCTGGAGACGGGAGCCGGGGGGCTGGTGTGGCGCGCGTAGTCTCGCGGCCGTGACGACGGAGCCCTCCCGCAGGCGCAGCCGCGCCGACCGGCTGCTGGGTGCCGCCGCCGAGCCGTCGGCGCCCAAGCCCGCGCGCGAGGAGTCGGTGACCCCGCGCAGCGTCCGGTGGGCGGCGCTGGTGGTGGCCCTGGAGGCGGTGTTCCTCGTCGTCGTCGCCACCTACCTGGGGCTGCGGACCCTCACCGGTGAGGCCGACAGCGACTCGGGCGCGTGGGGGCTGGTGGTGTTCGCCCTGCTCGGTGCGGTGCTGCTCGCCGCCTGCGCGCGCGGGCTGTGGCGGCTGTCGGCGTGGGCGCGGGGTCCGGTGGTGGCGGTGCAGCTGCTGCTGGGCGCGATCGGCCTGACGGCCGCGTTCGAGTACCAGCAGCAGCAGGTCGGCATCCCGATGCTGGTGCCGGTCGCCGTCACCCTCTACCTGCTGTCCACCCCCGAGTCGCGGCTGGCCTTCTTCCAGCGCCGGGGCGACTGAGGAAGGGCCCCTCCGCCCCCCACCACTCGCACGCTCGCGGCGGGCCCCTGCGGAGGGGCCCTAGACCAGGTCGATGACGTCGGCGATCGAGTCGCAGATGCGGCTGGGCCGGAACGGGAACCGCGAGACGTCGCCGGCCTTGGTCGAGCCCGAGAGCACCAGCACGGTCTCCAGGCCGGCCTCGATGCCGGCGACGACGTCGGTGTCCATGCGGTCGCCGACCATCACCGTCGACTCCGAGTGCGCCTCGATCCGGTTCATCGCGCTGCGGAACATCATCGGGTTGGGCTTGCCGACGAAGTAGGGCTCGGCGCCGGTGGCCTTGGTGATCATCGCGGCGACCGAGCCGGTGGCCGGCAGCGGGCCCTCGGGGGAGGGGCCGGTCACGTCGGGGTTGGTGGCGATGAACCGGGCGCCGTCGCCGACCAGCCGGATCGCGCGGGTGATGGCCTCGAACGAGTACGTCCGCGTCTCACCGAGGACGACGTAGTCCGGGTCCGTGTCGGTGAGCGTGTAGCCCGCCTCGTACAGCGCGGTGGTCAGCCCCGCCTCGCCGATGACGTAGGCGGAGCCGCCCGGCAGCTGGCTGGACAGGAAGTCCGCCGTCGCCAGGGCCGAGGTCCAGATGGCCTCCTCCGGCACCTGCAGCCCCGACCGCGAGAGCCGCGCCGCGAGGTCGCGCGGCGTGAAGATCGAGTTGTTGGTCAGCACCAGGAAGCGGCGCTCGCGCTCGACCAGCCGCCGCAGGAAGTCGGCCGCCCCGGGGAGCGCGTTGCCCTCGTGCACCAGCACGCCGTCCATGTCGGTGAGCCAGCAGTCGGCCCTCTTGCGCTCGGTGCTCACAGGGGCGGAGCCTAACCGGGCCTCAGCCGCCGCCCCTGATCAGGCGCAGGTGCGGCGCGGTCTCGACGTCCACCCGCGCGTCGGGGACCTCCGGCAGCCCGGCCAGCCGGCGCACCCGGTTCTCCGGCACGCCCAGGGCGGCGGCGAGCGCGACGGCGAGCCGCTCGCTGATCGGGCCGCGGTGCCGGTCGGCGGCCAGCCGCCCGATCGTCTGCGGGGAGACGGCCCACCGGGCCAGGCGGGAGGCCTGCTCGGGGGTGAGGTCGAGCTCCGTCATGCGGCGCCGCACGAGCGCCGGGAGGTTCTCGTCCGCCATCCCCCGAAGGCTAGGCGGGTCCCGGCGCGCCCGCCTCCCGGTCGGCGAAGCCGCGCAGGGCGTCGTCGGTGAGCCGGAAGACGGTCCACTCGTCCATCGGCACCGCGCCCTGGGCGCGGTAGAAGTCGATCGAGGGCGTGTTCCAGTCCAGCACCGCCCACTCCAGCCGGTCGTAGCCGCGCTGCACGCAGGTCTCGGCCAGCGTACGCAGCAGCTCCTTGCCCAGGCCCGTGCCCCGGTGCTGCGGCTGCACGTAGAGGTCCTCGAGGTAGATGCCGTGCGTCCCGCGCCAGGTGGAGAAGTTGAGGAACCACAGCGCCGTGCCGACGACGGCGCCGTCCACCTCGGCGACGTGGCCGAACAGGGCCGGGCGCTCGCCGAACAGCGACGCGGTGAGCTGCTCCTCGGTCAGCCGCACCTCGTGCAGCGCCTTCTCGTAGTCGGCCAGCTCGCGCACCAGGCCCACCACGGCGGGGACGTCGTCCGGGCGGATCGGGCGGACCGTCACGTGAGGGCTTCCTTGACCTTGTCCGGCACCAGCCTGCCCAGCGGCGACACCAGCGGGACCAGGACCGGCGCCAGCAGGTAGCCGTAGGCCAGGACGACGCCGGTGACCACCGGCACCGTCAGGAACCCGACGAGCAGCAGGACGGCGGTGGCGATCAGCCCGTAGGGCCGCCGGCTCTTGGGGCTGACCAGCGACCGGAACGAGCGGAACCGGACCCGGCTGATCATCAGCAGCGCCGGGACGGCGACGATGAGCAGCACCCACAGCCGGTCGCGGCCCTGCATCTGGTCGCCGAACGCGAACACCGAGGCGAGCACGACGCCGGCCGCGCCGGGGCTGGGCATCCCGACGAAGTACCGCTTGTCGGCCGTCGGGTCGATCGTGGTGTTGAAGCGGGCCAGCCGGATCGCGGCGCACGCCACCCACAGCGCGCAGGCGATCCAGCCGAGCGGGTCGAAGGCGTCGTCGCCCTCGGAGAAGAGGGTGAAGGCCAGCAACGCGGGCGCCATGCCGAAGGAGACCAGGTCGGCCAGCGAGTCGAACTGCAGCCCGAACGGGGTCACCGCCCCGACCAGGCGGGCCACCGCGCCGTCGGCGATGTCGAAGACCACCGAGAGGCCGACCAGGATCGCGGCGAGGGTGTACTGCCCGCGGATGGACACGAGGATGGCGGCGAAGCCGCACATCATGTTGGCCAGCGTGAACAGGCTGGGCAGCGTGGCGAGCGTGCGGCGGCGGGCGCGCCGGCCGGAACCGCGGACGAACTCGACGGTCGCCGTGCGGCGGGTGGGTGGCATGCGCTCAGCCCCCTCAGCGGGTTTCGGGCCAGCGCGCGACGACGGTCTCCCCGCCGCGCACGCGCTGCCCCTTCCGCACGGTGATGGTGCACTCCCGGGGCACGAAGACGTCCATCCGCGACCCGAACTTCATCAGCCCCATGCGCTCGCCGGTGGCGAGCCGCCGGCCGGTCCCGGTGCGGGTGACGATGCGCCGGGCCAGCACCCCCACGATCTGCCGGAACACGACGGTGCGCTCGCCGTCGCGCAGCCGGATCTCGCTGCGCTCGTTGCGGTGCGCCGACTCCTTGCGGTACGCGGCCAGGAAGCTGCCCTTGCGGTACGAGCTCTCGACCACCTCGCCGTGGTACGGCGAGCGGTTCACGTGCACGTCGACGACCGACAGGAACACGCTCACCTGCTGCCAGCCGCCCTGGGGCGCGTCCTCGGGGGCGACGCCCTCCTGCGGCTCGCCGGCGACCATCACCACGCCGTCGGCGGGGGAGACGACGTCGTCCGCGGCCGGGGCCTCGACGTCGCAGCGCCGGTCGGGGTCGCGGAAGAACACCGCCATGTAGGCGGACAGCAGGACGAACGGCCAGGCCAGCAGTCGGGTCCCCCGCCGCCGGGTGACCGCCAGGACGGCGGCGGGGGCGAGCGGCCCGGTGATGAAGGGCCACCCGGCCCGGTCGATGCGCATCGTGCGCAAACGGTACCGGGCGGGCCCCGGCGGCACCGCCGCGCACAGCCCAGCGCCCTCGGCCGTCGCGGACGCGCGGTCAGGCGCCGCCGGGCCGCCGGGGAGCCGAGGCCAGCTCGCGGTCGGCGCCGTACGTGCTGTCCCGTTGCCGGGGTGGCCCGCCGTACCAGTCGAGGCACACCAGGGTGGCGTCGTCGCGGAGGTCGTGGGCGGTCGCCCGCAGGACGGCGTCGCCCAGCGCGTGGACCACCTCCCGGGGATGCAGGTCGGCCGTGGCGACCAGCGCCCGGGCGACGTCGAGCGAGGCCGCGTTGCGCTCCTGCATGCCGTCGGTCAGCAAGACGACCCGGTCGCCCGGCTCCAGCGCGAGCCGCTGCAGGGTGAACCCCTTACCGGGCACGACCCCGAACGGCGGCTCGACGGCCAGGCGGATCTCCGCCACGCGACCGTCCCGCAGCCGGAGCGGGAACGGGTGGCCGGCGTTGAGGATCACGCCGGCCCCGGTGCGCAGGTCGATCCGGATCAGCTGGCCGGTGACGAACTGTCCGGGCGACGCGTGTGCGGCCAGGGCGTCGTTGGCGTACCGCGCCTGCCCGCCGAGGTCCAGCCCCTTGCGCCGGGCGTTGCGCAGGGCGCCCACGAACAGCGTCGCGAGCAGGGCGGCCGCGACCTCGTGGCCCACCGCGTCGGTGATCGACACCTGGAGCGCATGGCGGTCCAGCGCGTAGTCGAACGTGTCCCCGCCCACCGAGGCGGCCGGCTCCAGCCAGCCGGCGAGGGTGAACTGACCGGCCTCGCAGGTGTACGAGCTCGGCAGCAGGCGGCGCTGGATCTCCGCGGCGAGGGAGAACGGCGTGGTCCGCTGACCCCACTCGAACACGTCGGTGTGGCGCCGGGCCGCGATCACGACGTAGGCCAGCGCGTGCGCGGCGGCGGCGACGTCGGCCACGACCTCCGCACCGGGGGGACCGGGCAGGTCCAGCTCGATCAGCCCGATCGCGTCCCCCCGGTCGGTGACCGGGACGACCAGCCGGGCGCCCTCGTCCACCGGCTGCACGTCGGCCACCTGGGTGCGCAGGACCCGCTCGTAGCGGCTGCCCGGTAGCGGGACCGTCTCCGCCTGCTCGGCGGAGCGGGTCCGGCTCCCCTCGATCGCCGGGCCCCCGCTGGTCAGCCGGACCAGGGAGCGGCCGCTGAAGTCGGCGATCAGGAAGGTGACCCGGTGCGCGCCGGCCCACTCGCCGAGGGCGGCGGCGACCTGCTCGACCGCTTCGATGGGCGCGGCCGCCTCCACGCGGTCGAGCAGCGCGCCGACGTCGAAGGACGCGGCGCCGGAGGGATGCATGGGCAGACCCTAGGGGTGCGCGGTCCGCGTGAGCCGCACGGACGACGCTGCCGGGCCGCCCGTGCGGGCAGCCCGGCAGCGACCGGTCGGAGGGAGGATCAGGCCGCGGCCTTGGTCTCCCAGAAGATCTTGTCGATCTCGGCGATGTAGTCGAGCAGCTTCTGGCCCTCGGCGGGGTCCATGCTGCCCTTGCCGCCGGCCGCGCCGGCCTGCTTGGTGGCCTTGTTGAACAGCTCGTGCAACTGCGGGTACTTCTCGAAGTGCGGCGGCTTGAAGTAGTCGGTCCACAGCACCCACAGGTGGTGCTTGACCAGGTCGGACCGCTGCTCCTTGATCAGGATGGCGCGGGTGCGGAACGCCGGGTCGTCGTTGGCCTGGTACTTCTCCTGGATGGCCTTGACGGACTCCGCCTCGATGCGGGCCTGGGCCGGGTCGTAGACGCCGCAGGGGAGGTCGCAGTGCGCGGTGGCCTCGACGGCGGAGAACATGCGGGTCAGACGCATGGGTGTGCCTCCGGATGTCGTGAGATCGGGTCGTCTGCGACCCTACTCGCGGTGATCGGGGACGACAGGGGGAGCGGTGTGAGCCCGCTCGGGACGTCCTGGGTGCTGGCCCGCGTCAGCGGCCCGTCGATGTCGCCGACGGTCCGGCACGGCGACCGCCTGCTGGTCCGCCGGCTCCGCCCGGGGGCCGCGGTCGCGCCCGGCACCGTCGTCCTCGCCCGGTTCCCCGCCCGGCCGGAGCTCCTGGTGGTCAAGCGGGCCCTGCGCCCGGAACCGGGCGGCGGCTGCTGGGTGGTGGGCGACAACCCGCTGGTCACCGACGACAGCCGCGCGTACGGCGTCGCCGTGCCGGTGGGCCGGGTGGTGGCCCGGCTCTGGCCACGGCCGGGCCGGCTGGACGGACCTCCGCCCGACGTCCCGGAGCCGGGCGCGTAGCCGGCCTACCCTGCGCTGCCGCCCCGCAGGGGGCGTCAGGGGGCTGCCGCGGCGGGATTACGCTCCCCGTTCCATGGGTGACCAGCGCAACGATGCGGACAGTCCCGACCGCTTCGCCGGCGACCCGGCGTTCGCGGTGCACGAGGGCGGCAAGCTGCGGGTACGCCCCACCCGGTCCATCGAGTCCATCGCCGACCTGGCCCTGACCTACACGCCGGGCGTCGCCCGGGTCTCCAGCGCCATCGCCGCCGAGCCCGCCCTGGCCCGCCGCTTCACCTGGGCACCGCGGGTGGTCGCCGTCGTCTCCGACGGCACCGCGGTCCTCGGCCTCGGCGACATCGGCCCGGCCGCCTCGCTGCCGGTGATGGAGGGCAAGGCCTGCCTGTTCAGCGAGTTCGCCGGGCTGTCCGCCGTCCCTGTCGTGCTGTCGACCACCGACGTCGACGAGATCGTCGAGGCGGTGGCCGCGATCGCGCCGTCGTTCGGCGGGATCAACCTGGAGGACATCAGCGCGCCGCGCTGCTTCGAGATCGAGGACCGGCTGCGCGAGCGGCTCGACATCCCGGTCATGCACGACGACCAGCACGGGACGGCGATCGTCGTCCTCGCCGCCCTGCGCAACGCCGCGAAGGTGGTCGGGCGGGAGATCGGCGACCTGCGGGTGGTCGTCGCCGGCGCCGGCGCGGCCGGTGTGGCGTGCACGAAGATCCTGCTCGGGGCCGGGATCGGCGACATCTCGGTGGCCGACTCCAAGGGGGTCCTGCACGCCGGGCGCGAGGACCTCACCCCCGTCAAGCGCTGGCTGGTCGAGAACACCAACCGCGCCGGGCACGCCGGCACGATGGTCGACGCGCTCGCCGGCGCCGACGTCTACCTGGGGCTCTCCGGCGGCTCGGTGCCCGAGTCGGCGATCGCCTCGATGGCCGACGACTGCATCGTGTTCTCCCTGGCCAACCCGATCCCCGAGGTCGACCCGGACATGGCGGCGAAGTACGCCGCCGTCGTCGCCACCGGGCGCAGCGACCTGCCGAACCAGATCAACAACGTGCTGGCCTTCCCCGGCGTCTTCCGCGGGGCCATCGACGCCGGCGCCACGGCGATCACCGAGGAGATGAAGCTAGCCGCGGCCACCGCGATCGCCGACGTGGTCGGCGACGACCTGCGGCCGGACCACATCGTCCCCAGCCCGCTCGACCGGCGGGTGGCCGAGGCGGTCGCGGCCGCGGTCGCCGCCTGCGCCCGCGCGGAGGGCGTCACCGCCTGAGCGGAGTGGATCCGTCGCGGTGACGACGACGGATCCACTCCGACAGCACAGCACAGCACCGCGGCCACGGCCCGGAGGGCGGTCACGGTCGGGCGGGCCGGTAGACCAGGTCGAGGACGCCGGCCAGCAGCCGCTCGGCGACCGGTCGGGGGAGGGCGGCGACCAGGGCGTGCACCGGCGCCATGCGCTCGGGCAGCCGGCCGCCGCCGACGCCGGCGACCTCGAGCAGGGCGTCGACCTCGGCCACGGTGAGCGTCGCCGGGTCGATGGTGGCCGCCGCGGCGACCAGGTCGGGATCGGCTACCGGTGCGGGCAGGGCCGCCGCGGCCTTGGCGGCGTCGGCGAGATCGGCCAGCAGGGCGTCGACCCGGCCGGCGGTGGCGCCGGTGACGGTGAGGTGCAGCGTCGCTGGCAGGTCGGCGCCGCCGAGCTGGGCGAACGGCGGCTGGGGCTGCAGCAGCCAGCCGCGCGTGGTCATCTCGTCGGCGAGGTTGAGCACGTCGACGCCGTCCGGGCCGTCCTGCGCGACCGCGACCAGGGTGGCGACCGGTGCGCCGACGACCCGCAGGCCCTCGATCCCGGCGATGCCCTCGGCCAGCGCGACCGTCGCCGCGCGGGTGCCGCGGGCCAGCCGCCGGTAGCCGTCGTCGCCGAGGTACCGGTGCACCGCCCAGGCGGCGGCCATCGGCCCGGCCGGGCGGGTGCCGGCCAGCGTCGGGTTGACCACCGGGTAGCCGGGCCAGCCGGCGGTCGAGAACCAGTGCGCCTGCCGCAGCTCGGGCTCGGCGGTGAGCAGCACGGAGACGCCCTTGGGCGCGTAGCCGTACTTGTGCAGGTCGACCGAGAGCGAGGTGACCCCGGGGACGGCGAGGTCGAACGGCTCGGGGACGTCGTCGAGGAACGGCAGCACCCACCCGCCGATGCAGGCGTCGACGTGGCAGGGGACCCCCGCGGCGGCGGCGAGACCGGCGATCTCGCCGACCGGGTCGAGCACGCCGTGCGGGTAGGACGGCGCGCTGACCACGACCAGCGCCGTCCGCCCGTCGAGCGCGGCGCGGACCGCGGCCGGCACGGCGCGGCAGGTGTCCGGGTCGACCGGGACGTCGACGACGTCGAGGCCGAAGAGGTGTGCGGCCTTGCGGAACGCGGCGTGCGCGGTGACCGGCAGCAGCAGGGTCGGCGGTGCCGGGGTGGGCGGGGAGGCGTGCAGCGAGCGCCACCGCTCCCGGGCGGCCAGCACCGCCAGCAGGCAGCTCTCGGTGCCGCCGGAGGTGAGCGTGCCGACGGCCCCGGGCGGGCCGTGCAGCAGCTCCAGCGCGGCGCCGACCAGGTCGTCCTCGATGCGCGCGACGCTGGGGAAGGCGGTCGGGTCGAGCGCGTTGGTCCACTGGTAGGCGGCCTGGGCGGCGGCCGCGAGGTCGTCGAGGTCGGCGAGGCCCGAGTCGTAGACGTAGGCCATGGTCGCCCCGCCGTGGGTGGGCACGTCGCCGGCCTGCAGCGCGGTGAGCTCGGCCAGGACGTCGTGCGGGTTCACGCTGCCTCCAGTCGGTAGCGGGCGAAGACGGGGACGGCGGCCAGCACGATCAGCGCCGGGATCACGCTGAAGCCCAGCCGGACGGCGGTGACCGCGGCGGAGGTCTGCGCGACGTCGTCCCCGGTGGAGGAGACGTAGCCGGCCACCCCGAGCAGCAGGCCGAGCAGGCCCGGGCCGACGGCGAGACCGAGGGTCTCGGCGGCGGTCCAGACCCCGGTGAAGACGCCGGCCCGGCGCTGCCCGGAGGCCGCCTCGTCGGCGGCGATCACGTCGGGCAGCATCGCCAGCGGGAACATCTGCATGCCGGCGTAGCCGATGCCGACCAGCACCACGAGCGGGAGCATCGCGCCCGTGCCGCCGTCGTCGCCGAGGGCCAGGGCCGCGGCGCCGAAGGCGAACAGCACCGAGGACATGAGCAGGCCGGCACGCTTGCCGAGCTTCCGGCTGACCCGCAGCCACAGCGGCATGACCAGGATCGCCGGGCCCACGAGCGCCGCGAACAGCAGCGTGCCGGCGGCCTCGTCGCCGAGCACGTGCTGCGAGTAGTAGGGGACGCCGGCGAGCATCACGCCGATGCCCAGCGCCTGGACGACGAAGCCGATCAGCAGCACGCGGAACGGCCGCGAGCCCCAGGCCAGCCGCAGCGTCGTCCCGAGCCGGCCCTCGCTGCGCACCCGGGTGAGGGTGGGGGCGTCGCGGGTGCCCCACACCGCGCCGAGCATGCCCACGGCGAGCAGGACGGCGACGAACGCGGCCATCGCCAGGTAGCCGCCCCGGCCGCCGCCGGCCGCGTCGACCACCGCGGGCGCACCGGCCCCGGCCAGCAGGATGCCGACGGCCAGCGCGGCGACCCGCCAGGACATCAGCGTGGCCCGCTCGCCGGGGTCGTCGGTGATCTCGGCCGGCTGGGCGACGTAGGGCACCTGGAAGCAGCCGTACGCGGTGGCGGCCAGCAGGAAGGTGACCGCCACCCAGGCCGCCGCGACACCCGGCGAGCCGCCCGGCCCGGCGAAGACCAGCACGAACAGCAGCGGGAGGGTCAGACCGCCGGCCAGCATCCACGGCCGCCGCGGCCCCCAGCGGCTCTCGGTGCGGTCGGACCGGCTGCCGATCCACGGGTTGAGCAGCACGTCCCACGCCTTGGGCGCGAACACCACCGCGCCGGCCAGCCCGGCGGCCACCCCGAGCACGTCGGTCAGGTAGTAGAGCAGCAGCAGCCCGGGCACCGTGCCGAACGCCGCCGTCCCGATCGAGCCCACGGCGTACCCGACGTGCGTGCCCCGGCCGAGCCGCGCGGGGGAGGAGACGGCGGTCACGGCCGGAACCGTAACGGCTCGTGCGCCTGGAACCGGCCCCCCGCAGGGGCCCGCCGCCGAGCGTGCGAGCGGTGGGGGCAGGGGGTCCTTCGTCAATCGCCTTTGACGTTCACCAGCTGGCGGAGCGTGTGGCGGATCTCGACGAGGTCCTTCGCGTCCTCCATGACGACGTCCACCGGTTTGTACGCCTGGGGGATCTCGTCGAGGAAGACGTCGCTGTGCCGCCACTCGATGCCCGTCATCGCCTCGTCGAGCTGCGCCCGCGTGAACGTCCTCCGGGCGGCGCTGCGCGAGTACGCCCGCCCCGCGCCGTGCGGTGCCGACTCCAGCGCCAGCGGGTTGCCCAGGCCGGTGGTCACGTAGCTCGCCGTCCCCATGGAGCCGGGGATGAGCCCCTCCTGGCCGTGCCGGGCCTGGATCGCCCCCTTGCGCGACACCCACAGGTCGACGCCGTCGTGCGTCTCCCGCTGGGTGAAGTTGTGGTGGGCGTTGATCCGCTCGTGCTCGGGCGTCCCGTCGGCGCGCATGTGCCGGGCCAGGCAGTCGGCGACCCGGTCCATCATCTCCTCGCGGTTGAGCAGGGCGAAGTGCTGCGCCCACCGCAGCTCGGCGATGTACCGGTCGAACTCCGCCGTCCCCTCCTCGAGCCAGGCGAGGTCGCGGTCGAGCAGGTCGAGCCGTTCCCGGCGGGCCCGCTCGGCGGCGATCGCGATGTGCTTCTGCGCGATCTTGTTGCCCACCCCGCGGCTGCCCGAGTGCAGGAACAGCCAGACCCGCTGCCGCTCGTCGGCGGTGACCTCGATGAAGTGGTTGCCCGAGCCGAGGCTGCCCAGCTGCAGCGGCCAGTTCGGCGCCGTCGAGTTGACCGAGCCGAGGACGCCGAGCTCCTCGCCGTAGCGCTCGAGCCCGGCGACCCGCGCCTGCGCCGTCGCGGTCAGCCGCTTGTTGTACCGGCCGGCCGAGAGCGGCACCGCGCGCTCGATGTCACCGCGCAGCGGCGCGAGCGGCCCGCGGGCGCGGACGTCGTCCACCGACCACGGGGTGCGGACGGCGATCATGCCGCAGCCGATGTCCACCCCGACCGCCGCCGGGATGATCGCGCCGCGGGTCGGCAGCACCGAACCCACCGTCGCGCCCTTGCCCAGGTGCGCGTCGGGCATGAGGGCGACGTGCGGGTGCACGAACGGCAGGGACGCGGTGCGCTCGGCCTGCATCCGGGTCTGCTCGTCCAGGATGCTCGCCCAGTTCAAGAGCTTCTCGGACAGCTGTTCCACGCCGTCGGGCTACCCCCGGGCGGCGGCGGATCACCCGCTGCCGGTGATGCGGTCGACGACCGGCTCGACGGCCGCCGAGACGCCGGTGTTCAGGTACAGGAAGACGAGCGTCGCCACCGCGAACGCCGGGACCAGCAGCACCTTCTCGATCGTCGCGCCGGTGCGCAGGTGGATCGGCGAGAGCCGGCACCTGCGGATGGCCCAGAGCACCGGCACGGGGATGCCCTCGCGGGTGAGGAAGTCACCCACGATGTGCGCGAGCACGCCGACGCCCACCGCGTAGGGCAGCCACATCGGCGCGGGGGAGTGGTCGAGGAACAGCCAGGCGCCACCCCACGAGATGACCAGGTTGCCCAGGATCGTGTTCTCGGCCCGGCCCGGGATGACGAAGTGCAGCGCGCGCAGGGCCAGGCCGATCGCCAGGGCCAGCACCAGGAGGCTGGTGGCGAAGTTCTTCGCGGCGGCCATCGCCAGGAAGCCGAACACCAGCGGGGCCAGGACCGCGTCGTGCGTCCCCCAGCGGTGGCCGCCGGAGATCTTGTTGATCAGCGCCGCGGGCAGGTCGGTGATCGGCCCCCACATGCGCGAGATCGTCGTCCGCTGCTGGTCGAGGTCGGGCAGCATCGCGAACCCGCCGGCCGCGGCGACCCAGGCGCCCTGCGCCACCGCGCCGTGGACGGGCGCCCAGGGCAGGGTGGCCGCGCCCGCGGCGAGCCCCGAGAGGGCATGGGAGTGACCGAGCACGCACACAGCGTGCCGCCCACCTGCATCGACGTGGGGAAGGCGCACCGACGAGAACGGCGGTCTCGCACGCTTCGAGGGGTGAAAGCGTGCGAGACCGCCGATGTCGACGCGGGGACGACGCGGGTCCTTCAGTCCTCGTCGTCCTCGGTGCCGCCGCGGGCCAGCCAGGTGGCCAGCCGCTCGATCGGCACCTCGAAGTCGGGGTGCTGGTCGACGAAGGCCTGGAGCTGGTCGGCCAGCCAGGCGAGGGTCACCTGCTCCTCGCCCCGCCGGTCGGCCAGCTCCTCCAGCCCCCGATCGGTGAAGTACACGTCAGCGGGCGAAGGCCGACGCCACCAGCTCGCGCTGCTCGACGTCGTGCACCTTGGCCGAGCCGACCGCCGGGCTGGCCGACGCCTTGCGGCTGACGCGGCGCAGCGCACGGCCGCCGAGCTCCTCCGGCAGGTTGATCGCCATGAACTGCCAGGCACCCATGTTGGCCGGCTCCTCCTGCACCCACACCAGGTCGTCGGCGTTCGGGTACCGGTCGAGCACCTCGCGGATCTGCGCGGCGGGCAGCGGGTAGAGCTGCTCGACCCGGACGATCGCGGTGTCGGCGAGGCCCTCGGCCTCCCGGTGCGCGCCGAGGTCGTAGGCGACCTTGCCGCTGCAGAGCAGCACCCGGCGGACGGCCGACGGGTCGAGCGGCTCGCCGCCCACGCCCGGGTCGCCCAGCACCGGCTGGAAGTTCTCCTCGGTGAAGTCGGCGACCTGGCTGACCGCCGCCTTGGCCCGCAGCAGCGACTTCGGCGTGAACACCACCAGCGGCCGGTGCACGTCGGAGAGCGCCTGGCGGCGCAGCAGGTGGAAGTAGTTCGCCGGCGTCGTGCAGTTGGCGACCGTCAGGTTGTTCTCGGCGCACAGCTGCAGGAACCGCTCGATCCGGCCGCTGGAGTGGTCGGGCCCCTGGCCCTCCAGGCCGTGCGGCAGCAGCAGGACGACGCCGGAGCGCTGCCCCCACTTCGCCTCGCCGGAGCTGATGAACTCGTCGATCACCATCTGGGCGCCGTCGACGAAGTCGCCGAACTGCGCCTCCCACAGCACCAGGGCCTTCGGGTTGGCCACCGAGTAGCCGTACTCGAAGCCGAGGGCGGCGTACTCGGAGAGCAGCGAGTCGTAGACGAAGAACTTCGCCTGGTCCTCGGAGAGGTTCAGCAGCGGCGTGTACTCGCGGGCGTTGTCCCGGTCGATGAGCACCGAGTGCCGCTGCACGAAGGTGCCCCGGCGGGAGTCCTGGCCGGCGAGCCGGACGGGGACGCCCTCCATGAGCAGCGAGCCGAACGCGGTCAGCTCGCCCATCGCCCAGTCGATGTTGCCCTCGCTGGCCATCGCCGCGCGCCGCTCGAGCATCCGCTTGAGCTTGGGGTGGACCGTGAAGTCCTCGGGCAGCGAGACGTGGGCGTCGCCGATGGTCTTGAGGACCTCGGTGCTGATCGCCGTCCGGACCGTGGACTCCTGCGGGGTGCGCGGGTCCATCACCGGCTCCGGCTTGGCCGAGTCCTGCGCGTCGTGGGTCTCGGCGAACGCCCGCTCCAGCTGGCCGCGGTAGTCCTTGAGGGCCTCCTCGGCCTCCTGCAGCGTGATGTCGCCGCGGCCGACCAGCGCCTCGGTGTACAGCTTCCGGACCGAGCGCTTGCGGTCGATGATGTCGTACATCAGCGGCTGCGTCATCGACGGGTCGTCGCCCTCGTTGTGCCCGCGGCGGCGGTAGCAGATGAGGTCGATGACGACGTCCTTCTTGAACGCCTGCCGGTAGTCGACCGCAAGCCGCGCCACCCGGACGCACGCCTCCGGGTCGTCGCCGTTCACGTGGAAGATCGGCGCGCCGATCATCCGCGCCACGTCGGTCGAGTAGAGGCTCGACCGGGCGGCGGCCGGGCTGGTGGTGAAGCCCACCTGGTTGTTGATGACGACGTGCACCGTGCCGCCGGTGCGGTAGCCGCGCAGCTGGGAGAGGTTCAGCGTCTCGGCGACCACGCCCTGGCCGGCGAAGGCCGAGTCGCCGTGCAGCAGGACGGGCAGGACCGTGAAGCCGCTCTCGCCCTTGTTGATCATGTCCTGCTTGGCGCGGGCGATGCCCTCGAGCACCGGGTTGACCGTCTCGAGGTGGCTCGGGTTGCTGGCCAGCGAGACGTCGATCGAGGCCTCGCGGAACGGGTTGGCGAAGGTGCCCTCGGCGCCGAGGTGGTACTTCACGTCGCCGGAGCCCTGCACCGTCGAGGGGTCGAGGTTGCCCTCGAACTCGCCGAAGATCTTCGAGTAGCTCTTGCCGAGCACGTTGGCCAGCACGTTCAGCCGGCCGCGGTGGGCCATGCCGATCGCGACCTCGTCGAGCTCGTAGTCGGTGCCGGCGATGAGCACCTCGTCGAGGATCGGGATGACCGACTCGCCGCCCTCGAGGCTGAACCGCTTCTGCCCGACGTACTTGGTCTGCAGGAAGGTCTCGAACGCCTCGGCGGCGTTCAGCCGGCCGAGGATGTGCTTCTGCTTCTCACGGTCGGGCTGCTCGTGCTTGACCTCGATGCGCTTCTGCAGCCACTCGCGCTCCTCGGGGTCGGTGATGTGCATGTACTCCACGCCGACCGTGCGGCAGTAGGAGTTGCGCAGCACGCCGAGGATGTCGCGCAGGGCCATCGTGCGCTCGCCGGCGAAGCCGCCGACGGGGAAGTGCCGGTCGAGGTCCCACAGGGTCAGCCCGTGCTCGACGATGTCGAGGTCGGGGTGGGTGCGGACCTTGAACTCGAGCGGGTCGGTGTCGGCCATCAGGTGGCCGTTGCGCCGGTAGGCCTCGATGACCTCGATGACCCGCGCTTCCTTGTCGATCTGCCCCTCGTGGCTGATCCGCACGTCCGGCACCCAGCGGACCGGCTCGTAGGGGATGCGCAGCGAGCGGAAGACCTCGTCGTAGAAGCCGTCCTCGCCCAGCAGCAGGCCGTGGATGCGGCGCAGGAAGTCGCCGGACTCGGCGCCCTGGATGATCCGGTGGTCGTAGGTGGAGGTCAGCGTGATGATCTTGCTGACCGCCATCTCGGCGAGCGCCTCGGGGCTCATCCCCTGGAACTCGGCCGGGTACTCCATCGCGCCGACGCCGATGATCGCGCCCTGCCCGGCGGTGAGCCGCGGCACCGAGTGGTTGGTGCCGATGGTCCCCGGGTTGGTCAGGCTGATCGTGGTGCCGGAGAAGTCCTCGACGGTCAGCTTGCCCGCGCGGGCGCGCCGGATGATGTCCTCGTAGCCGCCCCAGAACTGGGCGAAGTCCATGGCCTCGGCGGCCTTGATGTTGGCGACCACCAGCGAGCGGGTGCCGTCGGACTTCGGCAGGTCGATCGCCAGCCCGAAGTTGACGTGCTCGGGCTGCACGAGCACCGGCTTGCCGTCGACCTCGGCGAAGGCGTTGTTCATGTTGGGGAAGTCGCGCAGCGCCCGGACCAGCGCGTAGCCGATCAGGTGCGTGAACGAGACCTTCCCGCCGCGCGAGCGCGCCAGGTGGTTGTTGATGACGATGCGGTTGTCGGCGAGCAGCTTCGCCGGCACGGCCCGGACGCTGGTCGCCGTCGGGACGGCCAGCGACGCGTTCATGTTCTTGACGACGCTGGCCGCGGCACCGCGCAGCGGGGTGCGCTTCACGCCGTCGCCCTCTGGGCGGGTGGGGGAGGACGAGGCGGGCGCCGGCTTGGCGGCCGGCTTCGGGGCGGGGGCGGCCGCCTGCTGCTGGTCGGCGCGGTCGGCGGCCCGGCCCACCACGGTGGCCTCGGTGCGCTCGGGGACCGGGGTCGCGCGCGGCGCGGACTCGGGGGCGCTCGGGGCGACGGCGGGGCCGCTCTGCTGGGTGGCCGAGCCCTGCGTGGCCGCGGCGGCCGGGGCGCTCTTGGAGGTGGCGGGCTCCGCCGGAGCGGGGGCGGGCGCGGGCTCGGCGGGCGCCGGGGCGGGGGCCGCGCCGTTCGGCTGGGCCGGCTGCTCGCGGTCGAGACCGGAGGACACCGGGCTGCCGGGTCGGTAGTCGGCGAAGAACTCGTGCCAGGCCTGGTCCACGCTGGACGGGTCGGCGAGGTACTGCTGGTACATCTCCTCGACCAGCCACTCGTTGGTGCCGAATCCCGCCACGGAGGAGGAGTTCGTGGAGGACGGCCGGGATGAGCTCACGCTTGACACGGGGGCGAGTGCCTTCTTCGTCTGTGGACGTTTTCGGACCGGGTGGCGAGTCTACGCCCGGGGCCTGCCCGGACACCGGGCGAACCCGGCCATGACGACTCGTCTCACACCGGGGGTCAGTCGGTCGCGCCGTGCGCCACGAGCAGCTCGGCCAGGGCGTCGCTGCGGGATGCCTGCCCGTCGTCGTGCCTGCGCGAACGCGCGGCGGTGACCCGGCTGATGTCGAGCGCGCTGGCGCCGTCGTTGGTGGTGGCGTTGACGTCGGCCCCGGCGGCCAGCAGGAGGCGCACCACCTCGGGCGCGTCGCCGGTGCCGCCCGCGGCCACGGCCGCGTGGATGGGGGTGCGGCCGGACTCCGGGTCGCGGCGGTCGACCTGCGCGCCGGCGTCCAGCAGCATCCGCACCAGCTCCACGTGCGCCCGCCCGGCGGCCGCGTGCAGCGCCCCGCCGTCGGCGTCGGCGCCGCGGTCGAGCAGCAGCCGGGCGGTGCCCGCCGCCCCGCCGTGCGCGGCGAAGGCCAGCAGGTCCACGCCGGTCACCGGGTCGGCGAGGCGGGCGCCCGCGTCGAGCTCGCGGGCGAGCTGGTCGACGTCGTCGAGGAACGCCGCGCTGGCCGCGTCGACGGGGGCGCCGAGCTCGCGCAGCACGGCCACCAGCTGCGGCGCGAACTCGAGCGCCACGTGCAGCGGCGTGCGGTCGTGCTCGGTGACGGCGTGGACGTCGGCCCCGGCCGCGACGAGCAGCCGGACGATCTCCTCCTGACCCTCGGCGACGGCCACGTGCAGCGGCGTCCACCCGCTGTGGCCGTCCCGCTCCGCGGTGCGCGCGAGCAGCCGCGGGTGCTCCGCCACGGCGGTGCGGACCGCCTCGGCGTCGCCGGCGGCGATCAGCCGGACCAGGCGTTGGACCGTCATGCGGGTGGTCATGCGCGATCGCCCCCGTCCCGGGTCGTCGGTGGCCGCGTGCGCAGCTCCCGGGGCGCCCGGACGACGTCACACGACGTCGCGCCGGACGGCGAGGAACGTCCCCAGGACGGCCGCCACCAGACCGTAGCCGAGCAGCAGCAGGCCGCCCTGCCAGGGCTCCAGGAGGTCCGGCGCCTGGAAGTCGGAGGTGACGGCCTGCACCGCGCCGCCGGGCAGCCACTTGTAGGCGCCCTGGATGGCGCCGATCGAGGAGACGATCGGCTCGACGACGTAGAGGTAGACCAGCGAGCCGACGATCGCGCCGACCTGGTTGCGCAGCAGCGCGCCCACGCCGACGCCGATCACGGTGAAGACCACCAGCACGAGGCCGGCCGCGGTGAGCGTCTGCAGGTTGTCGGCGTCCAGCGCGGGCGCATTGCCGCGGGCCCCCGCGTAGAGCAGGACCACGAGCACGTTCACGGCGAGGACCAGCAGCGCGAACGGCACCGCGACCAGCGCGTACGCCAGCACCTTGGCGGCCACGACCCGGCCCCGCTTCGGGGTGGTGAGGAAGGTCGGCGTCGCCGTCCGGTGCCGGTACTCCTGCGTCATCCCGATGATGCCCAGGATCAGCAGCAGCACGCTGGCGTTGGCCGCGACGGAGAAGACGAGCTCGGCGTACTGGGGATCGTCCACCGCCGGCAGGCCCGGCTGGCCGTTCTGCTCCACGCCGGCGAGCCCCGTGAACAGCGCGGCGAAGCCGCCGGCCATGACGCAGGCGCCGACGAGCAGGCCGATCCACACGCGGGTGGTGAACAGCTTGGTCCACTCGGCGCGCACCAGCCGCGTCATCGGGAGGTCTCCTGGGTGGGGATCGGGGTGGACGCGGCGTACTGCTCCTGCCCGGCGGTGAGCCGGAAGTAGATCTCCTCCAGGCCGCTGCTCCGCGGGCGCAGCTCGTGCAGCTCGACGCCGGCGGTGAACGCCTGGTGGCCGATGGCGGCCGCGGGCAGCCCGGTCACGGTCAGCGTCTCGCCGTCCTGGGCCGCGACGGCGTGCCCGGCGGTGCGCAGCACGTCGGCCAGCCGGTGCGCCTCGGGGCTGCGCACCAGCACGGTGCCGGCGCCGTCGGCACCGGAGCGCAGCTCGGCGATCGAGCCCTCGCGCACCAGCCGGCCGGCGCCGATGATCACCACCCGGTCGGCGGTGTGCTCCATCTCCGACAGCAGGTGGCTGGAGACCAGCACGGTGCGGCCCTCGTTGTGCGCCATGTGCTGCAGGAAGCCGCGCAGCCACTGGATGCCCTCGGGGTCCAGCCCGTTGGCCGGCTCGTCGAGGACGAGGACGGCGGGGTCGCCGAGCAGCGCGGTGGCCAGCGCCAGCCGCTGGCGCATGCCCAGCGAGTAACCGCCGGCGCGCCGCTTGCCGGCGTCGGCCAGGCCCACCTGGTGCAGCGCCTCGTCGGCCCGCGCGAGCGGCAGCCCCGCCGCCCGGCAGTACACGCGCAGGTGGTTGAGGCCCGACCGCGCGGGGTGGAACGCCGTCTCCAGGACCGCGCCGACCGTGCGGGTCGGCTCGCCCAGCGCCGCGTACGGGACGCCGTCGAACGTGGCCTGGCCGGCGTCCGGGGTCTCCAGCCCGAGCACCATGCGCAGGGTCGTCGTCTTGCCGGCGCCGTTGGGCCCGAGGAAGCCGGTGACCGAGCCGGGCTCCACGGAGAACGACAGCGTGTCGACGGCGCGGACGGTGCCGAACGTCTTCGTCAGCCCGCTGACCTCGACGCGCACGGGGTGGGCGCGGGGGGCGGTGGCGCTGGAGATGGCGCACTCCTCGGGTGGGTCCGGGCAGGTCGGTGCCCATCCAAGCGCACCCGCGCGCCGATCCGGGTCATGCCGGGCCCGCAACCGGTCCGCCGTCGGCGAACGGTCGCGGAACGGGAGGCGAACGGCCGCGGTCAGCCGGGGCAGACGTCCGGCACGAAGTGCTGGCTCGACCGGGGCGGGCGGACGTAGTCGTCGCGCACCGGCGGACGGGGCGGGAGCACCGGGGCTGCGGGGGTGAGGTCCTCGTAGGGCACCTGGCCGAGCAGGTGGCTGATGACGTTGAGCCGGGCGCGCTTCTTCACCTCGGCCTCGACCACCCACCACGGCGCCTCGGGGATGTCGGTCGCGGCCAGCATCGCGTCCTTGGCCCGGGAGAAGTCGACCCACCGGTTGCGCGCCTCGAGGTCCATCGGGCTGAGCTTCCAGCGCTTGGTCGGGTCGTGCAGCCGCGCCTGGAAGCGCCGCTCCTGCTCGGTGTCGCTCACCGAGAACCAGTACTTGACGATCTGGATGCCGCTGCGCACGAGCATGCGCTCGAACTCGGGGCACGAGCGCAGGAACTCCCAGTACTCCTCGTCGGTGCAGAAGCCCATGACCCGCTCGACGCCGGCGCGGTTGTACCAGGAGCGGTCGAACAGGACCATCTCGCCGCGGGCCGGCAGGTGGGCCACGTAGCGCTGGAAGTACCACTGCCCCCGCTCGCGCTCGGTGGGCGCGGCGAGCGCGACGATCCGGGTGAAGCGGGGGTTGAGCTGCTCGGTGATGCGCTGGATCGCGCCGCCCTTGCCCGCGGCGTCGCGGCCCTCGAAGACCACGACCACCCGCAGGCCTTTCGCGCGGATGTACTCCTGCTGCTTGACCAGCTCCACCTGCAGCCGGGTCAGCTCCTGCTCGTAGTACTTGGTGCTGAGCCGAGCGGCCGGCCGCGGAGCCTCCTCCACCGATGTCTTCGGGTGAGCAGCCATGCGCGGCAGCATGGTCCGGGCGGCGTCCCGCATCAACGGGTCCGGCCCTGCCGCGCTCACCGCGGCGGCCGGTCGTCGCGCTCCGGGGTGCCCCCGACCGGGGGAAACGTGGCGACCCGCCCCACAGGCGGTACCGCGCGTCACATACAGTGCGCGCCGTGAGCGACACCCCCTACCGGACCGTGGTCGTCGGCACCGACGGCTCGGAGTCCTCGCTGCGCGCGGTCGCGCGGGCCGGCGCCATCGCCGGGGCCTGCGGGGCCGCCCTCGTCGTCGCCTGCGCCTACCTCCCCTCCGACGCCGACGAGCGCGAGCTGGCGCGGGCGCAGGACGTGCTGGGGGACGAGGCCTACCAGGTGGTCGGGTCGCACCCGGCCGAGGACACCGTCAGCCGCGCGGGGGACCGGGCGCGCCAGGCCGGCGCGCGCGACGTGCGCACGGTCGCGGTGATGGGCTCGCCGGTCGAGGCCCTCCTCGACGTCGTCCGGCGGGAGGACGCCGACCTGCTGGTGGTCGGCAACAAGGGGCTCAACGGCATCAAGGGCCGGCTGCTCGGCTCGGTGCCGGCCGACGCCACGCGCCGCTCGGCGGTCGACGTGCTGGTCGTGCACACCACCTGAGAGGCACCATCCACCCATGGACGACGCCGGGCCGGCCGAGGGCCCGGACCCCCGCGAGGCGCTCGAGCGGCTGCTGCTCGGCGGCCCGCGCCGCTACACCCGGCTGCAGGTGGCCGAGCTCTCCGGCGTGCCCCTCGAGCGCACCCAGCGGCTGTGGCGCGCGCTCGGGTTCGCCGACTCCCCGGACGACGACCCGGCCTACAGCGACGCCGACATCGCCGCGCTGGGCGTGCTGTCCTCGCTGATCGACTCCGGCTTCGTCGGCCCCGACACCGAGGCGACCATCGCCCGCGCCATGGGCCAGGCGCTGTCGCGGCTGGCCGACTGGCAGACCGACATGCTCGCCGACGTGCTGGCCGGCGCGGCGACGCACGAGGGTCGCGGGGCGACGCCGGAGGAGGCGGTCGAGGCGGCGCGCCGGCTGCTGCCGCTGCTGCGCGACGTCCAGGACTACGTCTGGCGCCGCCACCTCGCCGCCAACGCCGACCGGCTGCTCGCCGCCGGCGCCACCGGGGACCGCCGCGAGCTGGCCGTCGGGTTCGCCGACCTGGTCGGCTACACCTCCCGCAGCCGCGGCATGGGCGGTCGCGAGCTCGGCGACATGGTGGAGGACTTCGAGAGCACCGCCGCCGAGGTGATCGCCCGGCACGGCGGCCGGGTGGTCAAGACGGTGGGGGACGGCGTGCTGTTCACCGCGGCCTCCGCGGTCGAGGGCGCCGAGATCGCCCTCGACCTGCCCGAGCGCTGGGCCGCCGAGGACCGCCCGCCGCTGCGGGTGGGCGTCGCCTACGGGACGGTGCTCACCCGGCTCGGCGACGTCTACTCGCCCGTGGTGAACCTGGCCAGCCGGCTGACCTCGATCGCGCACCCGCAGGCGGTGCTCGTCGACCGCGAGCTGGCCCGCCGGCTGCGCGGGCTGCCCGCCTACCGGGTGCGGCCGCTGCGCCGGGTGTCGGTGCGGGGCTACGACCACCTGCAGCCGTGGCTGGTGCGCCGCCGCCCCGGCGAGGGCGAGGACATCGCGCTGGAGGCCATGCTCGACGAGATGGCCGACGAGGTGCTCGCCCGGGACGACGAGATCGGCGGCTGAGCCCGCGCGGCACCCGCTACAGTGGGCCCGTGCTGTGACCCGGTGACCGACGTCGTCCGTCCTCGACCGCACCGGGAGCACCCCCCCACCATGAGCGCCACCCTCGTCGCGCGCGGCCTGGCCGCCGGCCACGGCGCCCGCGTCCTCTTCTCCGACCTCGACCTCGTCGTCGCCCCGGGCGACGTCGTCGGCCTGGTCGGGGTCAACGGCGCCGGCAAGTCCACGCTGCTGCGCACCCTCGCCGGCGAGCTGCCCGCCGAGTCCGGCAGCGTCGCGCTGTCCCCGCCCACGGCGACCATCGGCTACCTGCCGCAGGAGACCGAGCGCCCGGCGGGGGAGACGGTGCTCGCCACGCTGGCCCGGCGCACCGGCGTGACGGCGGCGCAGGCGGCCCTCGACGAGGCCACCGCGGCGCTGAGCGAGGGCCGGCCGGGGGCCGACGACGCCTACGGCGACGGGCTCGAGCGCTGGCTCGCGCTCGGCGGGGCCGACCTCGAGGAGCGGGCCGCCGAGGTGGTCGCCGAGGTGGCACCGGGCATCCCGCTGGACGCCGCGACCGCCGGCCTGTCCGGCGGTCAGGCCGCCCGCGTCGGCCTGGCCGCGCTGCTGCTCGCCCGCTACGACGTCCTGCTGCTCGACGAGCCGACCAACGACCTCGACCTGACCGGCCTGGCGCAGCTCGAGCGGTTCGTCGAGCAGGCGCGGGCCGGCATCGTCGTGGTCAGCCACGACCGCGAGTTCCTCGCCCGCACGGTCACCCGCGTCGTCGAGCTCGACCTCGTCCAGCAGCTGGTGCGGGTGCACGACGGCGGCTACGACGGCTACCTGGTCGAGCGCGAGGTGGCCCGCCGGCACGCGCGCGAGCAGTACGAGGAGTACGCCGAGACCAAGGCCGAGCTCGAGGCGCGGGGGCGGATGCAGCGCAACTGGATGGCCAAGGGCGTCCGCAACGCGGTCCGCAAGGCCGGCAGCGAGCCGGACAAGAACATCCGCGCGCACATGCGGTCGACGTCGGAGAAGCAGGCGGCCAAGGCGCGGATCACCGAGAAGCGCATCGAGCGGCTCGAGGAGGTCGAGGAGCCGCGCAAGGAGTGGGAGCTGCGGATGTCGATCGCCGCGGCCCCCCGCGCCGGCGCCGTCGTGGCCACGCTGCGCGGCGCGGTGGTGCGCCGCGGCGCCTTCACGCTCGGCCCCGTCGACCTGCAGGTCGACTGGGGCGACCGGCTGGCGATCACCGGCGCCAACGGCTCGGGGAAGACGACGCTGCTCGGCGCCCTGCTCGGCCGGGTGCCGCTCGACGGGGGGACGGCGACGCTGGGGCCCTCGGTCCGCATCGGCGAGATCGACCAGGCCCGCGGCCGCTTCCTCGGCGGCGAGCCGCTGCTCGACGCGTTCTCGGCCGAGGTCCCGTCCTGGCCGACCGCGGAGGTGCGCACGCTGCTGGCCAAGTTCGGGCTGGTCGCCGACCACGTGCTGCGGCCCGCGGCCACCCTCTCGCCGGGGGAGCGCACCCGCGCCGGGCTGGCCCTGCTGCAGGCCCGAGGGGTGAACGTGCTCGTCCTCGACGAGCCGACCAACCACCTCGACCTCCCGGCGATCGAGCAGCTCGAGCAGGCGCTGGCCGGCTACGAGGGCACGCTGCTGCTGGTCACGCACGACCGCCGCATGCTCGAGGCGGTGCACACCACCCGCCGGCTCGTGGTCGACGGCGGCCGCGTCACCGAGCGGTGAGCGCCGTCCCCGACCGCGTCCGGTGGGCGGTCGAGCTGCTCGACCCCCGGCCGGACGACGTCGTGCTCGAGGTCGGCTGCGGACCCGGGGTCGCCGCCGAGCTGGTCTGCGCCCGGCTCACCACCGGCCGGATGGTCGCCGTCGACCGGTCGGCGGTGGCCGTCGAGCGCACGACCCGCCGCAACGCCGAGCACGTCGCGGCCGGGCGGCTGACCGTCGTCGAGGCGGCGCTGGACGGGCTGGACCTGCCCGAGCACGGGGTCGACCGGGCCTTCTCGGTGAATGTGAACCTGTTCTGGACCGGGGACCCCGCCGCGGAGCTCGCGGTGCTGCGCAGGGCGCTGCGGCCCGGTGGGCTGCTGCTGGTCCTCTACGGCACCGGTCCGGGCGGTCCCGACAAGGCGACGGCCGCGGTCGCCGGGGCGCTGGCGGCGCACGGGTTCACCGGGGTGGAGCGCGTCGGGTCCGCGGCCGGCAGCGGGGTGCGCGCGCTCAGGGGATCGCAACCGCCTCGGACGAGCCCACCTGCACCAGGCGCGTGACGCCGGTCAGCGGGTCGAACACGGCCTCCTCCAGCCAGAAGACGTAGACCCCGCCCCGGGTCAGCCCCGTCAGGGTCGTGGTGACCGGTGTGCAGCCGGCCGGCTGGGCGACGGTCCGCCGGACCGGGTCGGGCTGCTCGCCGGGCACGACGTCCTGGGAGACCGCCTGCACGCGGTAGCCGGTCACCTCGGGCCGGCCGTCGGCCATCCAGCTGATGGTCGCCGTCCCCGGACCGGGGGTGGCGCCGGGGTTGATCCGCACCGGGTTGGCGTAGCCGCCGCAGACCGCGGGCGGCGGCTCGTCCTCGATGCCGACGCCGTGGGGCACCACGGGCGGCACGAACTCCGGCACCGACGGACGCGGGACGACCGGGGAGAGGCCGACCTCCGCGGGCTCGGACAGGTCGGGCACCGGCGGGACGACGCCGCCCGAGTCGAGGAACCAGGTCTGCCCGGCCGCCTGGCGGGTCGCCGCCGCCGGCTGCACGTCCGCGTCGGCCGCCGCGCACCCGGCGAGCGCCGCCGAGCACAGGACGAGGACGCCGAGCCGTCGCCGTCCGCCCGCGCGCATCCGCCACCGTCCTCGTCCGGGGAGCCGGTCTCCCTCCAGGACAGCGTCGGCACGCGGCCGCCCGGACTTGACCCGAGCCGGTCAGCCCGGGTCCGCGCCGAGCTCCTCGGGCAGGCCGACGGTGTCCATGCCCGACCACGTCTCGCCGACGTGGTGGGCCAGCACCATCAGGTCGCGCAGCCGGCCCTCCCGGTCGCGGATCTGGTCGCGCAGCAGCGCCTCCCCGCTGAACCCGAGCGCGGTGAACAACGCCAGCGCGGCGCCCTGCTCGGCCACCACCTCGACGACGAGCTTGGTCAGCCCGGCCCGCACCCCCTCGACGAGCGCGTGCCGTGCCAGGTCGCGGCCGAGCCCGCGGCCGCGCGCGTCCGGCGCCACCACCAGCCGGACCTCGCCGACGTGGTCGGACCAGCCGGGCAGCCGCAGCACGGCCACGTAGCCGTGGATCCGGTCGCCGTCCCGGGCGACCCAGCGCTCACCGCCGGTCGTCCACGACCGGACGGTCTCGGCGTCGGTGACGTCCTCCCGGATGAACGTGCGGTCGCCCTCGGGCAGCTCGCGGAAGAAGCGCAGCAGCGCCTCGCAGTCCTCCGTCGCCAGGGGGACGACGGCGGTCACGCGGCCTCCTCGCTGCGCCGGCGGAGGAAGTCCAGGATCGTCGGCACCGTCGTCCGCGCCGCCGTCCGCCCCACCACCAGCCCCATGTGGCCGGCGTCCAGGCACAGCTCGTGCTTGTCCGGGGAGCCGACCAGGTCGATCAGCGGGGCGGTCGCCGCCGGCGGCACGATGTGGTCGCGGACGGCCCGGACGGTCAGGAACGGCACGGTGACGTCGCGCAGGTGCACGGGGTCGCCGGCCACGGTGAGCCGGTCGGTGAGCATGCCGTTGTCGCGCACCAGCATCCGCACGGTCTCGCGGGCGGCCGCGCCGGGGAACGGCACGTGGTCGTCGGACCAGCCGGTCATCGCCTGGTAGGCCGCGACGTACTCGTCGTTCCAGAGCTGCTCCCAGAGCGTCACGTAGCGGGTCACCTCGGCGGTCGGGGTCAGGCTGCGGAAGCCCTGGACGACGACCGACGGCGGCACGTTGCCGTTGTCGTCGAGCACGTCGTCGACCTCCAGGCCGCCCACCCGGAAGAGGTCGGCCAGCGGGCCCATGTGCCGGAAGTCGACCGGGGTGGCCAGCACGGTCAGGCTGCGCAGCGGCGCGTCGGGGTGGTGCGCGGAGTACAGCAGGGCGAGGTCGCCGCCGAAGCAGTAGCCGAACAGGTTGACCTCGTCGCAGCCCGACAGCTCGCGGACCCGGTCGACCGCGGCGGGGATGTAGTCGTCGACGTAGTCCTCGAGCCGGTTCTGCGCGTCCCGCTCGTCCGGCTCGCCCCAGTCGACCAGGTAGACGTCGAACCCGGCGGCCAGCAACTGCTCGACGAAGCTGTTCCCCGGTGCCAGGTCGAGGACGAAGCTGCGGCTGATCAGGCTGAAGACGACGAGCAGCGGCGGCCGGTAGCGGACTCCGCCGGTGACGTCGGGGTCGCTGCGGTAGTGCCACAGCTGGCACCGACCGCGCTGCCAGACGACGTCCTTGGGAGTGAGGCCGACGCCCGGCCGGTCCAGGCCCGCGGCGAGCTTGATGCCGTTACGGGCCCGCAGGGCGTTGCGCTCGACGTCGCGCCGGACGCGGTCGAGGATCGTCTGCGGGCTCGGCACCGTCGGCACGGAGGTCCTCCACGATGGTCGGGTCGGTGGTCGTCCGGGAGCCCCGGCGCCGTTCGGTCTCCAGCTGCAGGTTCAGGCGGCGGACCTCGCGGTCGAGCGCGCCGATCTGCGCCCGCAGCCGGCTGACGTCGGAGCCGGCGGGGAGGTTGAGCAGGTGCCAGGCCCGGGCGGTCAGCCCGCGCGCCGAGTCCCGGGCCAGCTTCTGCGCCCGCTGCACGAGGGCGGCTCCCTGGGCGAACCCGGGGGTCCGCACGAACGCCTCCGCCCGCGGCGTCACCGCCCTGTCGACGGCGTCGTAGGCCTGCCGCCACCGGGGTCCGCTCGATGCCACATCGCTCCCGCGGGCCGCTCCGCTCCTCGCTCGTTCCTCGCTGCGATGCTCACGGCCCTGTCCGCTCATCGCACGCCCTCCGGCACCTCCACGGCGCGGCGCAGGATCTTGCCGGTCGGCCCCTTGGGCAGCGCGTCGACCAGCCAGACGTGCCGCGGGTACTTGTAGGCCGCCACCCGGGCCCTGGCCCACTCGCGCAGCTCGTCGGGTTCGGCGGTGGCGCCGGGCTTCAGCGCGACGGCGGCGGCGACCTCCTCGCCGAGCTCGGGGTGCGGCACGCCGACGCAGGCCACCTCGGCGACCGCGGGGTGCTCGTAGAGCGCCTCCTCGATCTCCCGCGGGTACACGTTGTAGCCGCCGCGGATGATCATCTCCTTCTTGCGGTCGACGATGAAGAAGTAGCCGTCGGTGTCCTGGCGGGCCAGGTCGCCGGTGCGGAACCAGCCGTCGGGGATCGCCTTCGCCGTCTCCTCGGGCTTGCCCCAGTAGCCGGTCATCACGTTCTCGCCGCGGATGGCGATCTCGCCGACGTCGCCCCGGCCGACGTCGCGGCCGTCGTCGTCGACCAGGCGCATCTCCACCCCGCGGATCGGCGTGCCGATCGAGCCCGGCTTGCGCTCGGCGTGGGGATGGTTGAAGGAGGCCACCGGCGAGGTCTCCGACAGCCCGTAGCCCTCCAGCACGATGCAGCCGAAGGTCTCCTCGAACGAGCGCATGACCTCCACCGGCATGGCCGAGCCGCCGGAGACGCACAGCCGCAGGCTCGAGACGTCGGCCTGGCCGGCCTCGGGCGCGTGCAGCATCGCGGAGAACATCGTCGGCACGCCCTCGAACACCGTCACCCGGTCGCGCCCGATCACCGACAGCGCCTTGGCGCCGTCGAAGCGGGGGACGAGGGTGAGCAGCGACCCGGCGAGCACGCCGGCGTTGAGCGCGCAGGTCAGGCCGAAGACGTGGAACAGCGGCAGGCAACCCATGATCACGTCGTCCGGACCGGCCTCGAGCAGCGTCTCGGTGGTGGTGCGCGCGTTGCTGCGCAGCCCGGCGTGGGTCAGCTCCGCGCCCTTCGGGGGCCCGGTGGTCCCCGACGTGTAGAGGATCACCGCCGGGTCGTCGTCGGCCCGCTCGACGGCCTCGGGGAGCCCGTCGGGTGCCATCGCCTGCTCGGGCAGCACGGGGTCGACGGCGATGGCCTCGATGCCGACGGTGGCCGCGGCCTCGGTCGCCGCCTGCGCGACCTGCTCGGCGGCCAGCACCAGGCGGGCGCCGGAGTCGCGCAGGTAGTACTCGACCTCGCGCGCCTTGAGCAGCGGGTTCATCGGGACGACGGCGGCGCCGGCCAGCTGCGCGCCGTAGAACAGCACCGGGAACGCGACGACGTTGGGCAGCACCATGCCCACCCGGTCACCGGGCTCGATGCCGCGCTGCGCGAGGAACGCGGCCACGCGGGCGGCGGCGTCGCGGAACTCGGCGTAGGTCAGCACGGCGTCGTCCATGCGCAGCGCGGGCCGGTCCCCGTGCCGCTCCGCGGTGTCGAGCAGGTTGTGCGCCAGGTTGCCCATCGATCTCTCCCCCTCGAGCACGCCGGGTGCGCGGTCTACCCGCCGGGTGACCTGTGCAACACCTGACCTACCGTCAGGTCGACGGCACGCGACGAGAGGGGACCTTCCGTGAGGGACCGCACGATCCTGGACCTGTTCCGGCTCGACGGCCGGGTGGCGATCGTGACGGGGGCGTCCTCCGGCCTCGGCGTCGACTTCGCCCGGGCGCTGGCCGAGGCGGGGGCCGACGTCGTCCTGGCCGCCCGCCGCGAGGACCGGCTGGGGCACGCCCGCAGCCTGGTCGAGGAGGCCGGCCGCCGGGCGCTCACCGTGCGCACCGACGTGTCGGTGCCCGAGGACTGCCAGGCGCTGGTCGACGCGGCGATGGCCGAGTTCGGCAAGGTCGACATCCTGGTCAACAACGCCGGGGTCGGCACCGCCGTCCCGGCGACCCGGGAGACCCCGGAGCAGTTCCGGCAGGTCATCGACGTCAACCTCAACGGCTGCTACTGGATGGCGCAGGCCTGCGGCCGGGTCATGCAGCCCGGCAGCTCGATCGTCAACATCTCCAGCATCCTGGGCCTGACCACCGCCGGGCTCCCGCAGGCGGCCTACGCGGCCAGCAAGGCCGGCCTGATCGGCCTGACCCGCGACCTGGCCCAGCAGTGGACCGGCCGCAGGGGCATCCGGGTGAACGCGCTGGCCCCCGGCTTCTTCGCCTCCGAGATGACCGACAGCTACCAGCCCGGCTACCTCGACTCGCAGCTGCCCCGCGTGCTGGTGGGCCGCCCCGGCGAGCCCGACGAGCTGGCCGCGGCGCTGCTGTTCCTGGTGAGCGACGCCGGTGGGTACGTCACCGGGACGACGCTGCCGGTGGAGGGCGGTCTGCTCACCAGCTGACCGCTGCGCCCGGACGGGTGACAGCGGGACCGACGACGCTGCCGCCGGCGGTCCCGGTGACATAGCGTGACCGCCGTCGGCCCGGTGCGGGCCTCGAGCGAGCGGGAGCGCGGCGTGAGCGATCCGTACGCCGGTCAGGGCTGGCCGCCCGGGCAGCCCTGGGGTGGTCAGCAGCCCGGGTGGGGGGTCCCGCCGGCGGCGCCGGACCCGCCGCCCTGGCAGCAGGCGCCACCGCAGCCGCCCGCCTGGCAGCAGCAGCCGGCCTGGCAGCAGCCGGCGCGGTCCTGGGGGTCGCTCGGCACACCGGGTGGCGGCGGGGGGACGAGCCGGAAGGGCCTCTGGTGGACCCTCGGTGCGGCCGGGCTGGCCCTCGTCGTCGCGGCCGGTGTCGTCGTCTTCCTGCTCCTGCGCGGTGTCGGCGAGCCCGGCGCCGTCGCGGTGGACGCCGACGACGACGGCCGGGTCGTGGTGAGCTGGGAGGCCGCGCCCCGCGCCGAGAGCTACGAGGTCTACCGCGACGCCGACCTGCTGGGCACGACCACCGAGACCAGCTGGCCCGATCCCGAGGCCCCGGGGGCGACGGAGGTGCGCTACTCCGTCGTCGCCGTCGGCGAGGACGGCGACCGGTCGGAGTCCGTGGCCGCCGACCCGTTCGTCACCCCGCTCGACGCCCCGGCCGCGGTGACGCTGACGGTCGAGGGCCCCGACGTCGTCGTCAGCTGGCGGGCGGTCGACGGTGCGGAGCGGTACGAGGTGCTCCGCGACGGCGAGGTGGTGGCCGCCGACGTCGCCGAGACCACCTTCACCGACGTGGTCCCCGAGAACGGTGACCACGTGTACGGGGTGGTCGCGCTGGACGACGACGGCGCCGGCCGGTCGACGGTGACGGAGCAGGAGGTCTTCGCCCCGGGTCCGTGGGAGGAGGCGTGGGCGATCGGGCAGGCCTTCCCCGACCTGGTGGGGCCCAAGCCGGGCGCGGCGGCCTGGATGGGCGCCACCTGCGAGATCAACACCGTGGACACGCTCGAGGCCTTCGTCTTCTGCGAGTACCCCAACGGGCTCTACGTCGAGGTCCTCCAGTTCCCCGACGTGGCGGCCCAGGACGCGCGGGTGGAGGAGATCCGCGACATCGCCGAGCCGGGCAACCGGACCTGGACGGGGCCGTCCGGCGAGGAGGAGGGCGGGCTGTTCCGCAGCCCGGCCGCCTCGGCGACCCCGTGGCTGTTCCTGACCTTCTGGGACGGCGAGCTCGACCTGTTCGCCGTCTACGCCGACTGGGAGGGCGGGCACACCGCCCAGGAGCTCGACGAGGTCTGGTTCGCCTACGCCCCGCTGCTCCCCGAGTGACCCGTCAGACCCGCTCGGCCCGCTGCACCAGCGCGGCGATCCGGTCGGTCAGCTCCGGCCAGACGGCGCGGGGCAGGTCGTGGCCCATCCCGTCGACCACGAGCAGCTCGGCGCCGGGGATCGCCGCGGCGGTGGCCCGCCCGCCGCTGACGTCGACCAGGGCGTCCTGCGCGCCGTGCACGACCAGCGCGGGCACGCCCACCGCGGCCAGGTCGGCGGTGCGGTCGGGCGTGCTCAGGATGGCGGCGAGCTGGCGGGCGACGCCGGCCGGGTTGTACCGGCGGTCGTAGGAGAGCCCGGCGCGCTCGCGGACGGCCGCCTCGTCGAGCTCGAAGCCGGGCGAGCCGATGACCCGGTAGGTGTCGACCGCGCGCTGGGCGGCGCTGTCCCGGTCGGTGGCCGGCGGTGCGAACAGCACACCCATGCCCGCCTCCGACGGCGTCCCCACCGCGGGGTCGCCGGTCGTCGACATGATCGAGGTCAGGCTGCGCACCCGCGCCGGGTGCCGGATGGCGACGAGCTGGGCGATCATGCCGCCCATCGAGGCGCCGACCACGTGCGCGCTGTCCAGGCCGAGCGCGTCGAGCAGCCCGACGGTGTCGTCGGCGAGGTCGGCCAGCGCGTACGGGACCGTCGACCGGTCGCCGCCGAGCACGGCGCCGAGGTCGGGCACCCCGCGGTCGTCGAGGTGGGTGGACAGGCCGATGTCGCGGTTGTCGAAGCGGACGACGAACAGCCCGCGGTCGGCCAGGCCGCGGCAGAACTCGTCCGGCCACCCGATCATCTGCGTGGCCAGGCCCATCACCAGCAGCACCGGTGGGTCCGAGCGGTCCCCGAACGTCTCGAAGGCGAGCTCGAGCCCGCCCGCCTGCGCCCGCTGGATCCGCGGCTCCGTCGTCGTCACGCCCCGGACGGTAGCCCGGCACCACGGGCGCGACCGCACCGGTCGAGGAAGGCGAGCGAGCGCTCGACGATGAGCTCCGTCGCCGCGGGGTCGTGGTCGTCGAGGCCGTCGTCGCAGACCAGGTGGCCGGTGCCGGGGTAGCGGAAGAGCTCGGCGCCGGGCACGGTGCGGGCCAGCTCCTCGGCGGCGGGGCGGTCCTCCTCGCTCCACGGGTCGTCGTCCACGAGGTGCAGCTGCAGCGCGACACCGTCGGGCCACGACCCGAACTCCTCGGCCGGCACGGCCGAGAACAGCAGCAGCGCGCCGAGGGCGCCGGCCCGCTCCTGCGCGAGCCGCTGGGCCGGCAGGACGCCGAGCGACAGGCCGGCGTAGACGGTCTCGGGCGGCAGGTCGGCCACGGCCGCGGCCCCGCGCTCCAGCACCGTGCCGACCCCGATCTCCTGCGCGTGCGCGACGCCCTCGTCGATCGAGCCGAAGGTCGCCCCGTCGAACAGGTCGGGGACGGTGACCCGGTGGCCGCCGGCGGACAGCCGCCCGGCGAACCGGCGGACGCCGTCGGTCAGCCCTCGGGCGTGGTGGAACAGGACGACGTCGGTCACCCTCGATCGTCGGCGTCGGCGCCGGCGGCCAGGCGGTCGGCCTCGGCGTCTGCCGCGCCCACCGCCTCGCCGCCGTCGGTGGCGCGCTCGGCGTCCGCGCCGGCGTCGAGCGCGCCCTCCTCGACGGTGTCCCGCAGCGGGGTGTCGCGGTCGGCGCCCGCCCGCCGGGCGTCCTCGGCGGCGTCGGCGGCGCCGACGGTCTGGCCGTCCTCGGTCGTGCGGTCGATCATGTCGTCCTGCGCGTCGCCGGCGGCGACGGGCGGGACGCCCTCGGAGCTGGACTGGATGGACATCGTCGGCCTCCTGGTGTTCAGCGGCGACCCCGCCCATACCCAGGGCGGACGCCGATCACAACGTCGCGGCGCGGGCCACCTGCTCGAGCGTGCGGGCGGGGTGCCCGGTGAGGTCGGGGACGGCGGTGCTGACGCCGGCCAGCTCGCCGGCGGCGATCGCGGTGTAGGTCGACACCCAGGCGTCCACCTGCCAGTCCGGCGCCCCGTAGGAGGCGCGCGAGGCGTAGGCCTCCTCGACCGTCTCCGGGACGTAGCGCACCTCCCGCCCGGTGACGCGGCCGAGCACCTCGGCGACCTCGGCGAGCGTCAGGGCCTCGGGCCCGGTGAGGTCGTAGGTGCGGCCGGCGTGCGGGGCGGGATCGCGCAGCACGGCCGCGGCGACGTCGGCGATGTCGTCCTGCGCGACCGCGGCGACGCGGCCCTCGCCGGCCGGGCCGCGCAGCACGCCGTCGTCCCCGATCATCTGCGGGAAGAAGTCGGAGTAGAGGTTGTCGCGCAGGAACGTGAACCGCAGGCCGGAGGCCCGGACGTGCTGCTCGGTGGCCCAGTGGTCGCGGGCCAGGGTGAACGTCGCGTCCGGCGCCGCGCCGACGAGGGAGACGTAGACGAGGTGCTCGACACCGGCCGCCGCGGCGGCGTCGACGAAGGTGCGGTGCTGGTCGACGCGGTCGGGGGTCTCGGCGGCCGACACCATGAGCACGGTCGGCAGGCCGGCCAGGGCGGTGCGCACGGCGTCGGCGTCGGCGTACGCCGCCCGGACGGCCTCGGCGCCGGGCAGCTGCGGGGCGCGGGCCGGGTCGCGGGCGAGGAGGCGCTGGGGCAGGCCGGCGTCGGCGAGGCGGCGGGCGATCCGCCCGCCCAGCCGGCCGGTCGCGCCGGTGACGGCGAGGGGGTGCGACATGCCCGCGAACGCTAGGGCACGCTAGGACAGGGGCAGCCCGGCCAGCCCGGCGGCGAGCCCGAGGACGGCGCAGACGCCCAGGGTGCGCAGCACCGACCACCGCACCCGGAACAGCAGCGCCGCGGCCACCAGGGCGATGGCGAGGGGCACCCACCTCAGCGTGGTCGGATCGGGCAGCTCCAGCGCGAACGGACCGCCGTCGACGGCCACGGTCTCGGAGAACAGCGTGTGGACGGCGAAGTAGACGCCGAGGTTCGCGATGACCCCGACGACCGCCGCGGTGATGCCCGACAGCGCCGCCGACAGCGACCGGTTCCCACGAAGCCGCTCCATGTACGGGGCGCCGAGCAGCACGAACAGGAAGCTCGGCACGAAGGTCACCCACGTGACCAGCAGCGAGGCCAGGACGGCCGCGACCCACGGGTCCAGGTCGCCCGGTGCGCGGTAGGCGCCGAGGAACGCGACGAACTGCACGACCATGATCAGCGGACCGGGCGTGGTCTCGGCCAGCGCCAGGCCGCGCACCATCTCGCCGGGGGAGAGCCAGCCGTAGACCTGCACCGCCTGCTGGGCGACGTAGGCGAGCACCGCGTAGGCGCCGCCGAACGTGACCACCGCCGCGCCGGAGAAGAACAGGCCCTGCTCGGTGAACACGCTGCCGGCACCGGTGAGCAGGGCGACCGCCGCGACCGGCAGCCCCCAGACGAGCAGCCCGACGACCAGCACCCGCAGGGTGCGGCGGGCGCTGGGGGTCTCGTGGTGCAGCACGTCGTCGGAGACCACCGGCGGCGGGCCGGCGTCCGGGCCCTCCGCCGCACGCTTCTGCGGCAGCGCGGCCGGCCGCCACCGGCCGAGGGCCCAGCCGGCGAGCCCGGCGACCGCCACCACCACGGGGAACGGGACGGCGAAGAGCGCGAGGGCGAGGAACGAGGCCACGGCGATCGCGACCAGCGCCGGGCTGTCCAGCGCCTTCTTCGCGACCCGGACGACGGCCTGGACCACGATGGCGAGCACCGCGGCGGCGAGGCCGGTGAACAGCGCGGTGACGGCGGTCGTGGTGCCGAAGGCGACGTAGACCGCCGAGAGCACCAGCAGGGCGACCACGCCGGGGAGGACGAACAGGCCGCCGGCGACCAGGCCGCCGCGGGTGCCGTGCAGCAGCCAGCCGACGTAGGTGGCCAGCTGCTGCGCCTCGGGCCCCGGCAGCAGCGTGCAGTAGTTGAGGGCGTGCAGGAACCGGCGCTGGCCGATCCACCGCCGCTCGTCGACCAGGGTGCGCTGCATGACCGCGATCTGGCCGGCCGGACCGCCGAAGGTCTGCAGCGAGATCAGGAACCAGGCCCGCACCGCGGTGCCGAACGGCACCCCGGTCTGCTGCGCCGGGCGGGTGTCGGGGTCCATGCGTCCTCCGGGTCAGGCCGGTTCGCGGCCGAGCAGCAGGCGGCGGCGGTGGAACTCGTAGAGGCCGTCGAAGAGCGGCCCGGAGACGGCGAGGGTGCGCCCGTCGGTGCCGGTCATCGACAGCCCGCGCAGGACGACGTCCAGTCCACGGGCCTCGGGGGCGTCGAAGCGCTCGTCGTCCAGGTCGGCCTCGTGCACGATCTCGGCGATCCGCCAGAGCACCGGGTCGGTGATCCCGTGGCGCCGGAGGATCGTCTCGAAGGAGCAGTCGCCGCCGGAGTGGCCCAGCTCGGCGCCGCGCATGTCGAACGGCGTGGCGTCGGCGGGCACCTGGGCGGGGTCGGAGACGAACACGAACTCCGCCTCGGGGTCGAGGAAGCGCCGGATCAGCCAGGCGCACGCGGCGCGGTCGATGTGCACGCCGGCCCGGGTCGCCCACCTCACCGCGCCACCGCCGTCTCCGCGGCGGCCACCGCGTCGGCGAGCTCGCGCAGCGCCGCCGCGGCGGTGTCCCGCTCGGCCGGCGGGAAGAAGTCGCGCTTGTCGATCGCCCGCCACTCGCCGCGCAGGCGGCGCAGCGCGCGGCGGCGCTCCGCCGGGTCGGCGTGCAGCGCCTCGCGGCACTCCTGCGCCAGCGACCCGTACTCCGCCGCCCGGGCCGCGGCCATCCCGGCGGCCAGCCGGCGCTCCTGCGCCTCCGACGTCGGCCGGGCGAGCCAGACGTCGGCGGTCCCGTCGCCCTCGACGACGTCGCCGGCCAGCCACTCCAGCTGCTCGCGCGTGCGCGCGTCGGCGGGCAGGGCCACCAGGCCGTCGGCGAGCTGGGCCACCCCGAGCCGCCGGAGCCGCCGCCACAGCGTCGTCCGCGGCCCGGACGGCTCGCGGGGGAGGCGGTAGGCCAGGAGCACCCACTCGCCGGGAGCCGCCGTCGTCACGGCGCCGATGCAACCACGGTTGCACTTCGGTGTCCAGCCAGGGGCGGCGTGCGGGGTCCCGTGTCTCACCGGTGTGCGCCGCGCCCACCGGCCCCCGCCGCCCCCCGACTTCGGACCGCTCGGCTGGTGGGAGCGGGTGCTGGTGGCCGCGGGGGTCATGATCTGCACGGCCGGCGTCCTGCTGGCCGGGGGAGCCGTGCCGTGGTGAGGGGACGTGGCGGAGGACGACGACTTGACGGAGTTCGTCCTCGAGCACCGCCGCGGGCGGTCGGGACGCCGCGCGGCCGAGCTGCACGACGAGTTCCTCGCGGTGCGCGACTGCCTGGTCGGGAACCGGCTTCGCGCCCGACCCGCCGGGACGCCCTCGTGCGCGCGGACGGCGAGGGCTGGGGCTCGTACGACGGGCTGCCCGGGAGCGCCGTGGTCGAGGGGGCCGGCGTCTGCCCGCTCCCGGCGGGCTGACGGTGGTGGTGTGTGCCCCCGGCAGGATTCGAACCTGCGCACCCGCCTCCGGAGGGCGGTGCTCTATCCCCTGAGCTACGGGGGCTCGTGTCGGTGGGGCAGGGGAGAAGTTACCAGCCGCCCCGGACCGACCTGCGCGCGCCCGTCACGGTGCCGGCAGCGGGTTGCCGCCGCGCGCGGTGAGCATGGCCGCCATCGTCGTCGTCTCGGCGTCCTGCGTGTCGGCGATCCGGCCGGCCAGCGTGCTGACGGCCCGCACCTCGGCGTGCTCCGCGGCGTGCTCGGCCATCTCGAAGCCGCCCTGGTGGTGCCGGATCATCAGCTGCAGGAAGCGGACGTCGAACGCCGTCCCGGTGAGCGACCCGAGCTCGCGCAGCTCCTCCTCGGTGGCCATGCCGGGCATGAGACCGCCGTCCGCGGCGTCGTGGTCGTGCCCGGACGCGCCCATCCAGGCCATGGGCTGGTCGCCGTTCTGCGACAGACCCCACAGCGACAGCCAGCCCTGCATGCGGCCGGCCTGGTTGGTCTGGGTGGACGAGATGTCGAAGGCCAGCTGCCGGACCTCCGGGTCGGACGTCCGGCTCAGCGCGAGGTTGGCCATCTCCACGCCCTGCAGGTGGTGGCGGGACATGTCGCGCGCGAAGCCCGCCTCCACGGAGTCGGCCGTCGGCGGCTCGTCGCGGCCGACGCCGAGCGCGACCGCGCCGCCGGCGCCGAGCAGCAGCAGCGCGACGCCGATCACCGCCAGCAGGGCGGTCCGCAGGGGACTGCGCCCCGGCGCGGCGGCGGGGGGCTGCTCGGCGGTCTCGGTCGGCTCGGCGGTCATCGTCATCTCAGGGGGTGCCGCTGCTGCTCTCGGCGGTCGGCGTGGTCGCCATGTCGCTGGACCCCACCGGCGCGCTCTCCTGGCCGGCGACCAGCGGGCTGGCCGCGAACTGCGGGTTCTCGCAGCTGGCGCCGATCTCCGGGTAGGCGTTGTCGACCTCGGAGTTGAAGGTCATCAGGTCGGCGAACTGCTCGACGCGCTCGTCGGTGGCTGAGTCGACCTTCAGCTGGTGGTTCCACGACTGGAGGCTGACGGCGGTGTCCAGGCCGGCGTACGGCGACAGCATGCGGCCGGCCTCGCCGTCGACCAGCTCGGCCAGCCGGTCGATGTCGTCCTGGCTGACCAGGTCGGGGTTGTAGGTGATCCAGACGGCGCCGTGCTCGAGGCTGTGCACCGCGTTCTCGTGGCGGACGTCGACGGTGTAGACGGTCCCGGTGCAGTCGGCCCAGACGCCGTCGTGCGGCCCGCCGACCGGCGGGGACTCGGTGTACTCGACCGGGGTGGTGACGTGCTGCTGGCCGGCCGCGTACTCGAAGGCCTGCACGCCCTCGATCTCGTCGATCGACGTCACGCGGCCCTCGTTGGCCTCGTTCACCCGGATGGTCGCGTAGGTGATGACCGCGGCGGCGAAGAGGACGACGGCGACCGCCGCGGCGATGAGGCCCCAGGGCTTGCGCTGCGCCGTGACGACCTGCGTCGGCGGCCGGGTGCGGCCGCCCTTGCGCGCGGTGCCGCTGCCGGCGCCCGCTGGCCGGGAGCCGCTCGAGCTGCCGGACCGGCTCGACCCCCCGCGGGTCTCGCCGCGCGTCGCGCGGGCGTTGTCGGGCTTGCGGTCCTTGGCCAAGGCCACTCCTCGTGCTGGGCGCGGTCGCGCCGCTGTCGTCGGGCGCAGAGGCCCTCCATCCGCGCGGGAGTCTAGGTCGGCATGCTGTGCGGACCGCGGAACCGCAGGACCTCCGGCCCGGGACGTCCGACACACGGCGGCCGGGGCCGGACGGCCGCTCAGTACGCTCGACCGGTGACACCCGAGCAGCTGCGCGACGTCGTCCGGACCGCCGTGGCCGCGGCCGTCGACCGAGGCGCGCTGTCGGTCGAGGTCCCCGACGACGTCCTCGTCGAGCGCCCGAAGAACCCCGAGCACGGCGACTACGCCACCAACGTGGCCCTGCGCCTGGCGAAGGCCGCCGGCCGCCCGCCCCGCGAGGTGGCCGAGGCGCTGGCCGCCGAGCTGCGGGCGCACGACGGCATCGCGTCGGTCGACATCGCCGGCCCCGGCTTCCTCAACCTGGTGCTGGCCAAGGACGCCCTGGGCCAGATCGCCGTCCGGGCCGTGACGGCGGGGGAGGCCTACGGCCGCACCGACGTCCTCGCCGGGCAGCGGCTGAACCTGGAGTTCGTCTCGGCCAACCCGACCGGGCCGGTGCACATCGGCGGCAGCCGGTGGGCGGCGGTCGGCGACGCGATCGGCCGGCTGCTCGAGGCCAGCGGGGCCGCGGTGACCCGCGAGTACTACATCAACGACGCGGGCGCCCAGATCGACCGGTTCGCGCGCAGCCTGCAGGCCGCGGCCAACGGCCGGCCGGTGCCCGAGGACGGCTACGGCGGCACCTACATCGCCGACATCGCGGCCTCCGTGGTGGCCGAGGTGCCCGACCTGCTCGCCCGCGACGAGGCCGAGCAGGTGCAGGTCTTCCGCGACCGCGGCGTCGCGCTGATGCTCGACGAGATCCGCCGGTCGATGGTGGACTTCGGCGTCGTCTTCGACGTGTGGTTCAGCGAGAAGTCGCTCTACGAGACCGGCGCGGTGGACAAGGCCATCGCCCGGCTGCGGGAGCAGGGGCACGTCTACGAGGCCGACGGCGCGGTGTGGCTGCGCACGACCGACTTCGGCGACGACAAGGACCGCGTCCTCGTCAAGGCCGACGGCGAGACGACGTACTTCGCCTCCGACTGCGCCTACTACCTCGACAAGCGGGCGCGGGGCTTCGACAAGGCCGTGATCATGCTCGGCGCCGACCACTCCGGCTACGTCGGGCGCTACAAGGCCCTGGTCGCCGCCACCGGGGACGACCCGGCGCAGAACCTCGAGATCCTCATCGGCCAGCTCGTCAACCTGCTCCGCGGCGGCGAGCCCGTCCGCATGAGCAAGCGGGCCGGTACGATCGTGCTGCTGTCCGACCTCGTCGACGCGATCGGCGTCGACGCCGCGCGGTACGCGCTGGCCCGGGCCTCGGTCGACCAGCAGATCGACATCGACATCGACCTGTGGAGCCGGCAGACCAGCGACAACCCGGTTTTCTACGTGCAGTACGCGCACGCCCGGATCGCCTCGGTGCTGCGCAACGCCGCCGATCTGGGGCTGCCGCTGGGCGAGGCCGGCGCCGTCGACACCGCGCAGCTGTCGCACCCGCGGGAGGGCGACCTGCTGCGGGCGATCGGCGAGTTCCCGCGGGTGCTCTCCACCGCGGCCGAGCTGCGGGCGCCGCACCGCGTCGCCCGCTACCTCGAGGAGCTGGCCGGCACCTACCACCGCTTCTACGACAACTGCCGGGTGCTGCCCCGCGGCGACGAGGAGGTGGGCCCGCTGAACACCGCGCGGCTGTGGCTCTGCGCCGCCACCGCGGTCGTGCTGCGCAACGGGCTGGGCGTCCTCGGCGTCTCCGCGCCGGAGCGGATGTGAGGGCGCACCCTGCGGGTCCCCTGCACGGGAACCTGCAGCAGCCCACGCCGGCCGGTCCGCCGCCGGCCGACCTCGGCGTGGTCGACCCGCATGTGTGGCCGCGCACGGCCGAGCGGGTCGACGGCGAGCTGCACCTCGGCGGCCGGCCGGTGACCGAGCTGGCCCGCGAGCACGGCACCCCGCTGTTCGTGCTCGACGAGTCCGACTTCCGCGGCCGGGCCGCCGACTTCGCCGCGGCCTTCGACGGCGCCGACGTCCACTACGCCTCCAAGGCGTTCCTGTGCGGGCAGGTGGCCCGCTGGATCGCCGAGGACGGGCTGCACCTCGACGCCTGCTCCGGCAACGAGCTGGCCCTGGCGCTGGCGGCCGGCTTCCCGGCCGCGCGGATCGCGCTGCACGGCAACAACAAGTCGCTGCTCGAGCTGCGCATGGCCGTCGAGGCCGGGATCGGCCGGATCGTGCTCGACTCCTTCGACGAGATCGAGCGGCTGGTCCCGCTGGCCGCCGCGCGCGTGGCCGCCGGGGGCGCTCCGGTCGCCGTCCTCGTCCGGGCCACCGTCGGCATCGAGGCGCACACCCACGAGTTCATCGCCACCGCGCACGAGGACCAGAAGTTCGGCTTCTCGCTGGCCACCGGCGACGCGCTGACCGCCGCGGTCCGGGTGATCCGCGAGCCGGCGCTGCACCTCGCCGGCCTGCACAGCCACATCGGCTCGCAGATCTTCGACACCGCCGGGTTCGAGGCCGCCGCGCACCGCGTCGTCGGCCTGCTCGGGCAGGTCCGCCAGGCCACCGGCGAGGCGCTCGGCGAGCTCAACCTCGGCGGCGGGTTCGGCATCGCCTACCTCTCCGACGACGACCCGGTGAGCCCGCACGACGTCGCGGCGAGGCTGCGCGCCGTCGTGGCCGCCGAGTGCGCGGCGCTGGACCAGCCGGTCCCGCGGCTGGCCGTCGAGCCCGGGCGGGCCATCGCCGGGCCGGGCACCGTCACCCTGTACGAGATCGGCACGATCAAGCCGGTCCGGCTCGGGGCCAGCGGCACGCCGGGTGCGCCGCTGGTGCGCAACTACGTCTCCGTCGACGGCGGGATGAGCGACAACATCCGCACCGCCCTCTACGACGCGGCCTACACCTGCGTGCTGGCCAACCGCACCTCCGACGCCCCGCCCGCGCTGTGCCGGGTGGTGGGCAAGCACTGCGAGAGCGGCGACATCCTGGTCCGCGACCTGTGGCTGCCCTCCGACGTGCAGCCCGGCGACCTGCTGGCGGTCGCCGCCACGGGCGCCTACTGCTGGTCGATGGCGAGCAACTACAACTACCTGCTCAAGCCCCCGGTGGTGGCTGTGCGCAACGGCACTGCCACCGAGGTGGTGCGGCGTCAGACACTGTCCGACGTGTTCGCCCTCGACGCGGTCCTGGCCGACGTGCCCGCGCCCACCCCCGCCCCCTCCCAGCCGGCGCCCGAGCACGCGGTGGTGCGGTCGTGACGCCGGCGCTGCGCGTCGCGCTGCTGGGCTGCGGCACCGTCGGCTCGGCGGTGCTGCGGCTGATCGCGGAGCAGGGGGAGGACCTCGCCGCCCGCATCGGCCGCCGGGTCGAGGTGGTGGGGGTCGCCGTCCGCCGTCCCGACCACCACCCCGACGTCCCGGCGGAGCTGCTCACCACCGACGCCGAGGCGCTGGTCACCCGCGACGACGTCGACCTCGTCGTCGAGGTCATCGGCGGCATCGAGCCGGCGCGCACCCTGCTGCTGGCCGCCTTCGAGGCCGGCAAGCCCGTGGTGAGCGCCAACAAGGCGCTGCTGGCCGAGGACGGCGTCGCGCTGCACGCCGCCGCGGCCAAGGCCGGCGTCGACCTGTACTACGAGGCCGCCGTCGCCGGCGCGATCCCGCTGCTGCGTCCGCTGCGCGAGTCGCTGGCGGGCGACCAGCTGCGGCGCGTCGTCGGCATCGTCAACGGGACGACGAACTACATCCTCTCCCGCATGGCCGAGACCGGCGCCGGTTTCACCGAGGCGCTGGCCGAGGCCACCGAGCTCGGGTACGCCGAGGCCGACCCCACCGCCGACGTCGACGGCTTCGACGCCGCCTCCAAGGCCGCGATCCTCGCCTCGCTGGCGTTCCACACCCCGGTCTCCGGCACCGACGTCTACCGCGAGGGCATCTCGGCGGTGACCGCGACCGACGTCGCGCGGGCCGCCGAGATCGGCTGCGTGGTCAAGCTGCTGGCCATCTGCGAGCGGGTGGCGGGGGAGGACGGCGACTCGGTGGCCGTCCGCGTGCACCCGGCGATGATCCCGACCTCGCACCCGCTGGCCGGGGTCAACGGCGCGTTCAACGCCGTGTACGTCGAGGCCGAGGCGGCCGGGCAGCTGATGTTCTACGGGCAGGGCGCCGGCGGTGAGCCCACGGCCAGCGCCGTCCTCGGCGACCTGGTCGCGGTGGCGCGCAACCGGCTGGCCGGTGCGCCCGGCCCGGCCGTCACCTCCTACGCGGGGCTGCCCGCGCGGCCGATCGCCGAGACCCCGACCCGCTACCACGTGAGCCTCGACGTCGCCGACCGCCCGGGTGTGCTCGCGGCGGTCGCGCACGAGTTCGCCGAGCAGGGGGTCAGCATCGCGACCGTCCGCCAGGACGGGCACGGTGACGCCGCCACGCTCGTGATCGTCACCCACAGCGCCCCGGACGCCGCCCTGTCGGCGACGGTCGCCGCGCTGCAGGGGATGCCCGCGGTCCGCGGGGTGACCAGCGTGCTGCGGGTGGAGGGCCTGACGTGACCGGGCGCGCGAGGTTCCGCGGGGGCAGAGCACCGTCGGGCGTGACGACGACGAGCGTCAGCGAGGAGTTGTCGTGACCGTTCCGAGGACCGTCTCGCCGTTCTGGCCGGGGCTGATCGAGGCCTACCGCTCCCGGCTGCCGGTCAGCGACACCACCCCGGTGGTGACGCTGCAGGAGGGCGCGACCCCGCTGGTGCCCGCGCCCGAGATCTCCCGGCTGACCGGCTGCGAGGTCTACCTCAAGGTGGAGGGCGCCAACCCGACCGGCTCCTTCAAGGACCGCGGCATGACGATGGCCATCACCAAGGCCGTCGAGGAGGGGTCGCAGGCGGTCATCTGCGCCTCGACCGGCAACACCAGCGCCAGCGCCGCCGCCTACGCCGCGCGCGCCGGCCTGGTCTGCGCCGTCCTCGTGCCGCAGGGCAAGATCGCCACCGGCAAGCTCGCCCAGGCGCTGGTCCACGGCGCCCAGCTGCTGCAGGTGCAGGGCAACTTCGACGACTGCCTGGCGCTGGCCAGCAAGCTGGCCATCGACTACCCGGTCAGCCTGGTCAACAGCGTCAACCAGTACCGGATCGAGGGGCAGAAGACCGCCTCGTTCGAGGTCGTCGACGTGCTCGGCGACGCCCCCGACGTCCACTGCCTGCCGGTGGGCAACGCCGGCAACATCACCGCCTACTGGCAGGGCTACCGCGAGTACGCCGCCGACGGGCCGGCGACGAAGCTGCCGCGGATGTGGGGCTTCCAGGCCGCCGGCGCCGCGCCCATCGTCACCGGCCAGGTGGTCGAGCAGCCGACGACGATCGCCACCGCCATCCGCATCGGCAACCCGGCGTCCTGGACCAAGGCGCTGGCCGCCCGCGACGAGTCCGGCGGCCGGATCGACGCGGTCACCGACCGGGCGATCCTGGCCGCCTACCGGCTGCTCGCCCGCAAGGAGGCGGTGTTCGTCGAGCCGGCCTCGGCGGCCTCGGTCGCCGGGCTGCTGCAGGTCGCCCAGGCGGGAGAGCTGCCCGCCGGCTCGCGGGTGGTCTGCACCGTGACCGGCAACGGGCTCAAGGACCCGGAGTGGGCCATCTCCGGCGCGCCCGCCCCGGTGTCGATCCCGGTGGACGCGGGCGCGGCCGCGGCCCAGCTGGGCCTGTGACGGCCGGCGTCCGGGTCCGGGTGCCCGCGACCACCGCGAACCTGGGTCCGGCGTTCGACTGCGCCGGCCTGGCGCTCTCGCTCCACGACGTCCTGGAGTTCACCGTCACCGACGGCGGGCTGTCGGTCGAGGTGACCGGCGTCGGCGCCGGCGAGCTGCCCACCGACGAGTCGCACATGGTGGTCCGCGCGTTCCGCGCCGCCTGCGACCAGCTCGGCTGGGCCCCGCGAGGGCTGCGGCTGTCGGCCGCCAACGAGATCCCGCAGGGGCGGGGGCTGGGCTCCTCGGCGGCCGCGGTCGTCGCCGGCGTGTACGCCGCCTGGGCGCTGTGCCCCGACGTCGGGACCGTCGACGGCGACGCGGTCCTGCGGCTCACCACCGAGCTCGAGGGGCACCCCGACAACGTGGCCGCGTGCCTGCTCGGCGGCGCCACCCTCTCGTGGCTGACGGCGGACGGCGCCCGCGCCGACAACTTCGACGTCGCCCCCGACATCGCCCCGGTCGTGTTCGTGCCGGCCACCACCCTGTCGACGCACGTGGCCCGCGGCCTGCTGCCGCAGGTCGTGCCGCACGCGGACGCCGCGTTCAACGCCGGCCGGGCCGCGCTGCTGGTGCACGCGCTGACGCGGGAGCCGGGGTTCCTGCTCGAGGCCACCGAGGACCGGCTGCACCAGCGGCAGCGCGGCGCCGCGATGCCCGCGTCGCTCGAGCTCGTCGACCGGCTGCGGGCGGCCGGGCACGCCGCCGTCGTCTCCGGCGCCGGCCCGAGCGTGCTGGCTCTCGCCCGGCGTCCCTCCGTCGCCCGGGTGACCGAACTCACCCCCACGGGGTGGCAGGCGCTGCCGCTGGACGTCGATCCGACCGGCGCGCGCGTACTCTCGGTGCAGGGCGCTCGTGGAGCAGAGGTATCGTCCTGATAACGAGGAACACGCCGGGACCGACCGGTGTTGTCGTGTCCGTGGGTCGCGTCTAGGCTCACGACGTAGCCGCCCCCAGGGGCGAGCCTCGCGCGGGGCGTTGCAGACGAACACCATCCGTCGCCGCTGATCCGCCTCGCACCCATGAGATCCGTCTTCTTCGGTGTCCCCTCTTCCCGACGGAGCCGACGAGGACGGGTCACCCCCTGCGCCAGTGGGCGCAGGTCACCGCAGGGAAGGACCTGTACGTGAGTGAAAGCACCGACCTCGCCGTGACCGGCGCGCAGGACGCGCCCGGCTCGAGCGGGGCACCTGCCGCTTCTGGGACGGCGGGACGTTCCCGTCGCCGCGGCAGCGGGCTGTCGGGGATGCTGCTGCCCGAGCTGCAGCAGCTGGCAGCCGAACTGGGCATCACCGGCACCGGCCGGATGCGCAAGGGCGACCTGGTCGCCGCCATCTCCGCCCGCCAGGTCGGGAGCGAGGCCAACGGCTCCGTGCCGGCGCCCGCCGCCCCCGCCGAGGGCACCGTGAACGGGCGCACCGGCGCCCCCACCGCGGCCGAGCCGCTGGAGGCCCCGGTCAGCGGCGGCGCCAACTCCGGTCCGGTCGTGGGTGACACCGCGGGCGCTCCCGCCCGCCGGCGCCGCGGCGCCAGCCGGCCCGCCGGCTCCCCGTCCGCCGAGGACGCCCCCGAGGCGCCCGCCGCCGAGGCCCCCGCGCCCGTCGAGAGCGCGGCGCCGGCCGACACGGCCACGCCCGCCGAGGAGCGCACCGACGCCGACCGGCCGGCGCGTTCCCGTGACCGCGACCGGAACCGTCGCGACAACCGGGACGGCGACCGCGTCGAGGGCGACCGTCCGGCGCGCACCCGCGACCGCGACGGTGGCCGTGCCGAGAACCGCGACGGTGGCCGAGCCGAGGGCCGCGACGGTGGCCGTGCCGAGGGCCGCGACGGTGGCCGTGACGGCGGGCGCACGGAGAACCGCGACGGCGGCAACCGCGGCCCCGACCGCGGCGACCGCCCGGCCAACCGGAGCGACAACCGCACCGACCGCGGTGACCGCACCGACCGCGACGGCGGCCGCAACGACCGCGACGAGGACGACGACGACTTCGAGGGCGGCCGCGGCCGCCGCGGGCGCCGCTACCGCGACCGCAACCGGCGCGGGCGCGACCGCTTCGACCAGACCGAGCCGACCATCAGCGACGACGACGTGCTGCTGCCGGTCGCCGGCATCCTCGACGTCCTGGACAACTACGCCTTCGTGCGCACGTCCGGTTACCTGACCGGCCCGAACGACGTCTACGTCTCGCTGTCGCAGGTGCGCCGCTACGGCCTCCGCCGCGGCGACGCCATCACCGGCGCCGTCCGGCAGCCGCGCGAGGGCGAGCGCAAGGACAAGTACAACGCCCTCGTCCGCCTCGACACGGTCAACGGCCTGGACCCCGAGCAGGCGCGCCAGCGCCCGGAGTTCCACAAGCTGACCCCGCTCTACCCGCAGGAGCGCCTGCGGCTGGAGACCGAGGCGCACCAGCTGACCACCCGGGTCATCGACCTGGTCATGCCGATCGGCAAGGGCCAGCGCGCGCTGATCGTCTCGCCGCCGAAGGCCGGCAAGACGATGGTGCTGCAGGCGATCGCCAACGCGATCACCCGCAACAACCCCGAGTGCCACCTCATGGTCGTCCTCGTCGACGAGCGGCCCGAGGAGGTCACCGACATGCAGCGCTCGGTGAAGGGCGAGGTCATCGCCTCGACCTTCGACCGGCCGCCGTCGGACCACACCACGGTCGCCGAGCTGTCCATCGAGCGGGCCAAGCGCCTGGTCGAGATGGGCCACGACGTCGTCGTCCTGCTCGACTCGATCACCCGCCTGGGCCGTGCCTACAACCTGGCGGCCCCCGCCAGCGGGCGCATCCTCTCCGGCGGTGTCGACTCGACCGCGCTGTACCCGCCCAAGCGGTTCCTGGGTGCGGCCCGCAACATCGAGCACGGCGGCTCGCTGACGATCATCGCCTCGGCGCTGGTCGAGACCGGGTCCACCATGGACACGGTCATCTTCGAGGAGTTCAAGGGCACGGGTAACGCGGAGATCAAGCTCGACCGCCGGCTGGCGGACAAGCGGGTCTTCCCGGCCGTGGACGTCAACGCGTCGGGCACGCGCAAGGAGGAGATCCTCATGTCGCCCGACGAGCTGGCCATCCTCATCAAGCTGCGGCGGGTGCTCTCCGCGCTGGAGCCGCAGCAGGCCCTCGAGCTGCTGCTCGACAAGCTGCGGAAGACCCGCAACAACGTCGAGTTCCTCATGCAGATCCAGAAGACGACGCTCGGCCCGGGCAACGACTAGAAGGACCCCCTTCCTCCCCGGCCCTCGCGCGCTCGGGCCGGGGCCCTGGAAGGGGGCCGTTCCAGCCCCCCACCACGATCAGGGATACTGGTCGGCCGAGCCCGCCGGGCGGGGGCGGAATGCACCGCCGTCCGCCCGCGTTCGACCCGGTGAACCACACAGACTTCGCAGAAGAGGCGACTTCATGAAGCCCGACATCCACCCGGCCTACAACGTCACCACCGTGACCTGTGGCTGTGGCAACACGTTCCAGACCCGCAGCACCGCCCCGAACGGTCAGCTGACCGTCGAGGTCTGCTCGGCCTGCCACCCCTTCTACACCGGCAAGCAGAAGATCCTCGACACCGGTGGCCGCGTCGCCCGCTTCGAGAAGCGGTTCGGCAAGCGCACCGCCGGCGCCGGCAAGTAGCGACCCGCACGGCGCCCGTGCCCACCCCGCGAGGGTGGGGACGGGCGCCGTTGCCATGTCCGCACCCGTCCACCGGTGCTTCATCGCGATGAAGCACCCGGGCTTGATCGCGATGAAGCGCACTGGGAGGCGACCGAGATGACCTCCGGCACCGAGGCCGGCACCGACCGGCTGGCCGGGCTGCTCGCCGAGCACGCCTCGCTGGAGGTCGAGCTCGCCGACCCGGCCGTGCACGCCGACCAGTCCCGCGCCCGCCGCCTGGGCCGGCGCTACGCCCAGCTCGCGCCGGTCGTCGAGACGGCCCGCGCCCTGGACAGCGCCCGCGACGACCTCTCCGCCGCCCGCGAGCTGGCGGCCGAGGACGCCTCCTTCGCCGCCGAGGCGACCGCGCTGGAGGGCCGCATCGACGAGCTGTCCGACCGCCTGCGCGAGCAGCTGCTGCCCAAGGACCCCGACGACGACAAGGACGTCATCCTCGAGGTCAAGGCGGGGGAGGGTGGCGCCGAGTCGGCCCTGTTCGCCGGCGACCTGCTGCGCATGTACCTGCGCTACGCCGAGCGGCGAGGCTGGTCGGCCGAGGTCATCGACGCCGTCGACGCCGAGCTGGGCGGCTACAAGGACGTGAGCGTCGCGATCAAGGCCCGCGGCGACGAGGGCATCTGGTCGCGGCTGAAGTTCGAGGGCGGCGTCCACCGCGTGCAGCGGGTGCCGGTCACCGAGTCGCAGGGCCGGATCCACACCTCCGCCGCCGGCGTGCTGGTGCTGCCCGAGGCCGAGGAGGTCGACGTCACCGTCGACCCGAACGACCTGCGCATCGACGTCTTCCGCTCCTCGGGCCCGGGCGGGCAGAGCGTGAACACCACCGACTCCGCCGTCCGGATCACCCACCTGCCCACCGGCATCGTGGTCAGCTGCCAGAACGAGAAGAGCCAGCTGCAGAACCGCGAGTCGGCGCTGCGCATCCTGCGCTCCCGGCTGCTCGCCGCCGCCCGCGAGGAGGCCGCCGCCGCGGCCAGCGACCAGCGGCGCAGCCAGGTGCGCACGGTCGACCGCAGCGAGCGGGTGCGCACCTACAACTTCCCGGAGAACCGGATCTCCGACCACCGCGTCGGCTACAAGGCCTACAACCTCGACCAGGTGCTCGACGGCGACCTCGACGCCGTCATCGACGCGCTCGACCGCGCGCACACCGCCGAGCTGCTGGCGGCCGGCTCCTGAAGACCCGCACGCTGCTCGGGGACGCCGCCCGGCGCCTGGACGAGGCCGGCGTCGCCTCGCCGCGCGTCGACGCCGAGCTGCTGCTCGCCTTCGCGGTGGGCACCACGCGCACCGGGCTGCTCACCCTCGACGAGGTCCCGGACGACGTCGCGGCCCGGTTCGCCGCCCTGCTCGAGCAGCGGGCCGACCGGGTGCCGCTGCAGCACCTCACCGGGCGGGCGCCGTTCCGCCACCTCGAGCTGGCCGTGGGCCCCGGCGTCTTCGTGCCCCGGCCCGAGACCGAGGCGCTGGTGGGCTGGGCGCTGGAGCGGCTGGCCGGGTCGGCCGCGCCCGTGGTCGTCGACCTCGGCGCCGGGTCCGGCGCGATCGCCCTGTCGATCGCCCACGAGCACCCCGGCGCCCGGGTGGTCGCCGTCGAGCGCGACCCGGTCGCCATCGAGTGGACCCGGACCAACGCATCCGGCTCGACGGTCGAGGTGCTGGCCGGCGACATGACCGACCCCACCCTGCTCGCCGACCTCGACGGCACGGTCGACCTGGTGGTGTCCAACCCGCCGTACGTCCCCGACGGCGCCCGCGTGCCCCGCGAGGTCGCCGACCACGACCCGCCGCTGGCGCTGTGGGGCGGGCCCGACGGGCTCGACGTCGTCCGGGGCCTGCTGGTCACGGCGGCACGCCTGCTGAGGTCCGGCGGGTGGCTGGGCATCGAGCACGCCGACCAGCAGGGCGGCGCGCTCCCGGCGCTGGTGCGGGCGCACGGCGGCTGGACCGACGTCGAGGACCACCCCGACCTGACCGGCCGGCCGCGGTACACGACCGCGCGGCGCGGCTGATCCCCCCGGCCCAGGAGGTTGCATGGAAGCGGGAACCCGGCTGCTCGCCGGTCGCTACGAGCTGCACGCCCTGATCGCCGGTGGCGGGATGGGCCAGGTGTGGCGCGGCCGCGACACGCTCCTCGACCGCCCGGTCGCCGTCAAGCTGCTGCGTGACGACATGGCCGGCGACGCATCCTTCCTGGCCCGGTTCCGGGCCGAGGCGCAGCACGCCGCCGTCCTCACCCACCCGCACATCGCCGCCGTCTTCGACTACGGCGAGACGCGCTCCGCCACGGGCGGCGCGCCGCTGGCCTACCTCGTGATGGAGCTGGTCGAGGGGGAGTCGCTCGCCGCGCTGCTCGCCCGGCAGCCGCGGCCCGGCGTCCAGCGGACCCTCGACCTGGTCCGCCAGACCGCGGACGGCCTCGCCGCGGCGCACGCCGCCGGCCTCGTGCACCGCGACGTCAAGCCGGCCAACCTGCTCGTCCGGCGGGACGGCGTCGTGAAGATCACCGACTTCGGGATCGCCCGGTCCGCGGCCGGCGTCCCGGTGACCGCGACCGGCCAGGTGCTCGGCACCGCGCACTACCTCTCGCCGGAACAGGCCTCCGGTGCGCCGGTCAGCGCCGCCAGCGACGTCTACTCCCTCGCCGTGGTCGCGTGGGAGTGCCTGGCCGGGCGGCGCGCCTTCGACGGCGACAACCCGGTCCAGGTCGCGGTCAAGCACATCCGCGAGGAGCCGCCGCCCCTGCCGGCCGACGTGCCGCCGGCCGTCCGCGCGCTCGTCGAGCGGGCCATGGCCAAGGACCCCGCCGAGAGGTTCCCGGACGGCGCCGCGGTGCGCGACGCGGTGGACCGGCTGGTCGCCGGCGCGCCGACCAGCCCGGTGGGGCCGGCGCCCACGCTGGTGCTGCCGGTCGCCGCGGTGCCGCCGACCTCGCCCGGGACGCCGCCGGCCGCCGCACCCGCCCGCCGGCGGCGCGTCGTCCCGCTCCTGCTGGGTGCGCTCGCCGCGATCGCCGTCGCCGTCGTGGTCGTCGTCCTCGCCGGCCGCTCCGCGCCGACCGACGCCGAGGAGGCCCCCACGAGCACGACGTCGAGCCCGGCAGGGGTCGAGGTCGCCGCCGAGGAGTTCCTGGGTCGGCCGGTGTCGGAGGTCCAGGCGGAGCTGATCGCCCGCGGGCTGGCGGTGGAGCTCGTCCCCGTGGAGACCGCCGACGTCGCCGCCGGGCAGGTCACGGCGGTCGAGCCGACCGGCACGCTCGCCCCCGGCGACGCGGTGCGGGTGTCCTACGCCGTCCCGCCCGTACCGGCGCCGCCCGCCGGCGACGAGGGGAACGGCAACGGCAACGGGAACGGCAATGGCAATGGCAACGGGAACGGGAATGGCAACGGCAACGGCAACGGCAACGGCAACGGCAACGGGAACGGCGACGAGGGAGGGGACGACGGCGACGAGGGCGACGGCTGAGCCGGGCGCTCAGGAGCCGCACTCCTCGAACACGTAGCCCGGCGTGCCGGGCGTGGTCAGCGCGAGGTCGCGGCGCAGCACCCGCACCTGCTCCGGGGCGGCGTCGCAGGGCCCGTACTCGACGTCCAGCACGACGTCGTAGGCCGCGGCGTACACGTCGCACTCGTCGAACGCCGCGCAGTCCTCGGTGATGGCGAGGTCGAACCCGAGGTCGTCGTCCGCGAGCTCGGCGGCGTTCTTCTGCGCGACGGCCAGGCCGGCGGCGTGCGCCCGGTCGACCAGCAGCCGGGCCATCGCCACGGCGTCCGCCCGGTCGAGCAGGCCGCCCGACCGGGTCCAGCTGTCGAGGTTGTCCGGTTCGACCGCCTCGAACCCGTGGGCGGCGCAACCGTCGATCCACCCGCCGACCACCTGCAGCAGCGCCTCGCGGTCGTCCTCGGAGGAGATGTCGAGGAGGAACTCCCCGGGCCAGGCCGGGTCCTCGACCGGGTCGCCGTCGGCGTCGCGGAGCAGCAGCTCCCCGGGGATCGAGGTGTCGCCCGGTTGCGTCTGGAAGGCGTTGACGTAGCAGACCGAGTAGAGCGCCGGGTCGGCCGGATCCTCCCGGTCGCGGACGACGATGCCGACCCCGGCCGCGGTCGGGTAGGCGCCGCCGAGCTGGTAGTCGAAGCCCCCACCGCGCGGCGGCTGGAGCACGTCGGGCACCCCGCCGCAGCCGGGCAGCACCAGCAGCCCGGCGACCGCGAGCGCCGCCCACCGCACGGGACCGCAGCGTAGGTGCGGCAGGATCGTCGGTCGTGGCCGACGTCTTCGACTGCTCCGATCCCGACGCCCGGGCTGCCGGCCTCGACGCCGCGGCCGCCGCGATCGCCGACGGGAAGCTGGTCCTGCTGCCCACCGACACCGTCTACGGCGTGGCCGCCGACGCGTTCAGCCCCGGGGCCGTCACCGGCCTGCTCGCGGCGAAGAACCGCGGCCGGGCCATGCCGGTGCCGGTGCTGGTCGGCGAGGCGTCCACCCTGTCCGGGCTGGTGCTGCACCTGCCCCCCGTGGCGAACGAGCTGGCGCAGGCGTTCTGGCCCGGCGGGCTGACCCTCGTCGTGGAGCACGCGCCGTCGCTCGCCTGGGACCTCGGCGACGCGGAGGGCACGGTCGCCGTCCGCCTGCCCGACGACGACGTCGCCCGCGACCTGCTGCGGCGCACCGGCCCGCTCGCGGTGTCCAGCGCCAACCGCTCCGGCCGCCCGGCCGCGACGACCGCGCAGGAGGCGGTCGACCAGCTCGGCGAGCACGCCGCCGTCGTCCTGGACGGCGGACCGCGGGCCGGCTCGGCGGCGAGCACGATCGTCGACTGCACCGCGCCGACCCCGCGCGTGCTGCGGGTCGGCGCCATCCCGGTGGAGCGCCTGCGCGAGGTCGTGCCCGACATCACGGACTGAGCGGAGTGGATTCGCGCCGGTCACCGGCACGGATCCACTCCGTTCCAGGCCCGGGCGATACCGTGGTGCGACAGCCCCCCGCCCGACGCCTCTGGAGCGCGCCGCGATGAGCACCCCCTACTGGGGCCCGGACTTCGACGCCCTGGCCGACTTCGATCCCGACATCGCCGGCGTGGTCGTCGACGAGCTCGACCGCCTCCGCGGCGGCCTGCAGCTCATCGCCAGCGAGAACTTCACCAGCCCGGCGGTGCTCGCCGCCCTGGGCAGCACGTTGTCGAACAAGTACGCCGAGGGCTACCCCGGCCGCCGCTACTACGGCGGCTGCGAGGTCGTCGACCGGGCCGAGGAGATCGGCATCGCCCGCGCCAAGGAGCTCTTCGGCGCCGACCACGCCAACCTGCAGCCGCACTCCGGCGCCAACGCCAACCTGGCCGCCTACGGCGCCTTCCTCAAGCCCGGGGACACCCTGCTGGCGATGGCGCTGCCGCACGGCGGGCACCTCACGCACGGCGCCAAGGTGTCGTTCTCGGGCAAGTGGTTCAACGCCGTCCAGTACGGCGTGCACCCCGAGACCGAGCACATCGACTACGACCAGGTCCGCGACCTGGCCCGCGAGCACCGGCCGAAGATGATCATCTGCGGTGGCTCCGCGATCCCGCGGCTGATCGACTTCGCCGCCTTCCGCGAGATCTGCGACGAGGTCGGCGCGATCATGATGGTCGACGCCGCGCACTTCATCGGCCTGGTCGCCGGCAAGGCCATCCCGAGCCCGGTGCCCTACGCCGACGTCGTCACCTTCACCACGCACAAGGTGCTGCGCGGCCCGCGCGGCGGCGCGATCGTCTGCAAGGAGGAGCACGCCAAGGCGATCGACAAGGCCGCGTTCCCGATGATGCAGGGCGGCCCGCTCATGCACGCCGTCGCCGCCAAGGCGGTGAACCTCAAGGAGTGCCTGCAGCCTGAGTACCAGGCCTACGCCCGCCAGGTCATCGCCAACGCGCAGGCGCTGACCGAGGGCCTGGCCGCCGAGGGCCTGCGGCCGGTCGCCGGCGGCACCGACACCCACCTCGCCCTCCTCGACCTGCGCGAGACGGGCGTGACCGGCGCCGACGCCGAGGCCCGCTGCGACGCCGCCGGCATCGTGCTGAACAAGAACGCCATCCCGTTCGACCCGCAGCCGGCGTCGGTCGCCTCCGGCATCCGCGTCGGCAGCCCGGCGGTCACCACCCAGGGCATGACCGAGACGGACATGAAGGAGATCGCCTCGCTCATCGGGACGGCGATCCGCGACGCCGAGGGCAGCCGCACCACCGAGGTGGCCACCGCCGTCCGCGAGCTCGTCTCGGCCCACCCGGCCTACCCCGAGCCGCAGCACGCCGGCTGACCGCCGCCGCCCATGCGCGAGTACGCCGTCGTCCTGCTCACCGCCGGCCTGGTCACCTTCCTGGCCACGCCGGTGGTGCGGATGGTGGCGATCCGGCTGCGGATGATGGCCGCCCCGCGCGAGCGGGACGTGCACGTCATCCCCACCCCGCGCGGCGGCGGCGTGGCCATGTACTTCGGGGTCGCGGCGGCCGTGCTCGTGGCCACCCGCCTGCCGGCGCTGCAGCGCACCTTCGACGACTCGCAGACCGCCGCGGTCCTCGCCGCCGGCGGCCTGATCTGCCTGCTCGGCGTGCTCGACGACAAGTTCGGCCTGGACGCCCTCACGAAGCTCACCGGCCAGATCGCCGCGGCCGGGGTCATGGTGCTGCTCGGCGTGCAGCTGGCCTTCGTGTTCCTGCCCGTCGCCGACATCGGCACCCTGTCGCTCGGCCCCGACGTCGGGGTGCCGCTGACGATCCTGCTCACCGTCCTCACGGTGAACGCGCTGAACTTCATCGACGGCCTCGACGGGCTGGCCGCCGGGGTCTCGGCGATCGCGGCGCTGGCCTTCTTCGCCTACAGCTACAACCTCGGTCTCGTCGGCTACGACGACGTCGCGAGCGCCCCTGCGCTCATCACCGCGACGCTGGCCGGTGCCTGCCTGGGCTTCCTGCCGCACAACTTCAGCCCGGCCCGCATCTTCATGGGCGACTCCGGCTCGATGCTGGTCGGCCTGATGCTCTCGGCGGCGGCGGTGACGGCGACCGGGGGAGTGGACCCCCAGTCGTTCGACTCCGCGGCCAGCCTGCTGCCGCTGACCCTGCCGCTGCTCGTGCCGATCGCGATCCTGCTCATCCCGTTCGTCGACCTGGTCATGGCCGTGGTCCGCCGGAGCCTGCGGGGCAAGTCGCCGTTCTCGCCGGACAAGATGCACCTGCACCACCGGTTGCTCTCGATCGGCCACTCGCACCGCCGCGCGGTGCTGGTCATGTACTTCTGGGCCGCGCTGCTGTCGTTCGGCGCGGTGACGCTGTCGATCACCGGCGGCCGCGCCGAGCTGCTGGTGGCGATCGGCGTCCTGCTGGTCGTCGGCGTCGTCGTCGTGCTCAGCCCCCGGGCCCGCCGGGCCGCCCGCGAGGCGCGCGCCGCCGAGCTGCTGGCGCAGAAGGAGCGCAGCCGCGCCGACCACCCGACCGCCCGGGCGGCGCGGGCCGCCGCCGTGCAGCCTCCGCTGCCGGCCGCCCCTCCCGAGCAGGAACCGCGGACGCCCGGCGTGCGGCAGGTGGTCCCGTGACCACCCCCGCCGCCCGGTCCGACGCCCCCTGGGACCTGTCGTTCCTCCGGGTGGGCGCCCTCGTCGCCGCCGCCGTCACCGCGGTGGCCGCGCCCGTCGTGGGGCTGCTCGCCGGGTGGGACGACGCCGTCGGCGTGCTGGCCGGGGCCGTCGTCGTCACGGCGTTCTTCTGCGCGTCCGGCCTGGTCGTCGCGTGGGCGGGGCGGATCAACGACTCCTTCACGCTGCCCGCCGCGCTCGGCATGTTCTTCGTCAAGGCGGTCGTGCTCTTCGGCGTGCTCAACGCGCTGCCGGAGGAGGGCTGGCTCGACCGGCTCGCCCTCGCCTGGAGCGTGATCGTGGGGGCGCTGCTGTGGAGCGGCGTGCAGCTGCGCTGGGTCTGGACGCGGCAGATCTACTACGTGCCACCGCCCGCGCCGCCCCGGACGGGTGACTGACGGCCCCCGCTCCCGGGCTGGGACAGAGCGCCTGATCCCCGGCTGATACTGTCGGCCGCGATGGCCGAGGACCTTCCCCCTCGTGGGGAGCCCCGGCCTCGACCTGCGGTCACGCCCGGGCAGGGCAGTGGTGCCGAGACCGGCTACGCCGTCATCGGGACGCTGATCTCCGGGATGGCCGTGTGGGGCGGGGTCGGCTGGTTGCTCGACCGGTGGCTGGACACGAAGGTGTTCGTCCCGGTCGGGATCCTCCTCGGCATCTCGGTCGCCATCTACCTGGTGGTGGCCAGGTACGGAGGCCTGCCCCCGGCCGACGGGAGCGGGCAGGGCACGACCCCGGGCGGACGACGGAGCCGGCCCAGGACGCAGAAGGGACAACGGTGACCTCGAGCGCCCTCGCGCTAGGGAACGTGCTCGCCGCCGCCGAGGGCGGTGGCGGTGACGGCTTCCAGGCCCCCGGTATCGAGGAGTTCTACCCGGAGCCCCTGTTCTCGTTCACGCTGCTCGGCATCCCGTTCGAGGTCACGCGGATCACCGTCTGGCTGTGGATCGCCACGATCGCGATGCTGCTCTTCCTCGTCGCGACGGTGCGCAAGCCGTCGATCGTCCCGAGCAAGCTGCAGTTCGTCGGGGAGAGCGGCTACTCGCTGGTCCGCGACGGGATCGCCCGCGACGTCGTCGGGCCGAAGGGCCTGCCGTTCGCGCCGTTCCTGGCCTCGCTGTTCTTCTTCATCCTCGCGAACAACATGCTGTCGATCATCCCGTTCGCGCAGATCTCGCCGATGTCGAAGTTCGCGTTCCCCCTGGTGCTGGCCGCGATCTGCTGGGTCCTCTACATCTACATCGGGATCCGGGAGCAGGGCGCCGGCCGCTACTTCAAGGACATCCTGTTCCTGCCCGGCGTGCCCAAGCCGATGTACATCCTGGTCACGCCGATCGAGATCCTGCAGAACTTCATCGTGCGGCCGTTCACCCTCGCGGTCCGGCTCTTCGCGAACATGTTCGCCGGCCACATGCTGCTGGTCGTCTTCTCCCTCGGCGCGGTCTACCTCTTCAGCCGCGACAACTTCTCGTTCATCTTCGGCCCGGTCTCGGCGCTGATGGCGATCGTCATGACCTTCTTCGAGCTGCTGGTCATCTTCCTGCAGGCCTACGTCTTCACGGTCCTGATGGGCACGTACCTGAACGGGTCGATCGAAGCCGAGCACTGAGCCAGCGCACCCCCGAACCGCACCACCGCACGACCCCCGCCAGCCGCCCGGACTCCGCCGGGCGACGACACAGGAGGAACACCCCGCAATGGACGTTCTCGCGGAACTGACCGGCAGCATCGGCTCGGTCGGCTACGGCCTCGCCGCCATCGGCCCGGGCATCGGCGTGGGCATCGTCTGGGCCGCCTACATCCAGGCGACCGCCCGTCAGCCCGAGTCGGCCGGCCTCACGCGTACCTACGCCTTCCTCGGCTTCGCCCTCTCCGAGGCGCTCGCCCTGATCGGCTTCGTCGTCCCCTTCGTCTTCGGCATCTGACCCGTACCTCCCGGTACGGGCGTCCACTCCAGACAGGGACACTGAGAGCATGAGCATCCTCGCTGCGGAGGAACACAACCCGCTGCTCCCGCCGGTCGGCGAGATCATCATCGGGCTGATCGCGTTCGGCATCGTGCTGCTGGTGCTGTTCAAGTTCGTCGCGCCGCGCTTCGAGCAGGTCTTCCGGGCCCGCCGCGAGGCGATCGAGGGCGGGATCGAGCGGGCCGAGAGCATGCAGGTCGAGGCCAAGGCGGCGCTGGAGCAGTACCGCGCCCAGCTCGCCGAGGCGCGCACCGAGGCGGCGCAGATCCGCGACGCGGCCCGCGCCGAGGGCCAGCAGATCATCGAGGAGCTGCGGGCCCAGGCGCAGGAGGAGTCGGCGCGCATCGTCGCCCGCGGCGAGGAGCAGCTGGCGGCCAACCGCCAGGCCGTGGTGAACGAGCTGCGCGGTCAGCTCGGCGCCCTGGCCGTCGAGCTCGCCGGCCGGGTGGTCGGCGAGTCGCTCGCCGAAGAGGCGCGCCGGCGGGGCACCGTCGACCGCTTCCTCGACCAGCTCGACGGCATGGCGGCGGCGTCCGACGGCCGGGGCGGCAGCACCGTCGCCGCCCGGGACGGCGGCCGCTGATGGAGGCCTCCAGCCGGGAGGCGCTCGCCGCCGTCCGCGAGCTGCTCACCGAGCGGACCCGGGGCGCCTCGGGCCTGCTCGAGAAGGCGCGCGAGAAGGTCTCGGGCAGCCCGCGCGCGGCCACCGACGCCGAGCTGCTCCAGCTCGGCGACGAGCTGTTCGCCGTCGCCCGGGTCCTCGACCAGCAGCCGACGCTGCGCCGTGCGCTGTCCGACCCGAGCGCCCGGCCGGACGACCGGGCCGGTCTGGCCCGTCGGCTCTTCGACGGCAAGGTCTCCGGCCGCACCGTCGACCTGCTCGAGGGCGTCGCCCGGCAGCGCTGGTCGCGTCCGCTCGACCTGGCCGAGGCGCTCGAGGCCCTCGGCACCGACGCCTCGCTGTCGGCGGCCGAGACGCGTGGCGAGCTCGACAGCGTGGAGGACGACCTGTTCCGGTTCGCCCGGATCGTCGGCGGCGACGCCGAGCTGTCCCGCCTGCTCAACGACCACGCCGCGTCGGCGAAGGGCCGTGCCGAGCTGCTCGACCGGCTGCTGGCGAACCGGGTCAGCCCGGTCACCGCGCAGCTGCTGCGCAACGTCCTGACCGCCGCGCACGTCGGCCAGGCGGAGACCGCGATCGAGCGGCTGTCGGAAGCGGCCAGCGCCCGGCGGGGGCAGTCGATCGCGTACGTCACGTCGGCGGTCGCGCTGACGGCGGCGCAGGAGCAGCGGCTCAGCCAGATCCTCGGCCGCCTCTACGGGCGGGCGATCGGGCTGCAGGTCACCGTCGACCCCGAGGTCCTCGGCGGCCTGGTCATCCGCGTCGGTGACGAGGTCATCGACGGCAGCATCGTCCACCGCCTCGAGACCGCGGGCCGGCGACTGGTCGGCTGACCGCCGCCCCCGACACCACAAGCCTCCAGAACGACGAAGAGCAGGGAAGAGGACGCCGCCATGGCCGAGCTCACCATCTCCGCGGACGAGATCCGCAGCGCCATCCAGAGCTACGTCACCGACTACGCCCCCGACGTCTCCCGCGAGGAGGTCGGGATCGTCACCGAGGCCGGTGACGGCATCGCCCGCGTCGAGGGCCTGCCCTCGGTCATGACCAACGAGCTGCTCGAGTTCGAGAGCGGCGTCCGCGGCCTGGCGCTGAACCTCGACACCCGCGAGATCGGCGTCGTCGTGCTCGGCGACTTCGCCGGGATCGAGGAGGGCCAGCAGGTCCGCCGCACCGGCGAGGTGCTCTCGGTGCCCGTCGGCGACGGGTACCTGGGCCGGGTCGTCGACCCGCTCGGCAACCCGATCGACGGCGCCGGCCCGGTGGAGACCTCCGGCCGCCGCGCCCTGGAGCTACAGGCCCCCACGGTGGTGCAGCGGCAGTCGGTCAAGGAGCCGCTGCAGACCGGCATCAAGGCCATCGACGCCATGACGCCGATCGGCCGCGGCCAGCGCCAGCTCGTCATCGGCGACCGGCAGACCGGCAAGACCGCGATCGTCGTCGACACGATCATCAACCAGAAGGAGGCCTGGGCCACCGGCGACCCGGCGCAGCAGGTGCGCTGCATCTACGTCGCCGTCGGGCAGAAGGGCTCCACGATCGCCGGCATCCGCGCCGCGCTCGAGGACGCCGGCGCGATGGAGTACACGACGATCGTCGCCGCCCCCGCCTCGGAGGCCGCCGGCTTCAAGTACATCGCCCCCTACACCGGCTCGGCCATCGGCCAGCACTGGATGTACGAGGGCAAGCACGTCCTGATCGTCTTCGACGACCTGACCAAGCAGGCCGAGGCCTACCGCGCGGTGTCGCTGCTGCTGCGCCGCCCGCCGGGCCGCGAGGCCTACCCGGGTGACGTCTTCTACCTCCACTCCCGGCTGCTGGAGCGCTGCGCGAAGCTCTCCGACGACCTGGGCGCGGGCTCGATGACCGGCCTGCCGCTGATCGAGACCAAGGGCAACGACGTGTCGGCGTACATCCCGACCAACGTCATCTCGATCACCGACGGGCAGATCTTCCTCGAGACCGGTCTGTTCAACTCCGGTGTCCGCCCGGCCATCAACGTCGGCATCTCGGTGTCGCGGGTCGGCGGGTCGGCGCAGATCAAGGCGATGCGCTCGGTGGCCGGACGCCTGCGGCTGGACCTCGCGCAGTACCGCGAGCTCGAGGCGTTCGCCTCGTTCTCCTCCGACCTCGACGCCTCCAGCCGGGCCACCCTGGACCGCGGCCAGCGCCTGGTCGAGCTGCTCAAGCAGGGCCAGTACTCGCCGTACCCGGTCGAGCGCGAGGTCGTCTCGATCTGGCTGGGCACCACCGGCAAGCTCGACAAGGTGCCGGTCAGCGAGGTGCGCCGGTTCGAGAGCGAGTTCCTCGACTTCCTCGCCCGCAACCACGGCGGCGTCTACGACGAGATCCGCACCTCCAAGCAGCTCGGCGACGACGCGGTCTCGACCCTGGAGCAGGCCGTCGACTCCTTCTACGGCCAGTACCAGACCTCCGAGGGCGGCACGCTGCGGATCAACGAGCCCGAGGCCGAGGCGATGGACGCGTCGGAGCGCGGCCAGGAGCGCGTCCAGGTCAAGCGGAGCGCGTGACGTGGCCGGTTCCCTCCGCGCGCTGCGGCGCCGCATCCGCTCCACCCAGTCGACGAAGAAGATCTTCTCGGCGCAGGAGCTGATCGCCGGTGCCCGCATCGTCCGTGCCCAGGCGCGGGTGGAGGCGTCCAAGCCCTACGCCCGGGAGATCACCCGGGTGCTGTCGGCGCTGGCGTCGTCCGCCTCGCTGGACCACCCGCTGCTCACCGAGCGGCAGAACCCGCGCCGCGCGGGCGTCCTGGTGATCACCTCCGACCGCGGGTTCGCCGGCTCGTACAACGTCAACGTCCTGCGCCGCACCGAGGAGCTGCTGTCCCTCCTGCGGCAGGAGGGCAAGGAGCCGGTGCTCTACGTCGTCGGCCGGAAGGGGGAGACCTACTACTCCTTCCGCAACCGGCCGTTCGAGCAGTCGTTCACCGGCTTCTCCGAGCAGCCCGGCTACGTCAACGCCCAGGAGGTCGGGCGCGTCCTCATCGACGCGTTCACCGCCGGTGAGGACGACGAGGACGGCGGCCCGGGGGCCGACGACGTGCTCGGGGTCGACGAGCTGCACATCGTCTACACCGAGTTCCGGTCGCTGCTCAGCCAGGTCCCGGTCGCCAAGCGGATGGCACCGCTGGAGGTCGAGGAGGTCGAGGAGTTCGACTACGAGCGCGAGGACCGCGAGGCGGGGCGCACCGGTGACTCCGGTGTGCCGACGTCCTACGAGTTCGAGCCCTCGGCCGAGTCGCTGCTCGACGCGCTGCTGCCGAAGTACGTCACCACCCGGATCTACGCGGCGATGCTCGAGGCGGCCGCCTCGGAGTCGGCGTCGCGGCGCCGGGCGATGAAGTCGGCCTCGGACAACGCCGAGGAGCTGGCGAAGAACCTCTCGCGGCAGGCCAACCAGGCCCGCCAGGCCGAGATCACCCAGGAGATCAGCGAGATCGTCGGCGGTGCCGACGCCCTCGTGTCGGCCGGCGCCGACGACTGACCCCATCCGAACCGCACCACACAGCCGCAGGGCAGGAGAGCAGTACAGATGACCGTCACCGAGGACCGCTCGACCACCTCGCAGACCCAGGGCGCCACCGGCCGGGTCGTGCGGGTCACCGGGCCGGTCGTCGACGTCGAGTTCCCGCGCGACGCGATGCCCGACCTGTTCAACGCCCTGAAGGTCGACGTCACCCTGGCCGACCTGGGCAAGACGCTGACCCTCGAGGTCGCCCAGCACTTGGGTGACAACGTGGTCCGCACCATCTCCATGCAGCCCACCGACGGCCTGGTCCGCGGCGCCCCGGTCGGGGACACCGGCTCCGCCATCTCGGTGCCGGTCGGCGACGTGACCAAGGGCCACGTGTTCAACGCCCTCGGCGAGTGCCTGGACCAGCCGGGCTACGGCGAGGACGCCCCGCACTGGGAGATCCACCGGCACGCGCCGCGCTTCGACCAGCTCGAGGGCCGCACCGAGATGCTGGAGACCGGCATCAAGGTCATCGACCTGCTCACGCCGTACGTGGCCGGCGGGAAGATCGGCCTGTTCGGCGGCGCCGGCGTGGGCAAGACGGTGCTCATCCAGGAGATGATCCGCCGGGTCGCCCAGGAGTTCGGTGGTGTGTCGGTGTTCGCCGGCGTCGGCGAGCGCACCCGCGAGGGCAACGACCTCATCACGGAGATGACCGAGTCCGGCGTCATCGAGTCGACCGCGCTGGTCTTCGGCCAGATGGACGAGCCGCCGGGCACCCGGCTGCGGGTGGCGCTGTCGGCGCTGACGATGGCGGAGTACTTCCGTGACGAGCAGAACCAGGACGTGCTGCTCTTCATCGACAACATCTTCCGGTTCACCCAGGCCGGCTCCGAGGTGTCGACGCTGCTCGGCCGCATGCCGTCGGCCGTGGGCTACCAGCCCACCCTGGCCGACGAGATGGGCGAGCTGCAGGAGCGGATCACCTCGACCCGCGGCCACTCCATCACCTCGATGCAGGCGATCTACGTGCCCGCCGACGACATCACGGACCCGGCGCCGCACACCACGTTCGCCCACCTCGACGCGACGACCGTGCTCTCCCGGCCCATCTCCGAGAAGGGCATCTACCCGGCCGTGGACCCGCTGGACTCCACCAGCCGGATCCTCGACCCGCAGTACATCGGGCAGGAGCACTACAACGTCGCCCGCGAGGTGCAGCGCATCCTGCAGCGCTACGTCGAGCTGCAGGACATCATCGCGATCCTCGGCATCGACGAGCTCGGTGAGGAGGACAAGGTCACCGTCCAGCGGGCGCGGCGCATCGAGCGCTTCCTCTCGCAGAACATGTTCGTGGCCGAGGCCTTCACCGGTCAGCCGGGCTCCTTCGTCCCGCTGTCGGAGACCCTCGAGGCGTTCAAAGCGCTCACCGAGGGCAACTACGACCACGTGCCGGAGCAGGCCTTCTTCATGTGCGGTGGCCTCGAGGACCTCGAGCGCAACGCGGAGAAGCTCAAGCGCGGCTGAGCCGTTCAGCTCGTATCGGCGGCCGGGTCCCCTCGCGGGGGCCCGGCCGTCGGCGTTCCGGGGGCGTCGTCACCCGGCCGGGTGACTCATCATGAGAAAACTCCTTCCACCCGGCCCGGGCTACCGAGCATCCTCTGTGGTGGCGCCCAGCCCGTGGGCACCGTGGGAGACGACAGTGGAACCGCAGGACACGAGGACCATCGACGCCGGCGCCGGCTGGAGCTGGCCCGCCTACGCGCCGTGGGAATCCCTCGACGACGCCCGCTACGCGCTCGACGAGTGGGCCCCCGCGTCCACGGTGCGCCACCCCTGGGTGCGGGTCGGCCGCTGGACCCTCCTGTACCGCCGCGCCGCCTGATAGGAGGACCCCCTGCCCCCACCGCTCGCAGGCTCGCGGCGGGACCCTGCAGGCAGGCCATGGGCTGCGCGCGGCCGGTCGACGACGCGCCGCTACAGTGAGCAGGACTCGTCGTCGCGCCCTCCGGGGCCGGCGACCCGTACCGCCATCGTCGGTGGACCCCGAGGAGTGTCGTGGCGACCCTGCAGGTCGAGTTGGTGGCCGTCGAGCGCAGGCTCTGGTCGGGCGAGGCCCGCATGGTGATCGCCCGCACCACCGAGGGGGAGCTGGGCGTCCTGCCCGGGCACGCCCCGCTGCTCGGGCAGCTGGCCGAGGGCGGCGTGGTGACCATCCGCACCGAGTCCGGTGAGGACGTCGTCGTCGCCGCGCACGGCGGCTTCCTGTCGGTGACCGACAAGGGCGTCTCCATCCTCGCCGAGACCGCCGAGCTCTCCGGCGACATCGACGTCGAGCGCGCCCGCGAGGCGCTGCGCCGGGCGCAGGACGAGGACGACCCCGAGTCGGTCGCCGCCGCCCGCCGAGCGATCGGCCGGCTGCGGGCCGCCGGTCAGGACGTCTGACCCGGTCCGCTCCCGCTCCCCCCGGATGCCGCAGGACGTGCCGTGACCACCGTTGTGCTCGTCCTGGCGGGAGTGCTGGTGGTCGCGGTCGTCGTCGCCTTCCTCCTGCGCCGCCGCTTCCTGCTCACCGGGCTGGGTGCGGTCACCATGTGGCTGCGCCCGGCCCACTCCGCGCGCTGGTCGGTCGGCGTCGCCTGGTTCGGCGACGACAGCCTGCTCTGGTACCGCGCGCTGTCGCTGGCGGTGCGCCCGCAGCGACGGCTGCCGCGCGCCACGCTGGCCGTCGAGGGACGCCGGCGGGTGACCGCGGACGACGTCGCGCTCCCCACCGACGTCGTCGTCCTCACCTGCCGGACCGACGTCGGACCGCAGGAGCTCGCCATGGAGCCCTCGACGCTGACCGGCTTCCTGTCGTGGGTGGAGTCCGCGCCGGGAGTGCGCTGACCTACTCGGTCGCCTTGGCCGCGCGCTGGGCGTGGACCCCGCTGTGCGCGCCGGGCTCCCACAGCACGTCGCCGCCGGGGTTGGCCACCCGGGCCAGGATGAACAGCAGGTCCGACAGCCGGTTGAGGTAGCGCGCCGTCTCGGGGTTGGTGCGCTCGGCGTCGACGGCCAGCAGCGCCCAGACGCTGCGCTCGGCCCGCCGCACCACCACCCGCGCCTGGTGCAGCAGCGCGGCCGCCGGGGTGCCGCCGGGCAGGATGAAGCTGTTCAGCTTGGGCAGCGCGGCGTTGTGGGTGTCGCAGGCCGCCTCGAGCCGCTCGGTGTAGGCGGCCGTGATCCGCAGCGGCGGGAACTCCGGGTCGGGCGTGATCGGCGTGGAGAGGTCGGCCCCGACGTCGAACAGGTCGTTCTGGATGCTGCTGAGCAGCTCGGCGACCCCGGCCGGCGGGGAGCCCAGGGCGAGCGCCACGCCGAGCACGCTGTTGGCCTCGTCGACGTCGGCGTAGGCGACCAGCCGCGGGTCGGTCTTGGCCACCCGGCTCATGTCGCCGAGGTGCGTCTGGCCGGCGTCGCCGGTCTTCGTGTAGATGCGGGTGAGCCGGACCGTCACGGCCGCGAGCGTAGCCCGGCGCGTGCCCACCGTAGGGTGGACCGGTGGAGTGCTTCCAGGTGACCGGGGGGACGGCCCTGCGCGGGCGGGTCCGGGTCACGGGCGCGAAGAACAGCGCCCTCAAGCTCATGGCCGCCGCGCTGCTGGCGCCCGGCACGACCGTCCTCGACGAGGTGCCCGACATCCTCGACGTCGCGATCATGAGCGAGGTGCTGCGCCGGCTCGGCTGCGGCGTCTCCTACGAGCGCACGCCGGGCAGCGGCGGGGGCGGCCGGGTGACCATCGACGTCCTCGAGGCCCCGTCGACGGAGACCGACTACGACCTGGTCCGGCGGATGCGCGCGTCGATCAGCGTCCTGGGCCCGCTGGTCGCCCGGTGCGGCAGCGCCCGGGTGGCGCTGCCCGGCGGCGACGCGATCGGCTCCCGCGGCCTGGACATGCACATCTCCGGGCTGGAGAGGCTGGGCGCCACCATCACCAGCGAGCACGGCTTCCTGGTGGCCAGCGCGCCGTCGCTCACCGGGACGTCGATCTGGCTGGACTTCCCCTCGGTCGGGGCCACCGAGAACCTGGTCATGGCCGCCGTCCTGGCCGAGGGGACGACGGTCATCGACAACGCCGCCCGCGAGCCCGAGATCGTCGACCTGTGCTCGATGCTGGCGCTCATGGGCGCCAAGCTCGACGGCGCCGGCACCTCGACCATCACCGTCGAGGGCGTGGGGTCGCTGTCGCCGGTGACCTACTCGACGGTGCCCGACCGCATCGTCGCCGGCACGTGGGCGATCGGCGCCGTCATGACCCGCGGGGACGTCGTCATCGAGCGCGCCGTGGCCGACCACCTGACCGTCGCGCTGGACAAGCTGCGCGCCGCCGGGGCGCACGTCGAGGTGCTGCCCGACGGCGTCCGGGTCGCCATGGACGAGCGGCCGCGCGGCGTCGACGTCGTCACGCTGCCCTACCCGGGCTTCCCGACCGACCTGCAGCCGATGGCGGTGGCGCTGGCCGCGGTCTCCACCGGCACGGCGCTGATCACCGAGAACGTGTTCGAGGGCCGGTTCATGTTCGTCAACGAGCTGGTCCGGCTCGGCGCCTCGGTGCGCACCGACGGCCACCACGCCGTCGTCCGGGGCCGGGAGCGGCTCTCCAGCGCGCCGGTCGTGGCCACCGACATCCGGGCCGGGGCCGGGCTGGTGCTGGCCGGGCTGGTCTCCGACGGCGTCACCGAGGTGCAGGAGGTGCACCACGTCGACCGCGGCTACCCGGACTTCGTCCAGCAGCTGCGCGGCCTCGGCGTCGAGATCGAGCGCATCCAGCGGGACTTCTGAGGCTAGTCCGTCGACGGGAACGAGGCGGCCAGCGCGCGGGCCCGGTCGGCGTCCTCGGGGAAGACGAGCACCACGGCGCGGTGGGCCTCGGGGAAGCGGATCGTCGAGCGGATGCCGGCGTCGGAGAGCACCGCCCGCAGGGCCAGCGCCGACTCCCGCCGCGACAGCGTGGCCACCTTGGTGAGCAGGCCGTCGTCGGTCGCGGTGGGGCGGGACCGGGCGGAACCGGAACCGGTCGACGCCCAGCGGAGGAACAGGCCGAGCAGCACCACGACCGCGAGCGCGATGACCGGCCCCACCAGGAAGTGCAGGCTGCCCGCCTCGATCGGCACCCGGGACCTCCTCGGCTCGGCCGTCCTCCCGCCGAGTGTGCCACCGGTCACGCTCTCCCGTCCGGGGCTGCTACTGGCCGGTAACCGCCCCTAGACTCCCGCCATGCCGTTCCCTTCAACGCCGAAGGAGCGCGACCGGCCCTGGGTGATGCGCACCTACGCCGGCCACTCCTCGCCCGCGGAGTCCAACGCGCTGTACCGGCGCAACCTGGCCAAGGGCCAGACCGGGCTGTCCGTCGCCTTCGACCTGCCCACGCAGACCGGCTACGACCCCGACGACGAGCTGGCCGCCGGCGAGGTGGGCAAGGTCGGCGTCCCGGTCACCTCGCTGGCCGACATGCGGGGGCTCTTCGACGGCATCCCGCTCGACGAGATGAACACGTCGATGACCATCAACGCGACGGCGATGTGGCTGCTCGCGCTCTACCAGGTGGTGGCCGAGGAGCACGGGCACGACGTCTCGAAGCTGGCCGGGACGACGCAGAACGACATCATCAAGGAGTACCTGTCGCGCGGGACGTACGTGTTCCCGCCCGGGCCCTCGATGCGGCTGATCACCGACATGGTCGCCTACACGGTGACGGCCATGCCGAAGTGGAACCCGATCAACATCTGCAGCTACCACCTGCAGGAGGCCGGCGCGACGCCGGTGCAGGAGATCGCCTACGCCCTGTCGACGGCGATCGCCGTCCTCGACTCGGTGCGCGACTCCGGGCAGGTGCCGCAGGAGCGCTTCGGCGAGGTGGTCGCGCGCATCTCCTTCTTCGTCAACGCGGGCGTCCGCTTCGTCGAGGAGATGTGCAAGATGCGCGCCTTCACCCAGCTCTGGGACGAGCTGACGGCGGAGCGCTACGGCGTCGAGGACCCCAAGCACCGCCGGTTCCGCTACGGCGTCCAGGTCAACTCGCTGGGGCTGACCGAGGCCCAGCCGGAGAACAACGTCCAGCGGATCGTGCTGGAGATGCTCGCGGTCACGCTGTCCAGGGACGCCCGCGCCCGCGCCGTGCAGCTGCCGGCGTGGAATGAGGCGCTGGGCCTGCCGCGCCCGTGGGACCAGCAGTGGTCGCTGCGGCTGCAGCAGGTGCTCGCCTACGAGACCGACCTGCTCGAGTACGACGACCTGTTCACCGGCTCGGTCGTGGTGGAGCGGAAGGTCGCCGCGCTGGTCGAGGGCGCCCGCGAGGAGATCGCCCGGGTGCAGGAGATGGGCGGCGCGGTCGCCGCGGTCGAGAGCGGCTACATGAAGGGGCAGCTGGTCGCCTCGCTGGCCGAACGTCGGCGGCGCATGGAGAGCGGCGAGGACGTCGTCGTCGGCGTGAACAGGTTCGAGTCAACCGAGCCCAACCCGCTGCTGGCCGACCTCGACACCGCGATCCAGACGGTCGACCCGGCGGTCGAGGCCGCGGCCTGCGAGTCGGTGGCGAAGTGGCGCTCCGAGCGCGACCCCGCGCCGGTGGAGCGGGCCTTGGCGCGGCTGCGCGAGGTCGCCGGGACGTCGGAGAACCTCATGGAGGCGACCCTCGAGTGCGCCCGCGCCGGCGTGACGACGGGGGAGTGGGCCGGCGTGCTGCGCGAGGTGTTCGGCGAGTACCGGGCACCCACCGGGGTCGCGGCGGCCACCGGCGGCGGCGAGGCCGACGAGTCGCTGGCGTCGGTGCGCGAGCGGGTGCGGGCCACCGGCGAGGAGCTGGGTGGCCGGCTGCGCTTCCTGGTGGGCAAGCCGGGGCTCGACGGGCACTCCAACGGTGCCGAGCAGATCGCCGTCCGCGCCCGCGATGCCGGCTTCGAGGTGGTCTACCAGGGCATCCGGCTGACCCCGGCGCAGATCGTCTCGGCGGCGGTCGACGAGGACGTCGACGTCGTCGGCCTCTCGGTGCTCTCCGGCTCGCACCTGCAGGTGGTCCCCGCCGTGCTGCAGGGCCTGCGGGAGGCCGGCCTGGACGACGTCCCGGTGGTGGTCGGCGGGATCATCCCCGACGCCGACGCCCGCCGGCTGCGCGAGCAGGGGGTGGCGCGGGTGTTCACGCCGAAGGACTTCGGGCTGACCGACATCATGGGCCAGGTCGTCGACGTGATCCGCGAGGCCCAGAAGCTCTGACCGGAGGCCGGGAGCGCAGGTCCGCTGCGCTCTCAGCCTCCGCTCGGCGGGCCGAAGCGGGCGTCGTCCACGCCGGGTGAGAAGAGCACGCTCAGCGGTGGGACGGTGATCGGCGGGAGACCGGCCGCCGCCAGCGGGTCACCGTCCAGCACGGTCAGCTCCGCGGCGCACAGCGGCCAGGGCCGGTGCGCCAGGGGCAGGTGCACCGTGCGCCCGGCGACCCGGGTGTGCAGCCCCCACCGGGCGGTGAGGAACAGCTCCCGCGGACCGGGGACCACCGGTCCGCCGATCCGCAGCTCGATCCGCCGCGGGCCGGCCACGGCCTCGTAGCGGTCGCCGTCCCGGCGCACCCTGGTGCGCGACCAGACGTAGGGCAGCCGGAGACCCGCCCGCGCGGCGAGCACGGGCACCAGGCGCCCGGCGTCCATCCGCAGGAAGACGACGGCCCGCCGGCCCCGCCCGTCCACCGAGTACAGCCGCACGTTCATCTCGTCGAACGACCCCAGCCAGGGCACGCGCGGTCCGCGGCCGGGGGCGGTGCGCGAGATCCGCAGCGCGACCACGCCGGCGTAGGTGGTCCCGTCCAGGACGTCGGGCCAGGTGCCCGGCGGCAGGTGCGCCGCCGCGAGCGCCGGGTCCAGCGGCCAGTGCAGGAAGGCGACGTCGCTCAGCGCCTGCCGCAGCAGCACCGGCCGGCCGTCGTCCATCAGCGCAGCGCCACGACGACGCCCTCGGTGGCGCTGCGGCGGGCGGCGTCCAGCACGGTGGCGGTGACGACGGCGTCGCGCGCGGGCACCGGCACGTCGCCGTCCCCGCGGACCGCGGCGGCGAACGCCGGGTAGAAGGTGTCCCAGGCGCCGTCCGACGTCGGGACGACCTCGCCGTCGTCGCCGCGGCGCAGCCGGCCCCAGCGCTCCTCGGGCTCGGCGCCCCAGCCGGCGCCCTCCGTGGCGGGCGTGCGGCCGGCGAGCAGGGCCGCCTCCTGGCCGTCCATCGGCCCGCCGACGGTGTAGGCGCCCTCGGTGCCGTTCACCCGGAACCGGTCGCCGGGCGCCCCCTGGGTCCAGCTGCCGTTCAGGTGCGAGCGGGCGCCGTCGCGGTGGGCGAGCGCGACGAAGAAGTCGTCGTCCAGACCGTGCGCGTTGACGTGCCACTCGGCGTACACCGACGCGACCGGGCCGAGCAGCACCAGGGCCTGGTCGACGAGGTGGGCGCCGAAGTCGCGCAGCGTGCCGCCGCCGGCCGCCGGCGGGCCGGGCTCGGGGTCGAAGCGCTCGAAGCGCGACTCGAAGCGGGTGACCGTGCCGAGCCGGCCGCTGTCGACCAGGGCGCGCACGGTCAGGAAGTCGGAGTCCCAGCGCCGGTTCTGGTACGGCGCCAGCGGCAGCCCGAGGCGCTCGGCGCGCTCGACCGAGCCGCGCGCGGCCTCGGCGTCGAGGGCGAACGGCTTGTCGCAGACCACCGCCAGCCCGAGGTCGAGGGCGCGGTCGGTGAGCGCGGTGTGCGTGTCGGCCGGGGTGGAGATCGCCACCGCCTCGGCGCCGGCCTCGGCCAGCGCCTCGAGGGAGTCGAACGTCGTCGTCCCGGGGTGCTCCCGGCGCGCGAGCTCGCGGCGCTCCGGGGACGTGGTGACGACGCCGAGGAAGTCGCACTCGGGCGCGCTGGCCAGCAGCGGGGCGTGGAAGTACCGGCCGCCGAAGCCGTACCCCACGAGGCCGAACCGGACGGGCTCCATGGGGCGATCTTGCCGGGTCCGCCCCGCGGTGGTGGAGTCGGCCCATGACCGAGGACGGCGCACCGCGGGTGGAGCGCGACGGCGACACGATCTGCATCACGATGACCCGGGGCGCGCGGCGCAACGGGCTCTCCCGGGATCACCTCCATCAGCTGGTGGCCGCGTTCACCGACGCGGCCACCAGCGACGCGAGCGGCATCGTCCTGGCGGGGGAGGGGCCGGTCTTCAGCGCGGGCCACGACTTCCGGGACGTCGTCGGACGACCGTTGCCGGAGGTCCGCAGCCTGCTACAGCTCTGCACCGAGCTCATGCAGCTCGTCGAGAGCGTCCCCCAGGTGGTGATCGCGCGCGTGCACGGTCCGGCCGTCGCCGCCGGCTGCCAGCTGGTGGCCTCGTGCGACCTCGCCGTCGCGGCCGAATCCGCGCAGTTCGCCGCCCCCGGTGGGAAGGGCGGCTGGTTCTGCCACACGCCGATGGTCCCCATCGCGCGCAATGTCGGCCGCAAGCGGGCGATGGAGATGGCGCTCACCGGGGACGCGATCGACGCCGGCACCGCGCTCGACTGGGGCCTGGTCAACCGGGTCGTGCCTGACGACGAGCTCGACGAGGCGGTGCGCGGGCTCATGGACCGCGCCACCCGCGGCTCGCGGACGAGCAAGGCTCTCGGCAAGCAGACGATGTACGCCCAGCTCGACCGGCACGAGCGGGACGCCTACGCGATCGCGATGGAGGTCATGGCGGCGGCCAGCCAGCTTCCCTCGGCCTCCGAGTGGGGCGCGTCGTTCCTGGAGAAGCGTCGGCCGGTCTGGACCGATTGAGGTAGCACCCTGCAGGGTGGTCTAGCGTGGGTCGGGCGTGTCCTGGCAGCAGACGTCGGCTAGACAGTGCTCATGACCGAGGTGGCGCAGTCGGGCACCAGTTGGCTCTCCCGCGAGGAGATGGACGCCGCCCGCGAGCGCCTGCCCATCGTCTACGTCGACGCCGTCCCCGTGCGCGTGGACGAGCGCGGCACCGTCACCGAGGTCGGGCTGCTGCTGCGCATGGGCGAGGACGGCCAGGTCAAGCGGGCGCTGGTGTCGGGGCGGGTGCTCTACCACGAGCGGGTCCGCTCGGCGCTGCTCCGCCACCTCGAGAAGGACCTCGGCCCGCTGGCGCTGCCCCGGCTGCCCACCGCGCCGCAGCCCTTCACGGTCGCCGAGTACTTCCCGACGCCCGGGGTGACGCCGTTCCACGACCCGCGGCAGCACGCGGTGTCGCTGGCCTACGTGGTGCCGGTGGAGGGTGACTGCGCCCCGTCGCAGGACGCGCTGGAGCTCACCTGGTTCACCCCCGAGCAGGCGCGCCAGCCCTCCGTGCTCGCCGAGATGGCCAACGGGCAGAGCACGCTGCTGCTGCAGGCGCTCGCCCACGTGGGGGTGTGACGCCGGGGTGAGGGTGCGCACACCCGGGATGGTTGCGCGCCGGGACGGCATTGACCCTGCCGTGCACAACCTCTGGGGCCTGACGCGCCGCCGCGCGCTCGACTTCGGCCGGGTGACGACCGCCGGCTGTTGACGCCGCCGCGCCGTCGACCCTCCCGAACCCCTGAAAGGCACCCCCTCCTCGTGCTCACACGTCTCCGCCGCGTCCCGTTCGCGGCGCAGGTCCTCCTCGCCCTCGTCGTCGGCGTCGCGCTCGGTCTGGTCGCCCGCGACCTCGGCCCGGTCGCCGACGGCACCCCCAACTGGCTGACCAGCACCCTCCAGACGATCGGCAGCACCTTCGTCACGCTGCTCAAGGTCCTCGTCCCGCCGCTGGTCGTCACCGCCGTCATCGTCAGCATCGCCAACCTCAAGCAGGTCACCAACGCCGCCCGGCTGGCCGGCCAGACGCTGCTGTGGTTCGCGATCACCGCGCTGATCGCCGTCTCGATCGGCATCGGCCTCGGCCTGCTCACCGAGCCGGGCCGCAACAGCTCGGTGGACGCCGCCGCCCAGCAGGTGCCCGAGAGCACCGGCTCGTGGTGGGACTTCCTCACCGGCCTGGTGCCGGGCAACGTCCTCGGGCTGCAGGGCTCGGCCGAGGGCGCCCTGTCGTTCAACGTCCTCCAGCTCATCGTCATCGCGGTCGCGATCGGCGTCGCGGTGCTCAAGGTCGGCGAGCCGGCCGAGCCGTTCCTGGCCGTGGTCCGCGCGGCGCTGGCCGTCGTCCAGAAGGTGCTGTGGTGGGTCATCCTCCTCGCGCCGCTGGGCACGGTCGGCCTGATCGGCAACGCCGTGGCCAGCTACGGCTGGGAGTCCCTGGGCTCGCTCGGCGTCTTCGCCGGGGCCGTCTACGCGGGCCTCGCGCTGGTGCTCTTCGTCGTCTACCCGGTGCTGCTGCGGCTGCACGGCCTGTCGCCGCTGCGGTGGTTCGCCGGTGCCTGGCCGGCGATCCAGCTGGCGTTCGTCTCCCGCTCCTCGATCGGCACGCTGCCGGTGACCGAGCGGGTGACCGAGCAGAACCTCGGCGTCCCGCGCTCCTACGCCTCGTTCGCGGTGCCGCTCGGCGCGACGACCAAGATGGACGGCTGCGCCGCGATCTACCCGGCGCTCGCGGCGATCTTCGTGGCGCAGTTCTTCGGCGTCGACCTGTCGATCACCGACTACCTGCTCATCGCCCTGGTCTCGGTCGTCGGCTCCGCGGCCACCGCGGGCGTCACCGGCGCCGTCGTCATGCTCACCCTGACGCTGTCCACCCTCGGCCTGCCGCTGGCCGGTGTCGGTCTGCTGCTGGCGATCGACCCGATCCTCGACATGGGCCGGACGGCGGTGAACGTCGCGGGCCAGTCCCTCGTGCCGACGATCGTCGCCAAGCGGGAGGGCATCCTCGACGTCGACCGCTACCGGTCGACCTCCACGGTGGACCCGCTCGCCCGGGTCGACGAGCGCGGCGGTGTGGACGCCGACCTGCGCGAGCCCGTGCGCGCCTGAGCCGCGCCACCGGTGCCCCGGTCCTCCGTCCGCGGAGGGCCGGGGCGCCGTCGTCTCAGCCCTCGCGCAGGTCGGCGCACCCGGTCTCGTGCGGCAGCAGCGGCCGGAAGGTCAGCGACCACCGGGCGCCGTCGGCCGACAGCCACGGGGTGAGCTGGTTGGCCGCGCGCGCGGCCTCGAGCACCGGCGCGGTCTGCTCGCCGCCGGCGAGCACGCAGCCGAGGCCGAGCGGCCCGTCGAAGGGCTCGCCGGGCAGCGGCGGACCGGGCCACGCGGTGTCGGGCTGGGGGAACTCCGGCTCGGCGGCGTAGGGGGTGACGAGCGCGGCCACCGCCGCCGGCTCGTACGGCTCCGTGGCCGCGGCGCCGAGCCCGGTCAGCTCGTCGAGGAAGCCCCTCAGCTCCGCGCGGGCGGCCACCTGCTCCTCGGTGAGACCGTCCTCGGCGCCGTCCACGAGGGCGTAGACCTCGCGGACGATCGTCTCCAGCCCGGTGGACACCGTGAAGCGGGTGGTGGGCACGTCGGCGATCGGCGGCATCCCCAGGTCGGTGGTGTCGGCGACGCCGGCCTCGAGGGCGGCGTCGACGAGCTCCTGCACCTCGTCCTCGCCGATCTGCCGGACCTGCACGTTGGGCAGGGCCGGCCCGGGGTAGATCGCCGGCACCGGCCCGTCGGTGAGGACGCGGCCGTCGCCGTACACGCTCACCAGCGGCAGCCGCGCCGCGGCCGTCTGGGGCATCACGAACCCGCCGGTCCACGCCACCTGCAGCACGAGGTCGTCGGCGGCGTAGGGGTAGGGGCCCTCGGTCCCGCCGCCACCACCGCCGTCGTCGGCGGCCGGGGCCGCGCACGCCGCCAGCACGAGCAGCAGCGCCGTCGCCACCGTCGTCCGGATCGTCGTCACGGCCCTAGGACGACCCACGGGGCGCGCCGGTTCCGGCCCGTGCCGGCGACGAGAAAGGTCGCCGGCACGACGACGGCTCCGCTGCACACCGGGGACCTTGGCGCACCGCCCGCGACACGAGCCCGCGACACGCTGTGACGGAACCGGACGGGTAGCGTCGGCGCCCGTGCGTCTGGTCATCGCCCGCTGCTCCGTCGACTACATCGGGCGGCTGACCGCCCACCTGCCGATGGCCACGCGGCTGCTGCTGGTCAAGGCCGACGGCTCGGTGTCGATCCACGCCGACGACCGCGCGTACAAGCCGCTCAACTGGATGAGCCCGCCCTGCACGCTCAAGGACGAGCTCACCGACGGCGCCGGGACGTGGACGGTCACCAACAAGGCCGGCGAGCAGCTGATCATCACGGTCGAGGCGGTCGAGCACGACTCCTCGCACGACCTCGGCGTCGACCCGGGCCTGCAGAAGGACGGCGTCGAGGCCGAGCTGCAGCGGCTGCTGGCCCTGCACGTGGAGACCTTCGGCGCCGGGTGGTCGCTGGTCCGCCGCGAGTACCCGACCGCGATCGGCCCGGTCGACCTGCTCTGCCGGGACGCCAGCGGCACCACCGTCGCGGTCGAGGTGAAGCGGCGGGGGGAGATCGACGGCGTCGAGCAGCTGACCCGCTACCTCGAGCTGCTCAACCGCGACCCGCTGCTGGCGCCGGTCAAGGGCGTCTTCGCCGCGCAGGAGATCAAGCCGCAGGCGCGGGTGCTCGCGCAGGACCGCGGGATCGACTGCCTGACCGTCGACTACGCCGTCCTCAAGGGCACCGACGACCCCTCCCAGCGCCTCTTCTGAAGCGGAGTGGATCCGTCGCGGTGACCGCGACGGTTCCACTCCGTGAGGTCGGTTACCCGCCAGTAGCCCACCGCGCGCGGCCGCGCCCGCGGGTGAGAGACTTCCTGCGATCCGCGGACGGCAGGAGGAGTGGCAGCGTGGCCAGAGAACTGACCGAGGTCGGCGTCGTCGGACTGGGCACCATGGGTGCCGGCATCACCGAGGTGCTGGCCCGCGCGGGGCTGCACGTGACCGCCGTCGAGGTGGGCGAGGAGGCGCTGGGGCGCGGCCGCGGGCACCTCGAGCACTCCACCGACCGCGCGGTCAGCCGCGGCAAGCTCGACCCGGCCGAGCGCGACGCGATCTTCGAGCGGATCCGGTTCAGCACCTCGCTGGAGGACCTCGCGCAGGCCGAGCTGGTCATCGAGGCCGTGCCCGAGCGCATGGAGCTCAAGACCGAGATCTTCGCGGCACTGGACAAGATCTGCCCGGCCGACACGATCCTGGCGACCAACACCTCGAGCCTGTCGGTCACCGAGCTCTCGGTCGCCACCGGTCGCCCGAGCAAGGTCATCGGGATGCACTTCTTCAACCCGGCGCCGGTCATGAAGCTGGTCGAAGTGGTGCGCACCGTCGTCACCGACCCCGCGGTCATCGAGGACGTCGAAGCGCTGGCCGAGCGGCTGGGCAAGGTCGACGTCACCATCGGCGACAAGGCCGGCTTCATCGCCAACGCGCTGCTGTTCGGCTACCTCAACCACGCCGTGTCGATGTACGAGAACCGGTACGCCAGCCGCGAGGACATCGACGCGGCGATGCGGCTGGGCTGCGGCCTGCCCATGGGCCCGCTGGCGCTCATGGACCTCATCGGCATCGACACCGCCTACGAGATCCTCGACACCATGTACAAGCAGTCGCGCGACCGGCTGCACGCGCCCAGCCCGATCATCAAGCAGATGATGACCGCGGGCCTGCTGGGCCGGAAGACCGGCCGCGGCTTCTACACCTACGCCGAGCGCGACTCCGCCCAGGTGGTGCCGGACGCGCTGACGCCGGCCGAGGGCGGCGCGTCCGAGGGGGCGCGGCCGGTGTCGAAGGTCGGCGTCGTCGGCTCGGGCACGATGGCCACCGGCATCATCGAGGTGGTCGCCAAGGGCGGCTTCGACGTCACCTTCGTCGCCCGCACCCTGGACAAGGTCGAGGCGGTGCAGTCCGTGCTCGCGAAGTCCCTGGACAAGCAGGTCTCCCGCGGCCGGCTGGAGGAGTCGCAGCGCGACGAGGTCCTGGGGCGGATCCGCGGCACCACCTCGCTGGACGACCTCGCCGACGTCGACCTCGTCATCGAGGCGGTCGTCGAGCACCTGGGCACCAAGCAGGCGCTGTTCGCCAACCTGGGCGAGATCTGCAAGCCGGGGGCGGTGCTGGCCACCACGACGTCCAGCCTGCCGGTCATCGAGTGCGCCAAGGCCAGCGAGCGGCCCGCCGACGTCGTCGGCATGCACTTCTTCAACCCCGCCCAGGTGATGAAGCTGGTCGAGGTGGTCTCCACCATCGCCACCGCGCCCGACGTCGCCGCCACCGCGCACGCGGTGAGCGCGCAGCTGGGCAAGCACGCGGTCTCCTGCACCGACCGCGCCGGGTTCATCGTCAACGCGCTGCTGTTCCCCTACCTCAACGACGCGGTGAAGATGCTCGAGGCGCACTACGCGACCGCCGACGACATCGACGCCGCGATGAAGGTCGGCTGCGGCTACCCGATGGGCCCGTTCGAGCTGCTCGACGTCGTCGGCCTCGACGTCTCGCTGGCGATCGAGCGCGAGCTCTACACCGAGTTCCGCGAGCCGGGCTTCGCGCCGGCGCCGCTGCTCGAGCACCTGGTCACCGCGGGCTACCTGGGTCGCAAGACCGGGCGCGGCTTCCGGGACTACGCGAACCGCTGACGGCGGTGCCGCGGCGCAGGAGGGGCGGTCCGCCCGCGCCCGGTCGACGGTCCCTCCCCCCGCCGCCGCGCCGCGAGACCGTCGAGGAGGCCCCGGACGGCGACTGGGTCGTGCGGGCGCTGACCGGCTCGGCGTCCACCAAGGCCTACCGGTGCCCGGGCTGCGACCAGGAGATCCTCCCGGCGACGCCGCACGTGGTCACCTGGCCGGCCTACGCCCGCGACTCCGACCTCGACCCCTGGGACACCGACTCGGCCGCCGACCAGCGGCGGCACTGGCACACCGCCTGCTGGCGGGCCCGCAGCCGCCGCTTCTAGCCCTCACGGCGCCAGCCGGGCGGACACCACGACGTTGTCGACGTAGCTGCGCTCGCCCCGGTCGAAGGCGCCGCCGCAGGTGATCAGCCGCAGCTGGGCGTCCGGCGTGGGCGCGTACACCTCGCCCACCGGGAAGGCCGTCTTGGGGTAGCGCGCCGCTCCGGTCACCACGAACCGGGCCGTCGTCCCGTCGGCGCGGTCGACGAGCACCGCGTCCCCAGGGACGAGCCGGTCGAGTCCGTGGAAGACCGCCGGGCCCAGGTAGGAGTCGACGTGGCCGGCGATCACCGCCGGTCCCGGGTCGCCCGGCGACGTCCCGGCCGAAAACCAGCCGGCACGGTCGAAGTCCGCCGGCGGGACGAGGACGCCGGCCGCGTCGACACCGAGCAGCGCCAGCGGGCTGTCGACGCCGATCGCCGGGATGCGCACGCGCACCGGCGCCGCGGCCGGCGGGCTCACCACCGGCACGGGACCGGCCTCGATCAGCGCGGCGGCGAGCGTCAGCAGCCCGCCCAGGGGTGACGCGCCCCCAGCCCCCGTCTCGACCCCGCCCACCGGCACCACGGGGGACGACGTGGCGTCGCGCACCAGGCGGACGTCGAGGCCACCGCCCTCCCGGTCGAGCAGCAGGAGGCTGTGCACCGTCCCGGCCGCGACGGTGAGGGGGAGCTCCACGGGGGCGCTGCCCTCCGGTGCGATCCGCAGGGTCGTGGACCCGCCGGGGACGTCGACGTACCCCCCGACCTCCCCGAATTCCAGTCCCGAGGCGAGCGGCGGCGCCCCGGGCGCACCCACCTCCACCACCGGGGCTCCGGCGGCGGCCGCCAGCACGCGCACCCGGGCGCTCCCGCTCGGCGGCCGCGAGAGGTCGTCCGCGAGCACCGCCAGGGCCAGGTCGGCGAACGCGCCGACCCCGGCGACCGTGCTCGCCGTCCCGGCCCCGACCTCGACGGTGGTCGAGAGCACCGCGGGGCCGGCGGGATCGGCGCCGGCGGCGCGCACGCTGACCGTGTAGGTGCCGGGCGCCACAGGGGCGTAGTCGGAGACCGTGCCGTAGCCGACCCCGGCGACCGTCACCGGCGGCACCGCGTCGCCGGGGTCGTCGACGGTCATGTCGACGGCGGGCGAGTCGGGGGACAGGTGCGCGACGCGCAGCAGGCCCTCGTCGGCCGCTGCGGCCGGGGACGGCGGCTGCAGGGATCCGGCCACCACCGTGGCGACGAGCAGGACGACGGCGCGCCGGACACGCGACGGGCCCCCACGAGCGGACTCGCGGGGGCCCGGGGCGTGCGGGTTCAGCGGCGGCCCTGGCTCGGCGACTCGATGACCTGGGTCTGCGGGGCGGGGGCGGGCGTGGTGCCGGTCGTGCCGCTGCCCGCCGGCGTCGGGGACGGCGACGGACGCGGCGGCACGGGCACCCGGGCGCCGCCGGTGGCCGGCTCCTGCGCGGCCGAGGGCTGGACCTGGGGCTGCGGCTTGGTCGCGGACCGCCGCTCGGTCGGCTGGTCGACGGTGACCGCCGGCTGGACGGCGGTCGGCGGGCCGGACGGGGCGGGGGACGTCGGCGCCTCCTGCCGGATCGGCTGGCGGGCGGCCGCCGACTCGCCCTCCGCGGTGCGGACGGTGAGCTGGTTGGTCGTCGGGCCCGTGGGCTGGGGACGGCGCTCCTCGGTGGGGGCCGGCCGCTCGGCCTGCGGGCGCTCGGCCTGCGGGCGCTCGGCCTGCGGGCGGTCGCCGAGGTCGGGCAGGCTGCTCAGCAGCTGACGCGCCTGCAGCAGCCGGGAGGTGAGCTCGTCGCGCACCTCGCGGATCGCCGCCGCCTTGGCCTCGGCCTCGGCGACGATCTGCGCGGCGTGCTGCTCGGCGGCGGCCACCCGCTGGCGGGCGGCCTGCGTGGAGACCCGCTCGCGCTCCTCCTCCTGGCGGGCGGCCTCCGCGCGCTTGGTGCGCAGCGCGATCTCGAAGTCCTCCTCGGCCTTGGCGCGGCGGGCCTGCGACTCGGCGTCGAGGCGCGCGACGCGCTCCTGGGCCTTCTGCACCAGCTCGTCGGCGCGGATCTGCGCCTTGGTGGCGATCTGCTCGGCGTTCTGGCGGGCCTCGGCGAGCATCCGCTCCACCTCGGCCTGACCGGCGGCGTGCCGCTCGGCCATGGCGCGCTCCTCGGCCGCGGTCTGCTCGCGCACCGCCTGGGCGTCGCGCTCGGCGACGGCGCGGATGTCGGCGGCCTCCTCCTCGGCCAGCCGGAGCATGTGCGAGATGCGCTCGCTCATGTTCTCGAAGGTCGGGGCGGCGGCGGTCGCGGCCCTTCGGCGCAGCTGCTCGATCTCGCCGTGCATCGCCGAGAGCTGGCCGGCGAGGTCGGAGGAGCGGGCGACCGCGGCGTCCCGGTCGGCGATCGCGATGCGGAAGTCCGCCTCGAGGCGCTCGATCGTCTCCGCGACCTGGTTGCGGTCGTAGCCCCGCAGCACCACGTCGAAGGAGTGCTGAGCCTCGTGCATCGGGATCATGTCGCGGTGCGGGTCGCTCATGGGGCCATCCTCTCAGACATCGGGGTCGGCCCGGGCGTGTCGGGGGGAGTCGAGGCGCGGTTCCCAGCTGGTTGACAGCAACAGCGCCCCGGCCCGTCCCTCACACCCCGCGGAAGCGGTTGATCTGCTGCTCGAAGCGGGCGCGCTTCTCGGGGTCGCGGACGCCGAGGCCCTCCTGGGGGGCCAGGGTGAGCACGCCGACCTTGCCCTGGTGGGCGTTGTTCTTCACGTCGAGGGCGGCCTGGCCGACGTCGGCCATCGGGTAGGTCTTCGACAGCGTGGGGTGGATGAGGCCCTTGTCGATGAGCCGGTTGGCCTCCCACGCCTCCTTGTAGTTGGCGAAGTGCGACCCGATGATCCGCTTGAGGTTCATCCACAGGTAGCGGTTGTCGTAGGAGTGCATGTACCCGCTGGTGGAGGCGCAGGTGACGATCGTGCCGCCCTTCTTGGCGACGTAGACGGATGCGCCGAAGGTCTCCCGGCCCGGGTGCTCGAAGACGATGTCGACGTCGTCCCCGCCGGTCAGCTCGCGGATCCGCTTGCCGAACCGCTGCCACTCCTTGGGGTCCTGGGTGTCCTCGTCCTTCCAGAACTTGTAGCCCTCGGCGTTGCGGTCGATGACCAGCTCGGCGCCCATGGCGCGGCAGATGTCGGCCTTCTCCGGGCTGGAGACGACGCAGACGGGGATGGCGCCGCCGTTGAGGGCCATCTGGGTGGCGTAGGAGCCCAGCCCGCCCGAGGCGCCCCAGATGAGGACGACGTCGCCCTGCTTCATCTGCGCGCCGTTGTGGCTGACCAGCTGCCGGTAGGCGGTGGAGTTGACCAGCCCCGGCGCGGCCGCCTCCTCCCAGGACAGGTGGGCCGGCTTGGGCATCAGCTGGTTGGTCTTGACCAGGGCCAGCTCGGCCAGGCCGCCGAAGTTGGTCTCGAAGCCCCAGATCCGCTGCTGCGGGTCGAGCATCGTGTCGTCGTGCCCGGCGGCGTCCTCGAGCTCGACCGACAGGCAGTGCGCGACCACCTCGTCGCCGGGCTGCCACTTGCTCACGCCCGGGCCGGTGCGCAGCACGACGCCGGCCAGGTCGGAGCCGACCACGTGGTAGGGCAGGTCGTGCCGCTTGGAGAGGTCGTTGAGCCGGCCGTAGCGCTGCAGGAACCCGAAGGTGGACACCGGCTCGAAGATCGACGTCCAGACGGTGTTGTAGTTCACCGACGAGGCCATGACGGCGACGATCGCCTCGCCCGGGCCGAGCTCGGGCGTCGCCACCTCCTCCACGTGCAGCGACTTGCGCGGGTCCTTGTCCTTGGTGGCGAGGCCCTCGAACATGTCCTGCTCGTCCTTGCGCACCAGCACCGCCCGGTAGGACTCGGGCACCGGCAGCCCGGCCACGGCGTCCAGCTGATCGGCGAGGATGGCGTCCCTGATCTCGTTCACTGCGTCTCCCGGGTCTTCGTCGGCTGCGGGGTGCGGTGCGGGCGGGGGAGGGCCCGGCGGTGCGGACTGCGGCGGATGTTACCGGTCGGTAACCGGTACCGCGAGTTCGGGGTTCAGTGACCGGTGGCGGCCGGCTGGACGAGCTCCACGAGGACGCCGCCGGCGTCCTTGGGGTGCACGAAGTTCACCCGGCTGTCCGACGTCCCGCGCTTGGGGGCGTCGTAGAGCAGCCGGAGCCCTCGCTCGCGCAGCGTGGCGCTGACCGCCTCGACGTCGTCCACCCGGAAGGCCAGCTGCTGCAGCCCCGGGCCGCTGCGCCCGATGAACTTGGCGATCGTCGACTCCGGCGTCAGCGGGGCGAGCAGCTGGATGCGCGTCTCGCCGTCACCGACGGCCAGCATCGCCTCGCGGACGCCCTGCTCCTCGTTCGTCTCCTCGTGCACCGAGCGGACGCCGAAGGCCGTCGCGTAGAAGGCGATCGCCTCGTCCAGGTCGGGGACTGCGATGCCGACGTGGTCGATCGTGGTGAACAGGTCCTGGGGCAGACCCGTGCGCTCCTCGGAGGTCATCCCGGCATCGTGGCGCAAGACGTCTCAGACGACATCCCGATGTGGGAGGCATCACGTCCCGGGTTCTCGTCTGGGTCGGGCGCCGGTCGCCGTCCTATCCTGAGCGGCAGCCCGACGCACCCCCTGGTGCGCCCCGAGACTCGGTCGCCGGCGACGGCGGCCCGGCACTGGAGGCCCCCATGCCCCGATCGGTCATCGTCAGCGGCGCCCGCACCCCCATGGGCCGCCTGCTCGGCTCGCTCAAGGACTTCTCCGCCGCCGACCTCGGCGGCGTGGCGATCAAGGCCGCGCTGGAGCGGGCCGGGATCTCCGGCGACCAGGTCGACTACGTGATCATGGGCCAGGTCATCCAGGCCGGCGCCGGCCAGAACCCGGCCCGCCCGGCCGCGGTGGCCGCCGGCATCCCGATGTCGGTGCCCTCGTTCACGCTCAACAAGGTCTGCCTCTCCGGCATCGACGCGATCGCGCTGGCCGACCAGCTGATCCGCGCCGGTGAGTTCGAGGTGGTCGTGGCCGGCGGCATGGAGTCGATGACCCAGGCCCCGCACCTGCTGATGAACTCGCGCACGGGCACCAAGTACGGCGACACCGCGCTGGTCGACGCGATGGCCCACGACGGGCTGTCGGACACCTTCGACCAGATCGCGATGGGCGCGCTCACCGAGCGCGCCAACGCCGCCTACGAGCTCACCCGCGAGGAGCAGGACGCCTTCGCCGCCGCCTCGCACCAGCGGGCCGCGGCCGCGCAGAAGAACGGCCTGTTCGACGACGAGGTCGCCCCGGTGCTCATCCCGCAGCGCAAGGGCGACCCGATCGAGTTCCGCGAGGACGAGGGCATCCGCGCCGACACGACGGTGGAGAGCCTGTCGAAGCTGAAGCCGGCCTTCGCCAAGGACGGGACGATCACCGCCGGCACCGCGTCGCAGATCTCCGACGGCGCCTGCGCGGTCGTGGTCATGAGCGCCGAGAAGGCCGCCGAGCTCGGCCTCACGCCGCTCGCCGAGATCGGCGCGCACGGCGTCGTCGCCGGGCCGGACGCCACCCTGCAGACGCAGCCGTCGCGGGCGATCGCCAAGGCCTGCGCGCGCGAGGGCATCGACCCCACGGACCTCGACCTGGTCGAGATCAACGAGGCGTTCGCCGCCGTCGGCATCGTCTCCACCCGCGAGCTCGGCCTCGACCCGGAGAAGGTCAACGTCAACGGCGGCGCGATCGCGCTCGGCCACCCGGTCGGCATGAGCGGGGCCCGGATCGTGCTGCACCTGGCCCTGGAGCTCGGCCGCCGCGGCGGCGGCGTGGGTGCCGCGGCCCTGTGCGGCGGCGGCGGTCAGGGCGACGCGCTGGTCCTGCACGTGCCCGCTCGTTGACCGACGGAACCGCGGTCCAGGCGCCGGCCCCCGCCGCCCCGCTCGGGCGGCGGAGGCGGCGGCAGGCCGACGTCCCCGACCTGGTCTCGCGCGCCCGCGAGGGCGACGCGCGGGCCGTGGCCCGGCTGATCTCCCTGGTGGAGGACGCCAGCCCGGCGCTGCGCGAGGTCGCCGTCGCGCTGGCCCCGCACGCCGGGGGAGCGCAGGTGATCGGCCTGACCGGGTCGCCGGGGGTCGGCAAGTCGACCACGACGACCGCGCTGGTCCGCGCCTTCCGGCGGGCCGGCAGGCGGGTGGGGGTGCTCGCCGTCGACCCGTCGTCCCCGTTCTCCGGGGGAGCGCTGCTCGGCGACCGCGTGCGCATGCAGGACCACGCCGGCGACAGCGGCGTCTACATCCGCTCGATGGCCTCCCGCGGTCACCTGGGCGGGCTGGCCTGGGCCACGCCGCAGGCCCTCCGGGTGCTGGACGCGGCCGGGTGCGACGTCGTCCTCGTCGAGACCGTCGGGGTCGGCCAGTCGGAGCTGGAGATCGCCTCGCTGGCCGACACCACGCTGGTGCTGGTGGCGCCGGGCATGGGCGACGGCATCCAGGCGGCCAAGGCCGGGATCCTCGAGGTCGCCGACGTCTTCGTCGTCAACAAGGCCGACCGGGACGGCGCCGAGCAGACCGTGCGCGACCTGCGCTACATGCTGTCGCTGGGCGGGCGGCACTCCGAGGCCGGGGCCTGGCGGCCGCCGATCGTGAAGACCGTCGCCGCCCGCGACAAGGACAACGGCATCGACGACGTGCTGGCCAAGGTGGACGACCACCGGGCGTGGCTCGACTCCTCCGGCGAGGGGCGCCGACGGCGCACCGAGCGGGCCGCGGCCGAGATCGAGGCCATCGCGCTCGCGACGCTGCGCGAGCGGCTCGGTGACGTGCACGGCTCGGCCGCCCTCGGCGCGCTCGCCGGCAAGGTCGTCGCGGGTGAGACCGACCCGTACTCGGCGGCCGACGAGCTGGTCGCGCAGCTCTAGACGTTCGACCCGGGCCCGCGGGGGGAAGGGAGCCGCGGTGAACGGAGAGCCGGACGCCGTCGTCGTCGGAGCCGGGCCGAACGGGCTGGCGGCCGCGCTGCGGCTGGCCGCGGCCGGCCTGCGGGTGCGGGTGGTGGAGGCGGCGGAGCGCCCCGGCGGCGGGATGCGCACCGAGGAGCTGATGCGCCCCGGCTACCACCACGACGTGTGCTCGATCGTGCAGCCGATGGCCGCGGCCGCGCCGTTCTTCCGCGAGTTCGACCCCGAGAGCCGCGGCGTGCGGCTGGTGCAGCCCGAGCTCAACTACGCCCACCCGCTCGACGGCGGACGGGCCGCGGTGTCGCACCGGTCGCTCGAGCAGACCGCGGCCGGGCTCGGGCCCGACGCCGACGCCTACCGGCGGCTGTTCGAGCCGCTGGTCGCGCACGGCACCGACGTCGTCGACTTCTTCCTCACCAGCCGGCTGCGGGCGCTGCCGACCCGGAGTCCCCTGCAGATCGCGCACTTCGGGCTCAACGGGCTGCCGAACGTGCGCTGGCTGGCGCGCCGCTACTTCCAGACGGAGGAGGCGCAGGCGCTGCTCGGCGGGGCGGCGGCGCACGGCATGCTCGACCTGAGCCAGCCGCTGACCTCCGCGCTGGGCATGCTGCTGACGATGCTCGCCCACCACGTGGGCTGGCCGCTGGTCGAGGGCGGCTCGCAGAAGCTGGCCGACGCGATGGTCACCGCGCTGGAGGAGCAGGGCGGCGAGGTGGTCACCGGCCACCACGTGACCGACCTGCGCGAGTTCGAGGGCGTCCCGGCCGTGCTGCTCAACACCACGCCCGAGGCGTTCGTCGCGATGGCCGGCGACCGGGTGCACGAGGGCTACCGCCGGTGGGTGTCGCGGTACCGGCACGGCGCCGGCGTGTTCAAGGTCGACTGGATCCTGTCCGAGCCGGTGCCGTGGACCAACCCCGACGTCCGCCGGGCCGGGACGATCCACGTCGCCGGCACGCTCGAGGAGACGATCGCCGGCGAGCGGGCGCCGAACCAGGGCCGGCTGACCGACAAGCCGTACGTGCTGGCCGTGCAGCCCACGGTGCCCGACCCCACCCGGGCGCCCGAGGGCGGGCACGTCTTCTGGGCCTACGTGCACGTCCCGCACGGGGCGGACGTCGACGTCACCGAGGCGATCGAGAAGCAGATCGAGCGGTTCGCGCCCGGCTTCCGCGACACGATCGTCGAGCGGGTCACCAAGAACGCCGTCGAGATGGAGCGGTGGAACCCCAGCTACATCGGCGGCGACATCTCCAACGGCCAGGCGACGCTGCGCCAGATGCTCGCCCGCCCGGTGCCGCGGTGGAACACCTACAAGACGCCCGTGGACGGCGTGTACCTCGCCTCGGCCGCGACGCCGCCCGGGCCCGCGGTGCACGGCGCCTGCGGCGACAACGCCGCGCGGGTGGCGCTGCGCGAGGTCTTCGGCGTCCGGGAGGTCCCGCCGCTGAAGCCCCCGCTGCGCTGAGATTCGCCGCAGGGTCCGGTCCGGCCCGTGGTCGCGCGCGTCAGGCGAAAGTCGGTGCGGCCAGCGCGGCCCGGATGCGCGCGAGGAGCCGTTCGGGACGCCGCAGGTCGCGCTTGGTCACGAAGATCACCCGCCACCCGGCCGCGAAGATCCGGTTCAGCCGCTCCCGGTCCTCGGGGACCTGCTGCGGAGCCCCATGCCACTCGCCCTCGTACTCCAGAGCCAGCTTGTGCTCGGGCCAGGCGAAGTCGACGCGGCCCGCGAAGCCGGAGGCGTCGCGCACGCGGTGCTGGGCCACCGGCTCGGGCAGGTCGGTCCGCCCCAGCAGGAGCCGGAGGCGGGTCTCCTGCGGCGACTGCGCCAGGCCGTCGGCGCGGGCGAGGGTCCGCCGGACGTACCGGCAGTCCCGTCCGCTGGCGCGCGCGGCGGCGGCCCGCACGTCGTCGACGGGGGTGCGGGTGGCCACCAGGAAGGCGTCGACAGCGACCACGGCCTCGTCGGGCGGGCGGATGGCGGCGAGGTCGAGCGCCGTCCGGATCCGAGTGGTGACGCGGATGCCCCGGTGCACCGTCACCTCGTCGTCGCCCAGCGCACGCCGGCGCAGTCGAACCCCGGGGACGACGCCGCCGCGGAACCCGGGCGGAACGGTGAGATCGACGTCGTCGTCCGCCTCGGCCAGCCGCGCGCCCCAGATCGTCGCCGCGCTCGCGCCGCTCGCCGCTGCTCCGGGCAGCAGGAGACAGGTGGCCGCCATGACCCGCAACCCGTGGGTCAGGCGCAGGGACGAGCACGCCCAGACGTCGGGGAAGACGCGCTGCCACGCCGTCGAGCCCAGGTGCGACCGCGTCAACAACCCGGCGCGGACCACGTGCGAGGCGCGGAACACCTTGCCCCGCAGCTCGGGGGGACGCGTCGGGGCCGGCGGCACCGGGGCAGCGTGCCGGGAACCGCGGCCCCCGCGCTGACGTCGTCCACAGGTGCGTCGAGATGCGCGTGAGGGGTCTGTCCAATCGAGTGAGTCACCTCTCAGCCGCATCTCGACGACGACTACCGCCCGGTAGCGTTCCGGGCATGGTCCGTGCGCTGGGGCTGCCCTTCGACCCGATCGAGCGCGCCGGGGAGACCTGGGAGCAGCGCTTCGGTCCCGCCGCGGCGATGCGCGCGGCGACCTCGGTGTTCCGGGTGCAGCAGATCCTGCTGGCCCGCTTCGACGAGGTGCTCAAGCCGCACGAGCTGACGTTCGCGCGCTACGAGGTGCTGGTGCTGCTCACCTTCAGCCGCACCGGCCGGCTCCCGCTCAAGGTGATCGGCAGCCGGCTGATGGTGCACCCGACCAGCGTCACCAACGCGATCGACCGGCTGGTCGCGGCGGGCTACGTGGAGCGCCTGCCCAACCCCGCCGACGGCCGCGGGGTGCTGGCCGGGATCACCGAGGCGGGGCGCGCGGTCGTCGAGGTGGCCACCCACGAGCTCACCGCGCTCGACTTCGGCCTGGGCGACCTGCCCGACGCCGAGCTGGACACCCTGTTCGACATCCTGCGGCGGGTCCGCCTCGGGGCCGGTGACGTCGCCGACGTCGCCCCGGCAGATAGTCGGACGTCCTAGCAGATTTTGTTCGGACGTCCTAGCATCTCGGCATGAGCGACGACGCCCGGCAGCGGTGGCAGCAGCGGTACGACACGGCGCTGGCCGCGGGGAAGGTCCGCGACGCCGACTTCACCACGCTGTCCGGCGTCGAGGTCGACCCCGTCTACGGCCCCGCCGACGAGTCCGCCGTCCCCGGCTTCGAGCGCATCGGCTACCCCGGCGAGTTCCCCTTCACCCGCGGCCTGCACGCCACCGGCTACCGCGGGCGGGCGTGGACCATCCGCCAGTTCGCCGGCTTCGGCAACGCCAAGCAGACCAACGAGCGCTACAAGATGATCCTCAAGGAGGGCGGTGGCGGCCTCTCCGTCGCCTTCGACATGCCGACCCTCATGGGCCGCGACTCCGACGACCCGCGCTCGCTCGGCGAGGTCGGCCACTGCGGCGTGGCCATCGACTCAGCCGCCGACATGGACGTCCTGTTCAGCGACATCCCGCTCGGCGACACGACGACGTCGATGACGATCAGCGGCCCCGCCGTCCCGGTCTTCTGCATGTACCTGGTAGCCGCCGAGCGCCAGGGCGTGGACCTCGGCCGGCTCAACGGCACGCTGCAGACCGACATCTTCAAGGAGTACATCGCGCAGAAGGAGTGGCTCTTCGCCCCCGAGCCCCACCTGCGCCTCATCGGCGACCTCATGGAGTACTGCGCCGAGAACATCCCGGCCTACAAGCCGATCTCGGTCTCGGGCTACCACATCCGCGAGGCCGGCTCGACCGCCGCGCAGGAGCTCGCCTACACCCTCGCCGACGGCTTCGCCTACGTGGAGCTCGGCCTGTCCCGCGGGCTCGACATCGAGACGTTCGCCCCCGGCCTGTCGTTCTTCTTCGACGCGCACGTCGACTTCTTCGAGGAGATCGCCAAGTTCCGCGCGGCCCGCCGGATCTGGGCCCGCTGGCTGCGCGACGTGTACGGCGCGAAGACGGAGAAGGCGCAGCAGCTGCGCTTCCACACCCAGACGGCGGGGGTCAGCCTCACCGCCCAGCAGCCGGACAACAACATCGTCCGGACGGCGCTGGAGGCGCTCTCCGCCGTCCTCGGCGGGACCCAGTCGCTGCACACCAACGCCCTCGACGAGGTCCTGGCGCTGCCCAGCGCCAAGGCCGCCCAGATCGCGCTGCGCACCCAGCAGGTGATCATGGAGGAGACCGGGGTCATGAACGTCGCCGACCCGCTCGGCGGCTCCTGGTACGTGGAGGCGCTCACCGACGACATCGAGCGCCAGGCCGAGGAGATCTTCGCCCGGATCAAGGAGATGGGCTCCGACGGCACCATGACCTCGGGCATCCTGCGCGGCATCGAGGAGGGCTGGTTCACCGGCGAGATCGCCGAGGCCGCCTTCGTCTACCAGCGCGCGCTGGAGAAGGGCGACAAGAAGGTCGTCGGCGTGAACACGCTGACCGGCTCGGTGGACGCCCACGACCAGCTCGACATCCTGCGGGTCAGCCACCAGGTGGAGAAGGACCAGAAGGCCGAGCTCGCCGACCGCCGTCGCGACCGCGACGACGAGGCCGCGCGCCGGGCCGTCGTCCGCATGGTCGAGGTGGCCCGCACCGAGGAGAACATGGTGCCCGCGATGCTGGACGCCGTCCGCGCGGAGGCCACCCTCGGCGAGATCTGCGACGCGCTGCGCGAGGAGTGGGGCAGCTACACGGAGCCCGCCAGGTTCTGAGCCCGACGGGGGTCCGACACGCCCGGTCGCGCGGTGGGATGATCGTCGCCATGCAGCCCACCCGTCCCGGACGTCCCGACCCGCGGGCTCAGGCGCAGCAGGCGCAGATGGCCGCCTCGCTGGCCGGTGCCGTCGACCTCGCTGCCGTGAAGGCCCGCTCCGAGGCGGCCGCGCGCGCCCAGGCGGCGCCGCCGCCCACCGCCGGCGCGCCGGCCGGCTCACCGGGCAGCGCCGTCGTCGACGTCACCGAGGCGACCTTCCAGTCCGAGGTGCTCGACCGCTCCTTCCAGGTGCCGGTCGTGCTCGACCTCTGGGCCGAGTGGTGCGGGCCGTGCAAGCAGCTCTCCCCGGTCCTCGAGCGGCTGGCCGCCGAGGGCGGCGGCTCCTGGGTGCTGGCCAAGATCGACGTCGACGCCAACCCGGCGCTGGCCCAGGGCCTGCGGGTGCAGGGCATCCCGGCGGTCAAGGCGGTGTGGCAGGGCCAGCTGGTCGCCGAGTTCACCGGTGCCATCCCCGAGGAGCAGGCGCGGCAGTTCGTCACCGAGCTGGTGCGCGCGACCACCGGGGGAGCGGTCCCGGGCGGCGGCGAGCTCGACGACGCCGGACCCGAGGACCCGCGGCTCGACGCGGCCGAGGCCGCCCTGGAGCGCGGTGACCTGGCCGGCGCGGAGGCCGCCTACCAGGCGATCCTCGCCGAGGACCCGAACCACCCCGACGCCGCGCTCGCGCTGCGCCAGGTGCAGCTCTTCCGGCGCGCCGAGGAGGCCGGGCCGAACGCGCTGGCCGACGCCGACGCCGCGCCCGACGACGTCGCCGCGCAGACGCGCGCCGCCGACTTCCTGCTCGGCACCGGGCAGGTGGAGGCCGCCTTCGACCGGCTGCTCGACGTCGTCCGCCGCACCTCGGGGGAGGACCGCGACCAGGCCCGCAAGCACCTGATCGAGTTGTTCGCGGTCGTCGGCGACCAGGACCCGCGCGTGGGCACGGCCCGCCGGCAGCTCTCGCTGGCGCTCTTCTAGGCCGCTCAGGCCTGCACGTCGCAGGGCCCGGGGCCGCCGACGAAGCCGTTGCGGAGCAGGTCGACCAGCTCGAAACCGGTCAGGTCGACGTCGGGCAGCACGGCCGGGTCCCGGGCGTACCGCAGCAGGAACTGCACGCTCTCGTCCAGGTCCCCGGGGGAGACCGTCGCGGTCCGGAGGGAGCCGGCCACCAGCTCGGCGCTGAACCAGCCGGTCAGGCACACCGCGGACCGGTAGGCGTCCTCGCCGTCGGCGGCGAGACCGAGCTGGTCGCGGGCGGCCAGGGCGTAGCCGATCGACGCCGCCGTGATCACGGCGTAGTCCCCGATCTCCCCGTAGAGGGGCCGACCCAGGCCGGGGTCGTCGAACCCCACGACAGGACCGTCCGCGCAGTAGACGAGGTCGAGGTCGTCGACGGCGCACGCCGGGGGTCCGGTCCGGAACACGGTCAGCTCGGGCGCCTCGAACCGGCTCCCGCCCAGGGCGGGGAGCGCGGCCTCCCAGAACTCGGTCAGCGAGTCCTCGATCAACGTCGGTAGGTCCCCGTAGGGGGCGTTGCCCCGGTTGGCGAAGTCCTGGTCGGTGGTGAACGGGCTCTGGGTGAACACGCGCTCCGGTCCGAAGTCGTCCCGGCAGGCGGCCGGTCCGTCGTCGAAGCCCTCCTGGAAGGCCGAGACCCGGTCGAAACCGGAGCCGTGCGCCGCCTGGCCCGCCGGGCTGGTGCCCACGGGGTCACGGAGCAGCAGGTAGCCCTGCAGCAGCTGGTCGAGCTCCGCCGGGCGCAGCTGCGTGTACCGGGCCTCGCCGTCGGCGACCCAGCCGGTCCAGGCGCCGGCGAGGCAGTCCGCCTGCGTCTCCGTGGCGATCGAGGACTGCGGGGAGCCGACCCGGGCCTGGATCGCGTGCCCGAACTCGTGCGCGGTGACCAGGTCGGGGAGGAACCTCCCGTACTCGTCGGCCAGACGGCCCAGGAAGGCCCGGTCGTAGCTGATCGAGTCCGAGTGCGGGGCGTCCGGCGCCGAGCAGTAGAAGGCGTTGCCCTCCACGTCGCGCGGATCGGTCCCGCAGCCGATCCCCTGCGGGTAGTCGGCCGGGTCGACGTCGTCCGGGTCCACGCTGAAGAAGCCGCCCTGCAGCGGCTGGAACCGCGTGCCGAACACGTCGGGGAACCGGCTGCTCCAGAAGTCCTGGAGGTCGGCGAGTGCGTTGCGCACCCGGGCGTCGACCGGGTCGTCGGTGGCCCCGACGACGGTGATCTCGCCGCTGCCGACGTCGGAGGTCGGTGGCGACTGCGAGCCGGGCCGGCCGATGACGACGAACGAGCACCCGGTGAGGGTCAGGACGGCGAGCAGCGCGGTGAGCGCCGTCCCCCGGCGGGTGCGAGCGGTGTCCACACCCCGCCAGTGCCCGCGCCGACGGCCGGCAACCCGACCGCGCTAGCCGTCGATCCCCACCTCGCAGGGCCCGCCGCCCTGCAGGAAGCCGGCCCGGAACGACCGCAGCAGCTCGAACCCCGAGACGTCGGTGTTCGGGAAGACGTTGTCCTGGACGCCGTAGACGAGCAGGAACTCCACCGCCTCGTCGACGTCGCCCGGGCTGAGGGCGATGCCCTCGAACGCGCCGCTGAACAGCTGCGCGGTGTACCAGCCGGTCAGGCACACCGCGGAGCGGGTCGCCTCGGCGTCGTCGGTGGACAGCCCCGCCTGCGACCGGACCGCCAGCGAGTAGGGCAGCGAGAGCGCGGTCGCGACGGCGTAGTCGCCGAGCTCGTCGTAGGCCGGCCGGGTGAGGTCGGCCTCGTCGTAGTAGACGGTCGTGTCGGACCCGCAGTAGCCGAGGTCCCGGTTGTTGGCCACGCACTCCGGCGCCGTGCCCTCGAACGGCTCCACCGCAGGCTCCTGGAAGTCCTCGCCGAACGCCGCCGGGAAGACCTGCACCCAGAACGGCGGCAACGAGTCGTCGATGAAGTCGAGGGTCTGGTCGTAGGGGGCGTCGCCCTCGTTCGGGTCGCGGGGGTCGGCGGCCGCGGCGGTGAAGATGCGGTCCTCGCCGTAGTTGTCCCGGCAGGCCGTGACGCCGTCGTCGAAGCCCTCGGCGATCGCCGAGACCCGGTCGAAGTACGAGCCGTGCGCCCCCTCCTGGGAGGGGTCGGTGCCGACCGGGTCGGCCACCTGGAGGTACCCGCGCAGCACCTGGTCGACCTCCGGCGTGCGGATCGACGTGTGCTGCCCGTTGCCCGCGGCGATCCACCCGGTCCAGGCGCCGGCCAGGCAGTCGGCCTGGGTCTCCTGGTTGATGCTCGGCCCGCGGTAGCCGAAGCGGTCCTGGATGGCGTGGCCGAACTCGTGCGCCATGACCACGGCGACCAGCGACAGGTCGTAGTTGGCCGAGAGCTCGCCGAGGAAGACGCGGTCGTAGCTGATCGAGTCGGGGTTGGCCCGGCCCGGCGCGTTGCAGTAGAGCGCGTTGTTCTCGACCCGGTCGGGGGCCAACCCGCAGCTCACGCCGTCCGGGTAGGTCGCCTCGTCGACGTCGTCGGGGTCGACGCTGAAGACCCCGCTGGTCAGCGGCTCGAACGGCGAGCCGAACGCCTCGGGGTAGGCCTGCTCCCAGAAGGTGTAGAGGTCGGCGAGGGCGTTGCGCGCCTCCTGGTCGACCTCGTCGCCGTCCACGGACCCGACGATCGGGAACTCGTCGGGAGTGGCGTCGCGCAGCTCGTTGCCGGCAGGTGCGGCGGCCCCCACCACGGTGCTCGTGCAGCCGGCGAGGAGCAGCCCGCCCGCCGCGGTCGCGGCCAGCGCTGCGCGCAGGCCGCGCGACATCGGCAAGTGCGTCATGTGGTGCGTTCCCTCGTCCGTGTCGGGCCGGTGCATGCATCGTGACACGGTCCGGGGACGGCGGACGCGCGCCGCGGGACCGGCCGGTCCCGCG
>NZ_JBJGYZ010000015.1:0-113615 GCF_054050275.1 Geodermatophilus sp. SYSU D00691
CCCACCCCAACCCGAAACGAGCCGGGGCATCGGGGGTTGTTACTTGGCACTGACTTTCGGCACGCTGTTGAGTTCTCAAGGAGCGGACGCGCAACAAACCAGCCCTTCCGGGCGTCGTCGTTGGCGGCTTCTCTATGTTACGCCGTGCTGCGCATCGGGCTCACCCCGGGGGGTTCCTCCGGCCGGCCTCTCGGCCCGCGCGGCGCAGAGAAGACTGTACACCATCCCGCAGGGCCCGTGCAGGGCCCTCCAGGAGTTACCGTCCTCACCCTGCCCAACCCACCGGCGGGCGCCGGTGTTCCCGAAGCTCAGGTCAGGCCGAGGAAGCTCTCGATGCCCACGGTGAGGCCGGGACGACGGCCGATCTCGCGGACCGCGAGCAGCACGCCGGGCATGAACGACGCCCGGTCGTAGGAGTCGTGGCGCAGGGTGAGCGTCTCCCCCGGCGCCCCCATGAGGACCTCCTGGTGCGCGACCAGCCCCGAGAGCCGGACGGAGTGCACCGGGATGCCTTCCACGTCGGCCCCCCGGGCCCCGGCGAGGGAGTCCTCGGTGGCGTCCGGCGCCGGCGGGAGCCCCGCGGCCCGTCGTGCGGCGGCCACCTGGCGGGCGGTGCGGACGGCGGTCCCCGACGGGGCGTCGACCTTGTGCGGGTGGTGCAGCTCCACGACCTCGACCGAGGGGAAGAACCGCGCCGCCTCCTGGGCGAAGCGCATCAGCAGCACCGCGCCGATGCCGAAGTTCGGCGCGATGATCACGCCGAGGTCCGGCTTCGGCTGCAACCACTCGGCGACGGTGGCGAGCTTCTCCTCGTCGAAGCCCGTCGTCCCCACGACGCAGTGGATGTCGTTGTCGATGCAGAACCGGATGTTGTCCATGACGACGTCCGGGCGGGTGAAGTCGACGACCACCTGGGCGCCGGCGTCGGCGACGTTGAACAGCCAGTCGCCGGCGTCGACCATCGCGACCAGCTCCAGGTCCTCGGCGGCGTTGACCGCCTTGACCACCTCGGTGCCCATCCGACCCCGGGCGCCGAGCACACCGACGGTGAGGACGGGCGACTCGTCGCTCGCGGAGGGGCTCGCGGTGGGGTTCGCCTGCCGGCCGGTGTCGGGGGTGCTCCTGGTCACCGCGTCAGATTTCCCAAGCGGCGCCTCCGGCGCAACACCGCCGGTCAGCGTGCTGCGAGCCGCCGGGCGAGCACGCCCCAGAGGAGCAGCCCGAGGAGCACCCCGGCGACGTCGGCCACCCAGTCGGCCACCGACGACGAGCGGGCCACGACGGGCAGCGCCTGCAGCAGCTCGCTGGCCGCGGCGTAGAGGACGAGCAGCCCGGCGAGCGGTGCGCGCGGCAACCCCGCCCACCGCCCGGTGAACGCCAGGACGCCGAACAGCACCAGGTGGATCACCTTGTCCACGCCGGGTGGCGCCGACGGCACGTCGCCGGACGGCGCGAACAGCACCGCCAGCGAGACGAGCACCGCGACGGCGAACACCAGCCGCGCCAGCGCGCCGTGCTCGTGCATGACCTCGGTCACCACCCGACCGCTACAGGCGGTCCAGGTCGGACTCGCGGTAGGGCCCGACGACGGCGAGACAGGTCTCCCGGGTGAGGAGGTCGGCGGCGACCGCCCGCACCTGCTGCTCGTCGACGGCGTCGAGCCGGGCGAGGACCTCGCGCACCGGCAGGTACTCGCCGTAGGACAGCTCGCTCTTGCCCAGCCGGCTCATGCGGGAGCCGGTGTCCTCGAGGCCGAGGACCAGCCCGCCCTTGAGCTGGCCCCGCCCGCGGGCGACCTCCTCGGCCGTCAGACCGTCGGCGGCCACCCGCGCCAGCTCCTCGCGGACCAGGCGCAGCACCTCCGGCACCCGCTTGGGCGAGCAGCCCGCGTAGACGGAGAACGTGCCGGTGCCGGCGTAGTGGGTCAGCGACGACCCGACGCTGTACACCAGGCCCCGCTTCTCGCGGATCTCCTGGAACAGCCGCGAGCTCATGCCGCCGCCCACGGCCGCCTCGAGGACGGACGCGGCGTAGCGCCGGTCGTCCAGCCGCCCGATGCCGAGGCCGCCGTAGAGCAGGTGCGTCTGCTCCGTGCGGCGCTGGATCAGGCCGGTGGAGCTGGCCGGCTGGGCGAGGCTGACGTCGTCCCCGCGCCGGAGCTCGGCCGGCCGGGCCTCGCCGCCGAGCCGGTCGGCGAAGGCCGCCGTCACCAGGTCGAGGACCTGCTGGTGGTCCACCCGGCCGGCGGCGGTGACCACGATCGAGGGCATCGTGTACCGCTGCCGGTACCACCCGTCGACGTCGTCGCGGCTCAGGTTCTCGATGGAGTCCACGGACCCCAGCACCGAGCGCCCCAGCGGCGTCGCGCCGAACAGCGTCTCGGCGAACAGGTCGTGCACGGCGTCGGAGGGCTCGTCGTCGCGCATGGCGATCTCCTCGAGCACCACCGTGCGCTCCGACTCCAGGTCCGCGGCGGTGTTGCACGCCTCCGTGACCAGGTCGGAGAGCAGCGTGACGGCCAGCGGCAGGTCGCTGGCGAGCACGTTCGCGTAGTAGCAGGTGTGCTCCTTGGCGGTGAAGGCGTTCATCTCACCGCCGACGGCGTCCATGGCCGTCGCGATCTCCAGGGCGCTGCGGGTCGCCGTCCCCTTGAACAGCAGGTGCTCGAGGAAGTGCGAGGACCCGGCCAGGGCCGGCGACTCGTCGCGCGAGCCGACGCCCACCCAGATCCCCAGCGTCGCCGACAGGACGCCGGGCATGGTCTCGGTCAGGACCCGCAGGCCCCCCGGGAGCTCGGTGCGCTCCACCCGGCCGCCGACCTCGTCGAGGTCGAGCAGCTCGGTCTTCCCGACGAGCGACGGGGCGGGTGCGGCCGCACCCACCCCGTCGCCCAGAACCTCAGCCGTGGTCACTCACCCGCGGGGGCGGCAGCGGCCTCGGCGGGCGCGTCCGGCGTGCCGGAGGCGTCACCGCCGTTCGGGCCGTCGGCGGCGACCGGGACGAGGCTGATCTTGCCGCGGGCGTCGATGTCGGTGATCTCGACCTGCAGCTTGTCGCCTACGTTGACGACGTCCTCGACCTTGGCGATGCGCTTGCCGCCGCCCAGCTTGCTGATGTGCACCAGGCCGTCCTTGCCCGGCAGCAGCGAGACGAAGGCGCCGAACGGCGTGGTCTTCACGACCGTGCCGAGGAAGCGCTCGCCCACCTTGGGCATCTGCGGGTTGGCGATGGCGTTGATGCGGTCCACCGCCGCCTGCGCCGACGGGCCGTCGGAGGCGCCGACGTAGATCGTGCCGTCGTCCTCGATGGTGATGTCGGCGCCGGTCTCGTCCTGGATCGCGTTGATCATCTGGCCCTTGGGGCCGATGACCGCGCCGATCTTGTCGACCGGGATGCGCACCGTGGTCACGCGCGGGGCGTACGGGCTCATCTCGTCGGGGCCGTCGATGGCCTCGTTCATGACGTCGAGGATGTGCAGCCGGGCGGCGCGGGCCTGGGTCAGCGCCTGGGCTAGGACGTCGGACGGGATGCCGTCGAGCTTGGTGTCCAGCTGCAGGGCGGTGACGAAGTCCCGGGTGCCGGCGACCTTGAAGTCCATGTCACCGAAGGCGTCCTCGGCGCCGAGGATGTCGGTCAGCGCGACGTACTCGGTCGTGCCGTCGACCTCGTCGGACACCAGGCCCATCGCGATGCCGGCGACGGGGGCCTTGAGCGGCACACCGGCGTTGAGCAGGGCCAGCGTGGAGGCGCAGACCGAGCCCATGGACGTCGAGCCGTTGGAGCCCAGCGCCTCGGAGACCTGCCGGATCGCGTAGGGGAACTCCTCGCGGTCGGGCAGCACCGGCAGCAGCGCCCGCTCGGCGAGCGCGCCGTGGCCGATCTCGCGGCGCTTCGGGGAGCCGACGCGGCCGGTCTCACCGGTGGAGTACGGCGGGAAGTTGTAGTTGTGCATGTAGCGCTTGCGGGTCTCGGGCGAGAGCGTGTCGAGCTGCTGCTCCATGCGCAGCATGTTCAGCGTGGTGATGCCGAGGATCTGCGTCTCGCCGCGCTCGAACAGCGCCGACCCGTGCACCCGCGGCACGACCTCGACCTCGGCCGACAGCGGCCGGATGTCGGTGACGCCGCGGCCGTCGATGCGGACCTTCTCGCGCAGGATGCGCTGCCGCACGACCTTCTTGGTCACCGCGCGGAACGCCGCGGAGACCTCCTTCTCGCGGCCGGCGAACTGGTCGGCCAGCTTCGCCTTGACGTTCTCCTTGAGCTCGTCGGTGGCCTGCTCGCGCTCCTGCTTGCCCGCGATCGCCTGGACGGTGGCGAGCTCCGCGGCGGCCTCGGCCTCGACGGCGGCGTAGACGTCGTCCTGGTAGTCGAGGAAGCGCGGGAAGTCGGCGACCGGCTTGGCGGCCTTGTCGGCCAGCGCGCTCTGCGCCTCGCAGAGCACCTTGATGAACGGCTTGGCGGCCTCGAGGCCCTGCGCGACGACCTCCTCGGTCGGCGCGGTGGCGCCGCCGGCGACCAGCTGGATCGTCTTCTCGGTCGCCTCGGCCTCGACCATCATGATCGCGACGTCGCCGTCGGGCAGGACGCGGCCGGCCACGACCATGTCGAAGACGGCGTCCTCGAGCTCCTTGTGGGTCGGGAAGCCGATCCACTGGCCGTTGACCAGGGCGACGCGGGTGCCGCCGACCGGGCCGGAGAACGGCAGGCCGGACAGCTGCGTGGACGCCGAGGCGCCGTTGATGGCCAGCACGTCGTACAGGTGGTGGGGGTCCAGCGACAGGACGGTGATGACCACCTGGACCTCGTTGCGCAGGCCCTTGGCGAAGGTCGGCCGCAGCGGGCGGTCGATCAGCCGGCAGGTGAGGATCGCGTCCTCCGACGGCCGGCCCTCGCGGCGGAAGAAGGAGCCGGGGATGCGCCCGGCGGCGTACATCCGCTCCTCGACGTCGACCGTCAGCGGGAAGAAGTCGAACTGGTCCTTGGGCTGGCGGCCGGCCGTGGTGGCCGACAGCAGCATGGTGTCGCCCATGGTCACGGTGACCGAGCCGGCGGCCTGGCGGGCGAGCCGGCCGGTCTCGAAGGTGATGCTGCGGCTGCCGTAGCTGCCGTTGTCGATGACCGCGGTGGCGGTGGTGACCCCGTCCTCGGGGTCGAACTCAGCGGTGATCCCGCTGCTCTGGGTGGTGGGTGCGGACACGTGTCCTTCTCTCGTCGTCGCACGTGGCCCTCGTGGCCGTCGTGCGCTCTCCTCTTTCGTGGCGACCTGGCGCCGACTGCGGATCCGGAGCGACCGGTCTTCGATCGAAGCTCCCGGGAACGGTGTTCCCCGCTCCGGGGGGCGCATGCCCGGGAGCCACTACCGAGGACCGGCGGCGTCTGCGGACGGCGGCGGGTCGTCGCGTCCCGTGCGGCGGGTGCCGCACGAGAGAGGGGACCGCCCGGTGGACGGTCCCCTCGTCGTGCTTACCGGCGCAGCCCGAGCCGCTCGATGAGCGAGCGGTAGCGGTTGATGTCGGTCTTCGCCAGGTAGTTCAGCAGCCGCCGGCGGCGGCCGACCAGCAGGAGCAGGCCCCGCCGGCTGTGGTGGTCGTGCTTGTGCTGCTTGAGGTGCTCGGTCAGGTCGCTGATCCGGCGGGTCAGCATCGCGACCTGGACCTCCGGCGAACCGGTGTCGTTCTCGACCGTCGCGTACTCGGTCATGATCTGCTTCTTGACAGCGCTCTCGAGCGCCATAGGACGGCCTCCTGGCCAGGTCACGTGTGGCCCCCGGTCTGGGTCACGGGGGCAGCCTGCACACACGCCGGGTTCTCCGACGCCGGGTCCACGGTACCAGCGGGCCGATCACCCCATCCGGGGCGCGGGTCAGCCCGGCTCGGGGACGTCCAGCAGCACCCGGGTCCGGCGCACGTCGTCGTCCATGGCCGCGACGAGGGAGGCGACGTCGGCGAAGGCCGCCATGCCGCGCAGCCGCGAGACGAACTCGACCCCGACGTGCTCGCCGTACAGGTCGCCGTCGTAGTCGAGGACGAACGCCTCCACCGTGCGCCGGCTGCCCTGGAACGTCGGGTTGGTGCCGACCGAGATCGCGGCGGGGTAGCGCTCCTTGCTCGCCCCGCTGCGCGGGTCGCGCAGCACCAGGTGGCCGGCGTAGACGCCGTCGGCCGGGATCGCCGTGAACGGCGGGGTCTCGACGTTCGCCGTCGGGTAGCCCATCGCCCGGCCCCGGCGGTCCCCGCGGACGACGACGCCGTCCACCCGGTGCAGCCGGCCGAGCGCCCGCGCCGCGGTCTCCACGTCCCCCGCTGCCACGCAGGCGCGGATGTAGGTGGAGGAGATCGTGACGTCGTCCTCGCCGCCGTTCCCGCCGACGGCCGCCAGCGGCAGGCCCTCCACCGTGAAGCCGAAGCGCCGGCCCTCCTGGGCGAGGCTCTCCACGGTGCCGGCGGCCTTGTGCCCGTAGGTGAAGTTCTGGCCGACGACGACCTGGGCCGCGTGCAGGTGCTCGACGAGCACGGTGTGCGTGAAGGTCTCCGGCGAGAGCCGCATGAACTCCTGGGTGAACGGCAGCACGCACATCAGGTCGACGCCGAGCTCGGCGACCAACTCGGCCTTGCGGTCCATCGAGGTGAGGATCGCCGGGTGCGAGCCGGGCCGGATCACCTCCGCCGGGTGCGGGTCGAAGGTGAGCAGCAGGCTGGGCCGGCCGAGCGCGCGGGCACGCTCGACCGCCGTGCCGATCAGCTTCTGGTGCCCCCGGTGGACCCCGTCGTACATCCCGATGGTGACGACGGTGCGGCCCAGGTCGGCCGGGGTGGCGTCGAGCCCCCGCCAGCGCTGCACGCTCAGGAGACCCGGTGCAGCCAGCCGTGGGTGTCGGGCACCCGGCCGTGCTGGATGTCGAGGAGGGACGCGCGCAGCTCCATCGAGAGCGGACCGGGGCTGCCGTCGCCGATCACGAAGTCGCCGGTGCGGGCCCGCACCTCGCCGACCGGGGTGATGACGGCGGCGGTGCCGCAGGCGAAGGTCTCGGTGACGGTGCCGTCGGCGACGCCCTTGCGCCACTCCTCGACGCTGAACCGCCGCTCGGTGACCCGGTGGCCCCTCTCCCGGGCGAGGGTGATCAGCGAGTCGCGGGTGATCCCGGGCAGCAGGGTGCCGGTGAGCTCGGGGGTGACCAGCTCGGCGTCGGCGCCGGAGCCGAGGACGAAGAACAGGTTCATCCCGCCCATCTCCTCGACGTAGCGCTTCTCCACCGCGTCGAGCCACACGACCTGGTCGCAGCCGGCCGCGATGGCCTGCTCCTGCGCCAGCAGGCTGGCCGCGTAGTTGCCGGCGCACTTGACGTCGCCGGTGCCGCCGGGCGCCGCGCGGATGTAGTCCTCGGAGAGGTAGACCGACACCGGCTGGACGCCGCGGGCGAAGTACGGGCCGGCGGGGCTGGCGATGACCAGGAACAGGTACTCGTTGGCCGGCCGGACGCCGAGGAACGGCTCGGTGGCCAGCTGGTAGGGCCGGATGTAGAGGGTCTGGTCGGGGCCGGTGGGCACCCAGTCGCGGTCGGCGTCGACGAGCGCGTCCACGGCGGCGATGAACGCCGACTCGGGCACCGGCGGCATGGCCAGCCGCTTCGCGCCGCGCACGAAGCGGGCGGCGTTGGACCCCGGCCGGAAGGTGGCCACGCTGCCGTCGGGCTGGGCGTAGGCCTTGAGCCCCTCGAAGATCGACTGCGCGTAGTGCAGCGCCGCGGTGCTCGGGTCCATCTGCAGCGGCGCGTACGCGGTGAGCCGGGCGTCGTACCAGCCCTGCCCGGTGCGGTACCGCGCGACGAACATCGAGTCGGTGAAGTGCTTGCCGAACCCGGGGTCGGCCAGCACCTGCGCGAGCTCGGCGGCGGGGCGGCGCGGCACGTCCTCCACGACGACCGGCACGCCCTCGGAGAACACCCGGTCGGTGGTGCGGCTGTCGGCGAGCGTGTCGGTCATGGCTCCTACCTGCACGTGCGGGGGCGAGGCGGGCGCACCGGCCCGCCTCGTCACAGTATCCCGCTCGTCAGGCCGTGCCCGACTTCGGACCCGTGCTCTCGATGACCTCGTAGCTCCACAGGTGGTGGGAGTCGCTGGCCGCGGGGGCGAGGTCGCTGCCGCCGCCGGAGTGGGCGCGCGCGAAGTCCTGGCCGCTCTCCCAGGCCCGGTAGGCCTCCTCGCTGCTCCACCGCGTGTAGACCAGGTACTGGTCGGTGCCCTCCTGCGGGCGCAGCAGCTCGAACCACTCGAAGCCGTCGGTCTCCTCGACGGCCCCGGCCCGGCCGCGGAAGCGCTCCTCGAAGCGCTCCTGCTTGTCCTTGGGCACGGTGATCGCGTTGATCTTGACGATGCTCATGGCCGGTGCCCTTCCCGTCGCGGCTGGTAATCAATCCAGCATGCTCTGGGCGTGGACTCGCAGCGCACCGCACACCTGGGGTTCGCCCGGCTCGACGTCGACCGGGCCGCGCGGACCGGGACGCCGGAGGTGGTCTACGCCGCGGGCAAGACGCCGGAGCAGACCGTCGCCTGCCTGGCCGGTCTGCTCGAGGCCGGCACCCCGCTGGCCTGGGCGACCCGGGTGGACGACGCCACCGCCGCCGCCGTGGCGGCCCGCTGGCCCGACGCCGTCGTCGACACGGAGGCCCGCTGCGTCTTCGTCGGCACCCCGCCGGAGCCGTCCGGCGACGTGCTGGTGCTCACCGCCGGCACCTCCGACGGGCCGGTCGCGGCCGAGGTGGCGGCGACGCTGGCGGCGGCCGGTGTGCGCTGCCGCCGGGTCGACGACGTCGGGGTGGCCGGGGTGCACCGCGTGCTCGAGGTCGCCCCGGACATCGCGGCGGCCGACGTGGTGGTCGTCGTCGCCGGCATGGACGGCGCCCTGCCCAGCGTCGTCGCCGGGCTGACCGACCGGCTGGTCGTCGCGGTGCCCACGTCGGTGGGGTACGGCGCGGCGTTCGAGGGGCTCGCCGCCCTGCTCACCATGCTCACCGCGTGCGCTCCGGGGGTGCTCGTCGTGAACATCGACAACGGCTTCGGGGCGGGCGTGGCCGCTGCCCGCATCGCCCGCCCGCCGAAGGTGTGAGCCGGCTTTCACAGGTTGCGGCTGACCAGTCCGTTCACAGGCGACACGCCGTGGTGTGACCGCCGTCACGGCGACAGTTCACATAACCGCTCGTAGCGTTTTGGCTGCGCTCAGCAAACGGAGAGCGTGACGCGCCGGTCCGCCAAACCCTGTCCACCGGCCCGCGTCATCCGGAACAGCTTCAGGACAGGGGTGGGGGACCCACGTTCGCGGCGCGCGGGGGGCGCGCCTGGGGGTGAAGCCGCGTTGCGCGGCCGGGCACCGATCGCCCGAACCCGACAGCTCACCTCGCCGGCGGTGATCGGAGATCACACATCCCCATGGCAAAGCATCGCGCGCCCCGCTACGTCCGCACCAAGAAGGCCCTCGTCAAGGCCCCCGTCGCCGCCGGAGCCACGGCCGTCGGGCTCGGCATACTCACCACCCCGGCCAACGCCGCCACCACGCACGACTGGACCGGCGTCGCCCAGTGCGAGTCGAGCGGCAACTGGAGCATCAACACCGGCAACGGCTACTACGGCGGCCTGCAGTTCAGCCAGTCGACCTGGGAGGCCTACGGCGGCACGGGCTACGCGCCCCGCGCCGACCTGGCCACCCCGGCCCAGCAGATCGACGTCGCCGAGAAGGTCCTCGTCGGGCAGGGCATCGGCGCCTGGCCGACCTGCGGCAAGCACCTGACCGAGGGCACCACCCCGGCCGCGGCCCAGGCCCCCGCCGCCGCCCCCGAGGCCCAGCCGGCCCCGGCCCCCGCCCCGGCCGCCGAGTCCACCGAGGCCGACGGCCACGGGCAGCACGCCGCCCCGGCCGGCGACTACACCGTCGTCCGCGGCGACACCGTCGCGAAGATCGCCTCCGCCCACGGGCAGGCGTGGCGCGACCTCTACCAGCGCAACGTCGACGTGATCGGCAGCAACCCGAACCTGATCTTCCCGGGTCAGGTGCTGCTGGTCTCGGCGACGGTCGACACCGCCCCGGCCCCCTCGGGCTCGATCGGCGACTCGGCCCCGGTCGAGGCCCCGGCCGCCCCGGCCCCCGCGCCGGCGCCGGCCCCCGCGCCGGCGCCGGCCCCGGCGCCCGCGCCGGCCGCCGTCACCGCGCAGATCACGAACACCGCCGGCGCCACCAAGCCGCAGGCGCAGGCCGCGGCCGACAACGTGGTCACGAACGTCTCCGGGGCCGCCGGCATCACCATCGGCGGCACCCGCGCCAGCGCGGTGGACCCGCACGGCCACCCGTCCGGCCTGGCGCTGGACTACATGGTGATGTCCGACGCCGCCCTCGGCGACGCGATCGCCCAGTACCACGTCGACCACTGGGCCGAGCTGGGCGTGGAGTACATCATCTGGCAGCAGCGGATCATCACCTCGCCGGGCGCCGCGTGGAAGGCGATGGAGGACCGCGGCAGCGCCACGGCCAACCACTTCGACCACGTGCACGTCAACTACGTGGGCTGAGCCCCACCGGCACGCGACAGCGGCCCCTCCCCGGCGACCGGGGAGGGGCCGCTGTCGCGTGTCAGCGGTAGCGGACGGGGTCCGGCAGCAGCTCGTTCATCGAGCCGGAGCGGAAGCCCCGCGGGTCCAGCTCCACCCGCGCGAACCCGCCGACGGCGGCCAGCAGCTCCGGTCGCGCCCGCACGGCCGGCACCAGCGCGGCGTCGACCTCCACCCGTGCGACGTCGGCACCCAGGTCGCGCACCCGCAGGTCGCGCACCGGCAGCCCGGCACCGGTCAGCGCGGCCCGCAGCGACGCCTCGGCCGCCTCCACGCGGGCCAGGCCCTCGGCGCTCACCGGGACGCCGTACGCGATCCGGCTGGCCAGGCACGCCGCGGCCGGCTTGTCGGCCAGCGACAGCCCCCAGCGCCGGGCGGCGGCGCGGACGTCGTCCTTGGTCAGGCCGGCGCGGGCCAGCGGCGCCCACGCCCCGCGCGCGGCGGCCGCGGCGATGCCGGGCCGGAAGCCGGCGACGACGTCGTCGGCGTTGGTGCCGGTGACGACGTCGGCGATGCCCAGCCGGGCCGCCACGGGCGCCAGGACGTCGACGAGCTCGGTCTTGCAGAAGGCGCAGCGGTCGCCGGCGTTGGCCACGTAACCCGGGCGGGACAGCTCGTCGGTGCGCGGCAGCTCGTGCCGGACGCCGAGCCCGGCGGCGAAGGCCTCGGCACCCGCCCGCTCGGCCGCCGGCAGGCTCGGCGAGACCGCGGTCGCCGCGACCACCCGGTCGGCACCGAGCACCCGGACGGCGGCGGCCAGCAGCATGCCGGAGTCCACGCCGCCGGAGAACGCCACCAGCACGCCCGGCAGCGGGCGCAGCAGCCCGGCGAGGGCCGTGAGGCGCTCGTCGAGCTGCTGATCCGGTGAGATGGCGGCGACCACGTGCCCGAGGCTGCCACATCCCACGGGAGACCCATGACCGCGCTCGCGCTGCTCGCCGCCCTCGCGGCGATGCTCTCGAACAGCGCGGCCTCGCTGCTGGAGTCCGACGGCAGCCGGCGGGCGGCCGCCGGTCGGCCGGTGTGGCGCCAGCCGCGCTACCTCGTCGGCCTGGTCCTCGACGCAGCCGGCTGGCTGCTGTCCGTGGTCGCCCTGCGCTTCCTGCCCGTGTTCGCGGTCCAGGCGGTGCTGGCCGGCACCGTGCCGGTCACCGCGGCGGCGGCCTCCCGGGGGCTGCGCGGGTGGTCCCGCGCCCGGCTGCTCGCGCTGGCGGGGGTCGTGCTGGGGATCGCGCTGGTCGCGGCGGCCGCCGCCCCCGGGCGGGCGCCGCGGCGGCCCGCGCCGGCCACGCCGGTGCTGCTGGCCGCGGCCGGGGTCCTCGTGCTCGCCGCCGTCCCACTGCTGCGCTCCGGCCGTCCGCTGGCCCTGGCCGGAGCGGCGGGCGCGGCCTTCGGCGGGGTGTCGCTGGCCGTCCGGGCCGTGCACGTGCGCTCGGCGGGTTGGTCCTCGGTGCTGGAGCTGCTCGCCGAACCGCTCGCCTACGCCGTCGTGGTGTTCGGCGCCACCGGCACGGTGCTGCTGGCCCGCGCGCTGCGCGCCGGCGCCGTCGCGGCGGTGGTCGCCGTCCTGACCGTGACGGAGGTGGTGCTCCCGGGCCTGGTCGGGCTGGCGCTCCTCGGCGACCGGGTGCGGCCCGGGTGGGCGCCGGCCCTGGTGGCGGGGTGGCTGCTCACGGTCGCCGCGGTCGTCGTGCTGGCCCGGACGCCGGCGGGCGGGCGGGTCGGGACGCGCTAGCCGGGCGGGAAGCCGACGGCGACGCGGGCCGAGCGGCCGGCGTCCTCGACGAGGGCGACCAGCCGGCCGTCGGGGTCGACGGCGGCGTGCAGCCCGGGCGCCCCGGTGGCGGGGATGCGCTGCCCGAACACCAGCGCCTTCGCCTCCTCGGCGCCGACCGGCCGGGCGGGGAAGACGGTCGTCGCGGCCCGGGTCAGCGGGAGGTACCCCGCTCCCCCGCCGGCGACCAGCGCCGCGGCGGCGTCCTCCACCGGAGCGGCCTCGGCCACGGTGTACGGCCCCGACGCGGTGCGGCGCAGCGCCCTGAGGTGCCCGCCCACGCCGAGCGCCGCCCCGGCGTCGCGGGCGATCGCCCGGACGTAGGTGCCGGCCGAGCAGGTGACGGTCACGTCGACGTCGACCAGGTCGGGCCCGGGCCGGGTCACCCGGTGGACGACGAGGGCGTGCACGGTCACCGCCCGGGGGGCCAGCTCGACCTCCTCGCCGGCGCGCACGCGGTCGTAGGAGCGCCGGCCGGCGACCTTGACCGCGCTCACCGACGACGGCACCTGCTGGAGCGGGCCGGTCTGGGTCGCCAGCGCCGTCCGCACGTCGTCGTCGGTGAGGTGCCCCGCCGGCGTGCTGGTGAGCACCTCGCCCTCGCGGTCGTCGGTGACGGTGGCCTGGCCGAGGCGGATCGTCGCGTCGTAGGTCTTGTCGTGGCCGCCGACGTACCCGAGCAGCCGGGTGGCGGCGCCGACCCCGAGGATGAGCAGCCCGGTGGCCATCGGGTCCAGCGTGCCGGCGTGCCCGACCTTGCGCACCGACAGCGCCCGGCGGGCCCGGGCGACGACGTCGTGCGAGGTCATGCCGCCGGGCTTGTCGACCAGCAGCAGACCGGGCGGGACGTCGGCGTCGGGCCGTCTCGGGCTCATGCGACCACCCCAGCAGACAGCCACCGCCGGCCGGCCACCCGGGCCAGGACGGCGACCAGCCGCAGGGCGATGAACAGGTCCAGCCCGGTCCAGACCCCGGCCAGCCCCCAGCCCAGCGGGTGCGAGAGCAGCGAGAGCGGCAGGAACCCGACCAGCGCCGCACCGATCGTGGTGGTGCGCAGGTAGCCCACGTCGCCGGCGCCCATCAGCACCCCGTCGAGCGCGAACACGACACCGGCCAGCGGCTGCATCAGCGCCAGGAACCACCAGACCAGCGCGGCCTGCTCGAGGACGGCGGGGTCGGAGGTGAACAGCGGCGGGAGGACGTCGCGGAGCGCGAGCAGGACGACCGCGACCAGCGCGCCGGTGCCCAGGCCCCAGAGCGTGACCCTTCGGGCGGTCGCCCGCGCCTCGTCGGGCCGGCCGGCGCCCAGCGCGGAGCCGACCAGCGTCTGCGCCGCGATGGCGTAGGCGTCGAGCACCAGGGCCAGGAAGAAGAACAGCTGCAGCGCGATCTGGTGCGCGCCGAGCGGGGCGGCGCCCTCCCGTGCCACGACGCCGGCGGCGACGAGGAACGACACCTGCAGCACCGCCGCCCGCAGCAGCAGGTCGCGGCCGATGCCGAGCTGGGCGCGGATCGCCGCCGGCCGGGGGCGCAGCGGCAGCCCCTCGCGCCGCAGGGCACGGAGGAACAGCGCGGCCGAGACCGCCTGGCCCGCGACGTTGGCCAGCGCCGAGCCGGGCAGGCCCAGCCCGACCGGGTGGACCAGCAGCGGGCACAGCACGAGGCTGACGGCGCTGCCGGCCAGCACGTAGCGCACGGGCCTGCGCAGCTCCTGCACACCGCGCAGCCAACCGTTGCCGGCCAGCGAGAGCAGCAGCAGCGGGGCGCCGAGGGAGGCGATCCGCAACCAGGTCTCCCCCGCCTCGGCCACCGGTCCGGCGCCGCCGGCCAGCAGCCGGGACAGCGGCCCGGCCAGCAGCTGGAACAGCAGCAGGACCGCGGCGCCCAGGGCGAGCGCCAGCCAGGTGGCCTGCACGCCCTCGGCCACGGCGCCGGCGCGGTCGCCGGCCCCGGCCCGGCGGGCGGCGCGCGCCGTCGTCCCGTAGGCGAGGAAGTTCAGCAGCGCGGTGGCCCACGCCAGCAGCCCGCCGCCGACGGCCAGGCCGCCGAGCGCCACGGTGCCGAGGTGGCCGACGACGGCGGTGTCGACCAGCAGGTACAGCGGCTCGGCCGCGAGGACGACGAGCGCGGGAACGGCGAGCGCGAGGACGCCCCGCTGCGGCGGGGCGGTCACTCGGGGGCGAGTTCGGCCCTCAGCGCGGCGATCGTCGCCTCGCGGTCGAGCCAGCTCGTGTAGCCGGCGGCGGCGCGGTGCCCGCCCCCGCCGAGCGCCATCGCGACGCGGGCGACGTCGGTGGCCCCGCGGGAGCGCAGCGAGACCGACCACGAGCCGTCGTCCTGGCCCTTGAGCACGCAGGCGACGTCGGCCTCCTCGGTGGACCGGACGACGTCGACGAGCGCCTCGAGCTGCTCGCCGGGCAGGCCGTGCTCGGCCGCCTCGGCGGTGCTCGACCAGGTCCAGACCAGGCCGGCGCCCACCGCGGGCTCCAGCACGGCCCGGCCGGTGACGGCGGAGAGCAGCCGGAGCCAGCCGAACGGTGCCGTGTCGAACAGCCGGCGGCTGATCGCCGCGTGGTCGATGCCGGTGGACAGCAGCCGGGCGGCGAGCTCGTGGGTCTCCGGGCGGGTGCTGCCGAAGCGGAAGGACCCGGTGTCGGCGGCCAGCCCCGCGTAGAGGCAGGTGGCGATGGTGCGGTCGACGAGCACCCCGAGGCCGTCGAGCACCTCGGCCACCAGGGTCACCGTGGCCGGCGCCGCCGGGTCAATCAGCGACACGTCGCCGAAGCCGGGGTTGCTCGCGTGGTGGTCGATGACGACCGCCGTGCCCGCCGATCCCAGCAGCCCGGCCAGCTCCCCCAGCCGGCCGGGCGAGGCGGCGTCGAGGCTGACGAAGACGTCCGGCGAGGACGGCAGCTCCGACGACGGCACCAGCGCCTCGGCGCCGGGCAGCCAGCCCAGCGAGGCCGGCAGCACGAACGGGTCGGGGAAGGTCGGCAGCACGCGGGCGCCGCGGCGGCGCAGCCCCTCGGCCAGGGCCAGGGTGCTGCCGAGGGCGTCGGCGTCGGGCTGGACGTGACCGGAGAGGACGACGGTGGCGCGCGCGGCCGCCGCCTCGTCGAGGACGGAGGCGACGGTCCGCCGCGCGACCTTGCGCAGGGGAAGGCTCATGGCGTCAGGCGCCCGGACCGGGGTCGGCGACCGGCGGGGCGTTCCCCTCGTCCCCGACCCGCCCGCCACCGGGCGGGAAGGTGCTGCCGTCGTCGGGCTCGTCGGCGGCGATGCTCGGCGCCTCGCCGATCTCGCCCCGCTTGCCACCCTCCGTCGGGTCGCCGCCGGCGGGCTCGCCGCGGCCGCCCAGCTCCGCGCGGCCCTGGCCCTCGTCGGGGAGGTTCGGGTCCGGATCCACTTCACTCATGAACGGCTCCCGGAGTCGGCGGTCTCGTCAGCGATCTCATCGGCAGTCTCGTCGTCGTCCGGGTCCTCGGCGGGACGGCGGTACGGGTCGGCGTCCCCGGCGTAGCTGGCGCCCTCCCGGGCGCGGGCGAGCTCGGCGTCGGCGTGCTTGACCCGCTCGATGGCGGCGTCGAGCTCGCGCGCGGTGTCGGGGACGAGGTCGGCGACGAAGGTGAGCGTGGGGACGAACTTGACGCCGGTCTGCCGGCCGACGGTGGAGCGCAGCACCCCGGTGGCGCTGGCGAGGGCCTTGGCGGAGTCGGCGACCTCGGTCTCGTCGCCGAAGACGGTGTAGAAGACCGTCGCCTCGCGCAGGTCATTGGTGACCCGGGCGTCGGTGACGGTGACCATGCCCAGCCGGGGGTCCTTGATCTGGGTCTCGATCGCGGCCGAGACGATCTGCCGGATGCGGACGGCCAGTTTGCGGGCGCGGGCCGGATCGGCCATGGACCCTCCTCGGGACGGGGCGCACGCCACGTGCGCCCGGACGGACAGGGGACGGCGAGGGCTGCGCCGGTCGGAGCGGTTCAGTCGTCCTCGTCGGAGAACAACTGCCGGTGCGTCGACAGCAGGGTCACCTCCGGCCGCTCGGCCAGCAACCGCTCGCACGAATCGAGGACGTCGGTCACCTGACCGGCGTCCCCCGCCACCGTGGCGACGCCGATCTGCACCCGGCGGTGCAGGTCCTGGTCGCCGACCTCGGCGGCGGAGACGGCGAAGCGGCGCCGCAGCTCGGCCACGATGGGCCGGACCACGGCGCGCTTGCCCTTGAGCGAGTGGACGTCGCCCAGCAGCAGGTCGGCGGAGAGCGTGCCGGTGAAGATGAGGACCCTCCTGCCCACCACCGCTCGCACGCTCGCGGCGGGCCCCTGCAGGAGGGCCATCGGCTCTCCTGCAGGGGCCTCCTACGTCAGGCGCGCGGCTTCTCGCGGACCTCGAAGGTCTCGATGACGTCCTCGACCTTGACGTCGTTGAACGACCCCAGGCCGATACCGCACTCGTAGCCCTCGCGGACCTCGGTGACGTCGTCCTTGAAGCGGCGCAGCGACTCGACGGTCAGGTTGTCCGCGATGACGACGCCGTCGCGGATGACCCGGGCCTTCGAGTTCCGGTTGATCGTGCCGGACCGGACGATCGAACCGGCGACGTTGCCGATGCGCGGCACCCGGAAGACCTCGCGGATCTCCGCCGTGCCGAGCTCGACCTCCTCGAACTCCGGCTTGAGCATGCCCTTGAGGGCCGCCTCGATCTCCTCGATCGCCGAGTAGAGGACCGAGTAGTACCGGACGTCGACGCCCTCGCGGTTGGCCAGCTCGGTGGCCTGCCCCTCGGCCCGGACGTTGAAGCCGATGACGATGACGTCGTCGGCCAGCGCCAGGTCGATGTCGCTCTTGCTGATCGCACCGACACCGCGGTGGATGACCCGCAGCGAGACGTCGTCGCTCACCTCGATCTTCATGAGCGCGTCCTCGAGCGCCTCCACGGTGCCCGAGTTGTCGCCCTTGATGATCAGGTTGAGCTGACGGTTCTCCTTGAGCGCCGCGTCGAGGTCCTCCAGGCTGATCCGCTTGCGCATCTGCGCGTTCTGCGCGTTGCGGATGCGGGCCTGGCGCCGGTCGGCGATCTGCCGGGCGACGCGGTCCTCCTCGACGACGAGGAAGGTGTCACCGGCACGCGGCACCGAGGTGAGGCCGACGACCTGGACGGGCCGGGCCGGCAGGGCCTCCTTGAGCCGGGTGCCGTGCTCGTCGAGCAGCGACCGGACGCGCCCGAAGGCGTCGCCGGCGACCAGCGAGTCGCCGACCCGCAGGGTGCCGCGCTGGACCAGGACGGTGGCCACGGGGCCGCGACCGCGGTCGAGCTTGGCGTCGATGACGACGCCCTGCGCGTCCATCTCGGTGTTGGCCCGCAGGTCGAGCGCGGCGTCGGCGGTGAGCAGGATCGCCGCGAGCAGGTCGTCGAGGCCCTGGCGCGTGACCGCCGAGACGTCGACGAACATCGTGTCGCCGCCGTACTCCTCGGCCACCAGCCCGTACTCGGTGAGCTGCTGGCGGATCTTGGCGGGGTTGGCCCCCTCCTTGTCCACCTTGTTCACCGCGACCACGATCGGCACCTCGGCCGCCTGGGCGTGGTTGAGCGCCTCGATCGTCTGCGGCATGACGCCGTCGTCGGCGGCCACGACCAGGACGACGATGTCGGTCACCTTCGCGCCACGGGCACGCATCGCGGTGAACGACTCGTGACCCGGGGTGTCGATGAAGGTGATCGCCCGCTCCTGGCCGTCCAGCTCGGTGTCGATCTGGTACGCGCCGATGTGCTGGGTGATGCCGCCGGCCTCCCGCGCCACCACGTTGGTGTTGCGGATGGCGTCGAGCAGCTTCGTCTTGCCGTGGTCGACGTGACCCATGACGGTGACGACCGGCGGACGGGTCTCCCAGTCCTCCTCGTCACCCTCGTCGCCGAAGGTGAGGTCGAAGGTCTCGAGGAGCTCGCGGTCCTCGTCCTCCGGCGAGACGACCTGGATGTCCCAGCCGATCTCGGCACCGAGCAGCTGCAGCGTGTCCTCGTTCACCGACTGCGTCGCGGTGACCATCTCGCCCAGGTGGAACAGGGCGGTCACCAGCGCGGCCGGCTGGGCACCGATCTTCTCGGCCAGGTCGGTCAGCGAGGCACCGCGCGGCAGCCGGACGGTCTGGCCGTTGCCGCGGGGCAGGCTGACGCCGCCCATGCTCGGCGCGGCCATCTGGTCGAACTCTTGACGCCGCTGCTTCTTGCTCTTGCGACCGCGGACCGGACCGCGACCACCGGGACGCCCGAAGGCACCCGCGGTACCCGCACCGGAACCGCCGCGACCACGGCCACGGCCACCGCCGCCACCGCGGAAACCGCCGCCGGCACCGGCCGGGGCGCCACCGCCGCCGCCGCCACCGCCGCCGCCACCGGGACGGAAGCCGCCGCCACCGCCACCCGGGCCACCGCCCGGACGGCCGCGGCCACCGGCACCGCCGGGGCCGCCGCCGGGACGCCCGGCACCGGCCGGACGCGGCGGCATCATGCCGGGCGAGGGCCGCGGCGGCATCATGCCCGGGTTCGGGCGCGGACCGCCGGGACCGGCGGCCGGACGGGGACCGCCCGCGCCGGGACCCGGACGCGGGCCGCCGGGACGCGGACCACCCGCACCGGGAGCCGGGCGGGGACCGCCGGGCGCACCCGGACGGGGACCACCCGGACCGGCCGCGGGGCCCGGTCGCGGACCACCGGCCGACGGAGCCGGACGCGGGGTGCTGCTGAAGGGGTTGTTGCCCGGCCGCGGAGCCGGACGGGGACCCGGCCGCGGGCCGGGAGCGCCGGGCCGCGGAGCACCCGGCGCGGCGCCGCCGGCCGGGGCCGGACGCGGACCGGGGGCACCCGGACGCGGGGCACCCGGAGCCGGCGCCGGACGGGCCGGGGACGGCGCCGGGGCGGACGGGGCCGAGGCCGCCGGCGCCTGGGGCGCGGCGGGACGGGGCTCCGGACGCGGCCCGGGCGTGGGGGCCGCGGGGCGCGCTACCGGGGCCACCGGGGCCGCCGGGGCCGACGGGGCGGCCGGGGACGGCGCCGCGGCCGCGGGACGCGGCGCGGGAGCAGCCGGGGCGGAGGGACGGGCGGGCGCCGGCGCGGGCGCGCCACCGCCGTTGGAGCCGCCGGAGCCACCGGCGACGAAGGCCTCACGCAGCCGCCGGGCCACGGGGGCCTCGACGGTGGAGGAAGCGGACTTCACGAACTCGCCCTGCTCCTTGAGCTTGGCGAGCACGGCCTTGCTGTCGACACCGAACTCCTTGGCGAGTTCGTGTACGCGGGCTTTGCCTGGCACGGATCTCCTCTTCGAGGCCGGCGGCTCACCCGCTCGACCTGGTCGTTAGTGGTGCATGGTCATCGCTGGGACTTCACGGCTGACTCATCCGACGACGTCCTGACTTCGATGTGCTCACCGGCCTGGTGCCGGTTCGCCCGGGGTGCTGCTGGTCCTGCGGTGCTGCGCCCGTCCCGGTCCGCACCCGCGAGCGACTCCGGGGAGGCGCCGAGGACGTGGGCTCGGAGCGGACCGGCCTCCAGCGGGGCGCTGCAGCGCAGCGCCCGCCCGAAGGCCCGGCGTCGCTCCGCTGCGTGCAGGCACTCCGGTGTGGGGTGCACGGAGGCACCCCGGCCGGGGAGCCGGCGCCGCGGATCCGGGACCAGGGTCCCGCTCCGGGCGACGACACGCAGCAGCTCGGTGACCGGAACACGCTTCCGGCAGCCCACGCAGGTGCGCACCGGGATCGACGATTCGGCCACCGGTAACTCTAGCGCGCGGCAGGTCCCGGATGTTCCGCCCGGCGTGGCGGGGGCCGGTGACCTGCCCCTCTCGGGGGTTGCGCCTGGCCGGGGGGAGCCCCGGTGCGCAGCGGCGGCCGGCCGACGCCCGGGGAGGGCGTGGCCGGGTCGTCGGGCTGCGCGTCGCTGCGGATGTCGATCCGGCAGCCGGTCAGCCGGGCGGCCAGGCGGGCGTTCTGCCCCTCCTTGCCGATCGCCAGCGACAGCTGGTAATCGGGCACGATCACCCGCACCGCCTTGGCCGTCGGGTCGACGACCCGGGCGCTGCTGACCCGCGCCGGGCTCAGGGCCGAGGCGACGAACGTGGCGGGGTCGTCGGACCAGTCGACGATGTCGATCTTCTCGCCGTGCAGCTCGCTCATGACGTTGCGCACCCGCTGCCCCATCGGACCGATGCAGGCGCCCTTGGCGTTGAGCCCGGCGACCTTCGTCCGGACCGCGATCTTCGAGCGGTGGCCGGCCTCGCGGGCGACGGCCACGATCTCCACGCTGCCGTCGGCGATCTCGGGCACCTCGAGGGCGAACAGCTTGCGCACCAGGTTCGGGTGGGTGCGCGACACGGTGACCTGCGGCCCCCGGAACGTGCGCGAGACCGAGACGACGTAGGCCTTGATCCGGGTGCCGTGGGCGTAGGTCTCCCCCGGCACCTGCTCGGCCGCCGGCAGCACGGCCTCCACCTTGCCGATGTCGATCATCACCACGCCGCTGGCGTTGCGGCGCTGGTCGGCCTGCACGATGCCGCTGACGATGTCGCCTTCCTTGCCGGCGTACTCGCCGAAGGTCTGCTCGTGCTCGGCGTCGCGCAGCCGCTGCACGATGACCTGCTTGGCGGTGCTGGCCGCGATCCGGCCGAAGTCCGACGGGGTGTCGTCCCACTCGCGGACCACCTCGCCGTCGGGCCCCAGCTCCTGGGCCAGCACGGCCACCTCCCCGGTCTTGCGGTCCACGTGCACGCGGACGTGCTTGGCCGCGCCGTCGGCGTGCCGGTACGCCGTCACCAGCGCCGACTCGATGGCCTCGATCACCGTGTCGGCGGGGATGCCCTTCTCGCGCTCGACCGCCTTGAGCGCGGTCACGTCGATGTTCACCGTTCTCCTCCGTCGTCCCCCGCGTCATCCTCCCGCGCGTCGTCCTCCGCCGTCGCGTCCTCCGCCGTCCCGGGGACCGGCCGGCCGAACTCGACCTGCACCCGGCCGGTGCCCAGCAGCGCCCAGGGCACCTGCCGCGGCACCGGCGCCCGCTTCCGCGCCCCCGGCTTGCCCTGCGCCTCGACGGCGAGGGTGACGCCGTCCCCGTCGACGCCGGTGACCCGCGCGGTGACCTGCTCGGCGGCGCCGGCCGGGCCGACCGCGACGGTGACCAGGCGGCCGGTGTTGCGCCGCCAGTGCCGCGGCTCGGTGAGCGGCCGGTCGACGCCGGGGCTGGTGACCTCGAGGACGTAGGGAGCCCGGCCCAGGTCGCCGTCGTTGTCGTCGAGGGCCGCGGAGACGGCGCGGCTGACCTCCGCGATGTCGTCGAGGGTCACGCCGTCGTCGTGGTCGACCACCACGCGGACGACGCTGCGCCGGCCGGCCGGCGTGACCACGAGCTCCTCGAGCTCGAACCCGGCCGCGTCGACGACCGGCTGGATCCAGCCGGTCAGCCGCTCGGTCGCCGGGTCGGGCCGTCGGCTGCCGCGGGACGCGGGCACGGGCTCCTCCTCCTCGATCGCCGCCTGCGGGACGCGTGCGGGCACGGCGCGGCCCGCCGCCCGGGCGGTCCGGGTGCGGTCCGGCCGCGGACGGCGGGAAGAGGCCAGGCTACCGCCCGGCCGTGCCGCCGGGTCGGGGAGCCGGGAACCCGGCGGACGTGCCGGGCGGGACGTCTGTGACGCGCCCGGGGAGGACGGCGCGGCGCGCTCCCGGCGTCGTCCCGGCCTCCCGCGGGAGGGGCTGTCAGGATGGCGGTGATGGTCCCGCTCCCCGTCTCCGGCCCCCCGGTCCTCTCCCGGCGCACCCTCCTCGCGGGCACCGCCGCGGGGCTCGGGGTGCTGCTCGTCGGCTGCACCTCGTCCGACGACGGCGGGACGCCGGTCACCCCGGAGCAGGCCGACGAGCTGGCCGGGCAAGTCGCGGTGCAGGAGGCGCTGGTCGCCGCGTTCGCCGCCGCGTCGACCGCGGACCCGGCCCTCGGCGGCCAGGTGGCCGACCTCGCCGCCCAGGCCGGGGAGCAGCTGGACCGGCTGCGCGCCGCGGCGCCCGGGGCTCCCTCCCCGGCGAGCGGGTCCGCGGGGGCCACCCCTCCCTCGCCCGGGGAGGCGCGCGCCTGGCTGCGCACCGAGGTGAGCACGGCCGCCGACTCGCACGCGGCCGCCTGCCTCGACCAGCACGGGGCACGGGCGGCGCTGCTGGGGTCCGTCGCGGCCGGGCTGCGCGGCATGGGCGGGAGGCTGGCGTAGCCGATGGCCGACGATCTGCAGGTCGACGAGCGCACCGAGACCGAGGCGCTGGGCGAGGCGCTGGCCGCCGAGCACACCGCCGTGTGGGGCTACGGCGTCGTCGGCGCCGCGCTGCCGCCCGACGCCCGGGGTCCGGCCGCCGCCGGCGAGACCGCGCACCGCGACGCCCGTGACCGCCTGGTGGCGCTCCTCGACGAGCGGGGGGCCGACCCGGTGCCGCCCGAGGCCGCGTACGCGCTGCCGTTCCCGGTGCTCTCCGGCACCGACGCCGCGGCGCTGGCCGTCGTCCTCGAGGACGGCGTCGCCGGCGCGTGGGTGCGGGTGCTGGCCGGGGCCGCCGACCGCGAGGTGCGGCTGCTCGCCGTCGAGCAGCTCAGCGCCGCCGAGCTGCGGGCCGTCGGCTGGCGCACCGCGGCCGGCCGGGCCCCGACGACGACGCCGTTCCCCGGCCTCCCCGCGGGATAGCGGCCGACTTCAGCGCTTCTTCAGCGCCCGCCCGAAACCTCCTCCCTGCCCGGGACGCACCGCTCCCGGGACCAGGCACCCGAGGAGGACCCCATGACCGCCACCCTGTCCGCTCCGCCGCAGCTCGCCCTGCCCGGTCAGGTGCACGCCGCACCCGGTCGGCACGACCTGAGCGGCATGTTCGTCGCCCACCACGGCTTCCGCCGCGACCTGTCCCGGTTCGCCGCCGCCAGCCGCGCCACCCCGGTCGACGACGCGGAGACCTGGGCGGCGCTGGCCGCCCGCTGGGAGCGGTTCGGCGAGATCCTGCACCACCACCACGTCACCGAGGACACGGCGATCTGGCCGGAGCTGTTCGCCGCCGTCGACGCCCAGGGCGATCGCGGCGCGCACCTCACGCTCGACGAGATGGAGGCCGAGCACGACGTCGTCGACCCGATGCTGGCCGCCTGCGCGGCCGCCTTCGCCGAGATGGCCGCCGCTCCCACCCCGCAGGCGCGCGACCACCTCGCCGAGGTCGTCCACGCCGCCGGCGACAGCATCTCGTGGCACCTGTCGCACGAGGAGACCGAGGCGCTGCCCATCCTGCAGCGGCACCTCTCCGCGAAGGGCTGGAAGGCGGCCGAGCGCATGGCGAGCTCGGAGCGGTCGCCGCGGAAGGTCGCCTTCCTGGTGCCGTGGCTGGCCGACGAGCTCCCCGAGCCGGTGTTCGACCAGTTCGCCCGGGCGGCCAACCCGGTGCTCAACGTCGTGCTGACGATGACCCGGGCCCGCTACCAGCGCAACGAGGCCCGGTGCTTCCGGCACATCTGGTGAAGGGCCCCTCAGCCGAGGTTGCCCAGGAAGGTGTCGGTGATCGCGACGGCGGCGCTGCTCGACCCGCCGCCCTCGACGAGGACGGCGAAGGCGATGTCGCCCTGCGGCCCGCCCAGCTGGTAGCCGACGAACCAGCCGTGCGCGGGAGGCGGGTCGCCGCTGCCGAACTCGGCCGTGCCGGTCTTGCCGTAGACCTCGCCGCGGTCGGCCAGCGCCGTGGCGGTGCCGCTGAGCACGACCTGCCGCATCAGCGGCCGCAGCGCGTCGAGCACCCCGGCCGGCGGACCGGTCGGCGCCGTCCCGGCCGGGTCCCCGCCCACCACCTCGACCGGCGGGGCCGGGGTGCCGCTGGCGATGCCGGCGGCGACCAGGGCCATCTGCGCCGGGCTCATCAGCACCTCGCCCTGCCCGATCTGGTCGGCGGCCTTGGTCGTGCCCGTGGCGTCGGCGGGCACCGCCCCGCTGAAGATCCCGATCGGCAGGTCCCACTCGGTGCCGACGCCGTACGCCGCCGCGGCCTGCGCCAGGGCGTCGTCGGGCAGCTGGAGCCCGAGCTGGATGAAGGTCGTGTTGCAGGACTGGGCGAACGCCTCGGTGAACGGCACGGTGCCGAGGTCGAACCGGTCCTCGTTCTCGAACTCGCGGCCCTCGACGGTGGTCGTGCCCGGGCAGGGCACGGGGGTGTCGGGGGTGACGGCGCCTGCCGACAGCAGGGCGGTCGCCGTCATGGTCTTCATGCTCGACCCGGGCGGGAACTGGCCGCGCAGGGCGTTGCCGGCGTCGGCGGCCGCGTTGGAGGAGACGGCGAGGACCTCCCCGGTCCCGGGGCGGACGACGACGACGTGCGTGGGCAGGGTCTGCGTCGCCGCCGCGGCGTCGGCGGCCAGCTGCACCGCCGGCACCAGCGGGGTCTGCACCGGCGTCCCGGCCGCGGGGGCGACCGAGGCGATCTCGCGGCCCTCGTCGCCGGTGCTCTCGTCGAGGCTGACCACGTCGACGGTGAAGCCGGGCGTGCCGGTGAGCTCCTCCTGGAAGGCGCGCTGGAGACCGGAGAGGCCGAGCTGGTCGCCGGCGGCGTAGGGCGCCTCGCCGTCCTCGCCCTGCGACTCCTCGAGGATCTCGGCGGTCGCCGGGCCGACCCGACCGAGCAGGGCGAGGCCGAAGCGCGACGTCGGCGCGAGCAGCCGGGTCTCGGTGGGGAAGACGGCGCCGGGCAGGTCGAACACCTGGGCGCGGATCGCCTCGAAGTCCGGCCGGCGCAGCGTGATGACGGGGACGAACTGGCCGGGCTGCGCGCCCTGGACGTCCGCGACGATCTGCTGCGGGTCGACCCCGGTGGCGGCACCGAGCGAGGCCGCGAGCGCCGGCAGGTCGGTCACCTGCCCGGGGTCGACGCCGACGTTGACCACCTCGGTGGGCGTGAACAGCGGGGCGCCGGTCGCGTCGGTGATCGGCGCGCGTTCGGGCAGCAACCGGGTCAGCTGGAGGCGCTGCCCCTCCGCGAGCTCGGGGTTGACGACGGTGGGCGCGCTGACCACCTGCCAGCCGTCCTCGGCCTCGCGCAGGCCGAGCGTCGCCTCGTAGGTCCAGTCGGGCGCGGCGGCGAGGTCCCAGGTGGCGGTCCAGGCCACGGTCGCGTCCTCGCCGTCGACGGCGACCTGCCCGAGCTCACCGGTGAGGGTCGCGTCGGGCAGGTCCTGGGCGGTCTGGTCGAGCAGCGCGGTCGTGGCGTCGGGGTCGCTGGTGAGCCGGGCCGCGGCGGCGGTGTCCCCGCCGGCCCACGCGTCGAGGAACTCCTGCGCCGCCGCCCGGACGTCGTCCTCGGAGCCGCCGGAGCAGGCGGTGAGCAGGGGTGCGGCGAGGACGGCCGCGGTCAGCAGGAGGCCCGAGCGCCGACGGATGTGCACGCCGGTCACTGTCGCAGACCCGCGGACCGGATCCGTCCGGACCCGCGGAGGCGCCGCCGGTCAGACGTGCAGCGGGGGCGGCGGCACCGGCGGGAGGCGGCGGCAGGGCACGGTCACCACGGTGACCGCGGAGGCGCCCGGCAGGTCGACGTAGGACTCCCACGGGTCGCCGGTCGCCACGTACTCGTTGCCGGCCAGCCACTCCCGCAGCGTCTCGTAGGTGAACCCGACGGTGTTGTGGTCGCCGTCGTGCGCCGCGGTCACCATGGGGCCGCCGGGCAGGGTCCCGACGGTCACCCGCCCCGCCGGCCGGACGTCGTCCTCGACCGGCAGCCCGGCCTCGACGTCCAGGCCCCGCCCGGTCGCGCGGTAGCGGGCGAAGGGCGGCCCGACGGCGGTCAGGTGCTGCCGGGCCAGCAGCGCCCGCACCTCGTCGTACGCGCGGGTGAGGAACTCGTCGAACTCGGAGTTCCCCACGTGCCCGTGCACGACCGCCACGCGCTGCGGCTCGTGCTCCACCAGTTCGATCAGCCCTGCGGTCATCGCGGCTCCCGGGAGGACGGCCCGCCGTGGGACGGCTGCCCCGGTGCGGGCAGTGCACATGGTGGCCCGACGGCGCGGCGCCCGACACCCCCTGCGGCGCGGACGGCCGTGGTCAGAACAGGACGCTGGCGTACCGGCCGACCTCGCGGAAGCCGACCCGCTGGTAGGCCACGCGCGCGGCGGTGTTGAAGTCGTTGACGTAGAGGCTCACCACCGGCGCGATCGAGGCGCGGGCGTACTCGACGACCGCCGCCGTCCCCGCCGTGCCGACCCCCCGGCCGCGGTAGGCCGGCGCCACCCAGACCCCCTGGATCTGGCAGGCGGCCCGCGAGACCGCGCCGATCTCGGCCTTGAACAGCACCTCGCCGCCCTCCATCCAGGCCAGCGACTGCCCGGCGCGCACCAGCTCCGAGACGCGGGCGCGGTAGCCGACGCCGCCGTCGGTGCGCAGCGGGCTGACCCCGACCTCCTCGGTGAACATCGCGACCGCGGCCGGCATGAGCAGGTCGAGCTCCGACAGCCGGACCGGGCGCACCCGCGGCTCGGGGGGCACGGCGGGCGGGCCGTCGATGGCCATCAGCGGCTGGCGCGGGCGGTGGTCGCGGCAGGGGCCCCAGAACGGCGCGAGCAGGTCCCACATCGGGTCGACGGAGGTCGCCGGGCCGACGATGGTCGAGCAGCGGCGGCCGGTCCGGCGGGCCCGCTCGGCGAACGCCGTCGCGGCGGCGCGCTCGGCCCCCGGCACGGCGAACGGGATGAGGTTGGCCCCGGCCAGGCACACCGCGTCCAGGCTGCTGCCGCTGCCGATCCCCCACAGCGGCGCCCCGAGCGCGGCGGCGTCGGTGCCCGCGGCCTCCACCCGGCCGGCGATCACGCAGGCCGCGACCGGGTCGGTGGCGAGCAGCCGGGTGACGGCGCGCTCGTCGGACTCGTCGAGGACGCGGGCGGTCGGGGTGCCGAGCACGGGACCGTCAGGAGACGGTGACGACGGGCGAGCCGGGGGGCGCACCCTCGGCGGGCTGCTCCCCCGCCAGACGCATGGCCTCCTCGATGAGCGTCTCGACGATCTGCGACTCGGGGACGGTCTTGACGACCTCGCCCTTGACGAAGATCTGCCCCTTGCCGTTGCCCGAGGCCACGCCGAGGTCGGCCTCGCGGGCCTCGCCCGGCCCGTTGACGACGCAGCCCATGACGGCGACGCGCAGCGGCACCTCCAGCCCGTCGAGGCCGGCGGTGACCTCGTCGGCCAGCTTGTAGACGTCGACCTGCGCGCGCCCGCAGGACGGGCAGCTGACGATCTCGAGGCCGCGCTCGCGCAGGTTCAGCGACTCCAGGATCTGGGTGCCGACCTTGACCTCCTCCACCGGCGGGGCGGAGAGCGAGACGCGGATGGTGTCGCCGATGCCCTTGCTCAGCAGGGCGCCGAAGGCGACGGCGGACTTGATCGTGCCCTGGAACGCCGGCCCGGCCTCGGTGACCCCGAGGTGCAGCGGGTAGTCGCACTGCGCGGCGAGCAGCTCGTAGGCCCGCACCATGACGACCGGGTCGTTGTGCTTCACCGAGATCTTGATGTCGCGGAAGCCGTGCTCCTCGAACAGCGAGCACTCCCACAGGGCCGACTCGACCAGCGCCTCCGGCGTGGCCTTGCCGTACTTGGCGAGCAGCCGCTTGTCGAGCGAGCCGGCGTTGACGCCGATCCGGATCGGGATGCCGGCGTCACCGGCCGCCTTGGCGATCTCGCCGACCTTGTCGTCGAACTTCTTGATGTTGCCCGGGTTCACGCGGACGGCGGCGCACCCGGCGTCGATGGCCGCGAACACGTACCGCGGCTGGAAGTGGATGTCGGCGATCACCGGGATCTGCGACTTCCTCGCGATGGCCGGCAGCGCCTCGGCGTCGTCGGTGTCCGGGACGGCGACCCGCACGATCTGGCAGCCGGCGGCGGTCAGCTCGGCGATCTGCTGGAGCGTGGCGTTGACGTCGGCGGTCTTCGTGGTCGTCATCGACTGCACGCTGACGGGGAAGTCGCTGCCCACGCCGACCCCTCCGACGTCCAGCTGCCGGGTCTTGCGTCGCGGGGAGAGCACGGGCGGAGGCGCCGCGGGCATGCCGAGGCTGACGGGGATCGCCATGGCTCCTAGTATCGCCCGCCCGCGCGCCGGGTGCCGCCGACCGCCCTGTGACCTGCTGCGCTGCCTCAGCCGAGGGTGATCGGGTTGACCACGTCGGCGATGAACAGCAGCGCCGAGAGCACGAGGAACACCCCGGCGACCGCGTACGCGACGGGCATCAGCCGGGCGATGTCGAACGGCCCCGGGTCGGGCTTGCCGCGCAGCCGCGCGACGGTCGACCGGGCCTTCTCGTACAGCGCGCCGGCGATGTGCCCGCCGTCGAGCGGGTAGATGGGCAGCAGGTTGAACAGGAACAGCACCAGGTTGATCGAGGCGAGCAGGCTGAGGAACAGGCTGACCTTCTGCTGCCCGGTCCAGTCCTCCTGGGCGAAGACCTCCCCGGAGATGCGGCCGACCCCGACCACGCCGATCGGGCCGTTCGGGTCGCGCTCCTCGCCGAGGAAGGCCGCCCGGAACAGCTGCGGGATCCGCTCGGGGATCTGCACCAGCTTCTCGACCGACTGCGAGATCACCATCCCGAAGTAGCCGGGCACGTCGGCGAACGACTGCCGCGCGAACCCCGCGGTCGGGCTGACCCCGAGGTAGCCGGCGGTGGTCGTCTCGTCGCTGCCGGCCTCGACGTAGACGGTGTTCTCGATCGGGGTGACGGTCACGTCCCGCCGTTCGCCGTCCCGTTCGACGGTGAGGACGACGTCCTGGCCCGGGGCGCTGCGGATCGCCTCCTGCACCGTCGTCCAGCTGTCGAAGGCGTCGGTCTCCAGGGGGCTGCCGTCGATCGCCACGATCGTGTCGCCGGGGCGCAGGCCGGCCGCGGCCGCGGGGCTCTCCTGCGGCAGCGCGCAGCCCGCCGTCCCCTCGGTGCACCGCTGCCCGGCGTCGGCACCGGAGGTGACGATCGGCTCGGAGCACGGGTCCTCGTCGCCGGCGGTCACCGCCCCCGCGGGCAGCACGCAGGCGGGGACGCTGCCGAGGGTGGTCGTGAACACGTTCGTGCCGACGGCGGTCAGGACGACGGTGAAGAACACGACCGCGAGCACCAGGTTGTGGAACGGCCCGGCGAACATGACGATCACGCGCTGCCACCAGGGCTTGGCGTAGAACACGCGGCCCTCGTCGCCGGGGCGGATGTCGTTGAGCGCCTGCCCGCGCACCTCGGCGATGAACCGGCGCATGCGGGTGGCGCGCGTGCTCTCGCCCTCCTCGGCGGGCGGGATCATGCCGACGATGCGGATGTAGCCGCCCAGCGGCACGGCCTTGACGCCGTACTCGGTCTCGCCCTTCCTGCGCGAGAACACCGTCGGGCCGAACCCGACCATGAACTGGGGCACGCGCATGCCGAACTTCCGCGCCCAGAAGAAGTGGCCGTACTCGTGGAAGCCGATGGAGAACAGCAGGCCGATCGCGAAGGCGACGATCCCCAGGACGGTCAGCAGTGCGGACAGGTCAGCCTCCGGCGATGGCGGCGCGGGCGTGCTCCCGGGCCCACTTCTCCGCGGCCAGCACGTCCTCCACGCACGTGGGTGCGCCGAGCTCCGGCGCGGCGTCGAGGGTACGCGCGACGACGTCCACGATGGCTGTGAACGCGAGCTCGCGCCGCAGGAAGGCCGCGACGGCCTCCTCGTTGGCCGCGTTGAACATCGCCGGGACGACGCCGCCGGCCTCCCCGGCCCGCCGGGCCAGCCGGACCGCCGGGAACGCGTCGGCGTCGAGGGGCGCGAACTCCCAGGTGCTCGCCGTCGACCAGTCCAGCGCCGGCTGCACGTCGGGCAGCCGGTCCGGCCAGGCCAGCGCCAGCGCGATCGGCAGCCGCATATCCGGCGGGCTGGCCTGGGCGATCGTCGCGCCGTCGGTGAAGGTGACCATCGAGTGCACGATCGACTGCGGGTGCACCACGACGTCGATGTCGGCGTAGGGGACGTCGAAGAGGAGGTGCGCCTCGATCAGCTCGAGGCCCTTGTTGACCAGGGTCGCGGAGTTGACCGTCACGACCGGCCCCATGGCCCAGGTGGGGTGGGCGAGCGCGTCCTCGACGGTCACGTCCGCCAGCTCGGCGGCGGTGCGGCCGCGGAACGGCCCGCCGCTGGCGGTGAGCACCAGCCGCGCCACCTCGCTCACGTGCCCGCCGCGCAGGCACTGGGCCAGCGCCGAGTGCTCGGAGTCCACCGGCACCAGCTGCCCCGGCTTCGCCGCGGCGGTCACCAGGTCGCCGCCGGCCACCAGCGACTCCTTGTTGGCCAGCGCGACGGTGTTCCCCGCCCGCAGCGCGGCCAGCGTGGGCCCGAGCCCGATCGAGCCGGTGATCCCGTTGAGGACGACGTCGGCCGGGCGGGCGGCCAGCTCCTCGGCGGCCCGCGGCCCGGCGAGGATCTCCGGCAGCGCGTACTCCCCCGAGGCCCAGCCGCGCTGCTGCGCCGCGGCGTAGAAGGCCAGCTGGAGGTCCTGCGCGGCGGTCGCGCGTGCGACGGCGACGGTGCGCACGCCGAGGGTCAGCGCCTGCTCGGCCAGCAGCCCGACGTCCCCACCGCCGGCGGCCAGCGCGGTGATCCGCAGCCGGTCGGGGTTCTGCCGCGCCACCTGGATCGCCTGGGTGCCGATCGAGCCGGTCGAACCCAGCACGGTGACCTCACGGGGAGCACTCACCATGCCCCCGGTTCGCTCCCGCGGGTCGCTCCGCTCCTCGCTCGTTCCTCGCTGCGATGCTCACGCCGCTGTCCGCTCACACCCGAAGTCTCCCCGACGACGCGCGCGGCCGTCCCGGGCGGTTTCCCGAGCGCCGGTACTGGCAAGATGACGCCCGTGGTCCAGGAATCGCGCTCGCACAGCCCCGCGACGACCCGGGTGAACCAGCCCGGCCGCGAGGAGGCCGTCGTCCGTGCCGGAGAGCACCCTGTGGAGCACGAGCGGCCCGAGGACTGGGGCTGGCACGGCGAGATGGGGAAGTGGGGCCGCCGCACCTGGTGGCTGGCCGCGGTGTTCATCCTCGCCCTGCTGATCGGCAACCACGAGGGCAACGTGGAGAACGTCTGGCTGATCGGCACGGCCGCCCTGATGGTGCTGGTCTTCCTGCTGGACCGGGTGCGCCGGAAGAACGCCTGGCGCGCGAAGTGAAGGACCTCGTCGCCCCCCACGACTCGCACGCTCGCCGTGGGGCCCTGCGACGAGGCCGTCCGAGCCGGGCCTGACGGGCCGCGGCTTCAGCTGACCGTCGTGCCGATCGCCAGGCCGATGAGGTAGGTCGCGCCCGCCGCGACCGCACCGAACAGCAACTGGCGCAGCCCGGCGTACCACCACGGCCGCGGGGTGAAGCGCGAGGACAGCGCGCCGGCGACGAAGAGGCCGACGCCGCCGGAGAGCAGCGCCACCCACAGCAGCGGGAAGCCGAACAGGTACGGCAGCAGCGGGAAGACCGCGCCGATCGAGAAGGTCAGCAGCGACGAGAACGCGGCGACCCACGGCGACGGCTTGTCGGCGGGGTTGATCCCGACCTCGGCGACGATGTGCAGCCGCAGCGCCGCCTCCCGGTCGCGGTGCAGCTGCTCGGCCACCTCGTCCGCGAGCGCGGAGTCCACGCCGCGGGCGCGCATCATGTCGGCCAGCTCCTCCACCTCGCCGGCCGGGTTGCGCTCCATCTCCCGGCGTTCCTTGTCGACCTCGAGGTCGAGCTGCTCGTTCTGCGTCTTGACCGAGGTGTACTCGCCGAGCGCCATCGAGATCGCGCCGGAGATCAGCCCGGCGAACCCGGTGAGCACGATCGCCCGCGAGGAGACACCCCCACCGCCGACGCCGGCCACCAGCGCGGTGTTGCTCACCAGCCCGTCCATCGCGCCGAACACCGCCGCGCGCAGCCACCCGCCGGAGACATCGGCGTGGGTGTGCCCGTGCGCCTCGGGTGCCGGCAGGACGGCGTCGCTCACGCGTCCTCCTCGCTGGCGCTCGTCGGAAGCGCTCGCGGCGCTGCTGCACTCATCGGTGAGCTCGCACGCTCGCTCACATGTCGGCTTCCGCGCCCAGCGGCACCGCCGGCTCCACCGCGGGGGTGGGCAGCGCGACGGCGGGGACGCCGTCCACGCGGTCGGCGGCGGCGAGCTGGCCGCAGGCGCCGTCGATGTCCTGGCCGCGGGTGTCGCGCACCGTCGTCGCCACCCCCGCGGCGCGCAGCCGGGCCACGAACTCGCGCTGCGCGGGCAGCGGGCTGGCGTCCCATGGGCTGCCCGGCGTCGGGTTGAGCGGGATGAGGTTCACGTGCGCGAGCCGGCCCGCCAGCAGCCGGCCGAGCAGGTCGGCCCGCTCGGGCTGGTCGTTGACGTCGCGGATCAGGGCGTACTCGACGGAGTAGCGCCGGCCGGTGCGGCGGGCGTACTCGTCGGCGGCCTCGACGACCTCGGCGACCTTCCACCGGGTGTTGATCGGCACGAGGGTGTCGCGCAGCTCGTCGTCGGGGGCGTGCAGGCTGACGGCGAGGGTGGCGTGCAGCCCCTCCTCGGTGAGCCGGCGGATGCCAGGCACCAGGCCGACGGTCGAGACGGTGACCGACCGCTGCGAGAGCCCGAGGCCGTGCGGCGCCGGCGTGACGAGGGCGTCGAGCGTGCGGCGCACCCGGGCGTAGTTGGCCAGCGGCTCGCCCATGCCCATGAAGACGACGTTGGACAGCCGCCCCGGGCCGCCGGGCAGCTCGCCGCCCGCCATCGCCGCCGCGGCGGCGACCGCCTGGCCGATGATCTCGGCGGCCGAGAGGTTGCGGGTCAGGCCCTGCTGGCCGGTGGCGCAGAAGGGGCAGGCCATGCCGCAGCCGGCCTGGCTGGAGATGCAGACCGTCGCCCGGTCGGGGTAGCGCATGAGGACGCTCTCGACCAGCGCGCCGTCGTGCAGCCGCCAGAGGGTCTTGCGGGTGCGGCCGCCGTCGGCGGACAGGTGCCGCACGGGCGTCAGCAGGCCGGGCAGCAGCGCCTGCGCGAGGTCCTCGCGGGCGGCGGCCGGCACGTCGGTCATCTGCGCGGGGTCGGTGACGCCGCGGAAGAAGTGCCGCGCCAGCTGGTCGGCGCGGAACGGCGGCTGCCCGAGCTCGGCGACGGCGGCGCGCGCCTCCTCGCGGGTCAGGTCGGCGAGGTGGCGCGGCGGCTTGCCCCGGCGGGGGGCGTCGAACACGAGCGGGAGGGCAGTCATGGCGCCGTCCATGGTCCCACCCGCCGGCCGCCGGCGACGGGCCCCGAGGGGAAGCTCACTCCCCGGGGCCCGGCCGGCAGCGGATCACGCGCTGCGGCGCGTGCGGGTGGTGGCGGCGACCAGGGCCAGCAGGACCAGCGTCGTCACCGTGAACGCGATGGCCTCCGGCTCGTCGTAGACGAAGAACTTGACGAAGCTGAACGCCACGTCGGCGACGGCGAGGCCGACCGTGAACGGCAGCACCCGGGGGTCGCGGCCGAGCCGAGCGGCGATGACGAGGTAGCCGACGCCCAGCACGACCGACCACACGCCCACCGACCAGTCGCCGATGCCCTGCGGGTCGCCTCCCTGCTCGGCCGTGGCGAAGAACAGGAAGTAAGCGGTCGCGCCCAGCTTCAGGGCGCCGAAGAGGGCGGCGAGGACCCGGGTGGTGGTCACGAGGGCCGGGCGGGCGGCGGCCGGCGGGGCGGGGCGGGCAGCGGTGGTGGTGGTCACGGGGGCTCCTTGGACGGATGTCGACGAGTGCGGCGGGAACGCTAGGGACGCCGCGACCGGCGGGCATCGACCCGCGGGCGGCTTCCGCGCTCAGCCCTCGGGCTGATGGCGGCGGGCCGGATCCGCCCTACGCTTCCGGTCCGTGAGCCGGTTCGCGCACCCGTCGGTCGTGCCGCCACGGGCCGACGTGCTCGTGGCGGCGGCCTTCCTGGCCGCGTCCCTGGCGCAGGTGGCGATCGCGCCCATCGCGTCCCCGGCCGTCTCGGTGCTGGTCGCGTTCGCGATCACCGTGCCGCTGGCCTGGCGGCGGGTGCAGCCCGCGGCGGCGGCCCTGGTGGTGACGGCGGCGTGGACCATCCCCACGCCCGGCGGCTACCTGCTGCTCGGCTACGTGATCGCCGGGCTGCTCTTCTTCTCCCTCGCCCTCTACGACCCGAACACGTGGCGGGTCGTGGTGGTCACCGCGGTGTCCCTGACGGTCAGCGTGGTCGTCACGCTGCTGGGACCCGAGATCTGGCAGGCCGCCATCGGCGCCGCCCTCGCCATCGCCGGCCCCGCGGTCGCCGGCCGGCTGGTGGCCCACGACCGGGCGCAGAACGCGCGGCTGCGGGAGCTGACCGCCGAGCTGGTGCGCGAGCGGGACGCCGCCGAGCGGGTCGCCGCCGCCGAGGAGCGCACCCGCATCGCGCGCGAGCTGCACGACGTGATCGGTCACGAGATCACCGTGATCGCGCTGCAGGCCGACGCCGCCGCTGCCGCGCTGGCGCGCGCACCGGAGCGGGCCGCGGTGCCGATCGACCGCATCCGCGCCACGGCGGCCCGCACCCTCACCGAGATGCGCCGGGTGGTCGGCCTGCTGCGGGACCCGGCCGACGACGACGAGGACCTGCGCCCGCAGCCGGGGCTGGCCGACCTGCCCACGCTGGTCGAGGACGCCCGCGCCGGCGGCGCCGACGTGGACCTGCTGCTGGACCTGCCCGCGGCCGCTCCCCCGCCGAGCCTGCAGCTGACCGTCTTCCGGATCGTCCAGGAGGCGCTCACCAACGCCCGGCGGCACGCCCCCGGCGCGCCCGTCCGCGTGCGGGTCGGGACGGGTCCGGAGGGCCTGTGCGTGGAGGTGCGCAACCGCACCGGTCGCACCGCCGGGGAGCCGGGCGGCGGCCACGGCCTGGTCGGCATGCGGGAGCGGGCGCGGATGCACGGCGGCTCGGTGGACGCCCGCCCCACCGCCGACGGCTTCGTCGTCCGGGCCCGGCTGCCCCTCGTGCTGGAGGCCGCGCCGTGACCTCGGTGGTGCTCGTCGACGACCAGGCGCTGGTGCGCGACGGGCTGCGGCTGATCCTCGAGCTCGCCGGCGTGGAGGTCGCGGGCGAGGCGGCGGACGGCGAGGAGGGCGTCGCGGTGGTGCTGGACCGCCGTCCCGACGTCGTGCTGATGGACCTGCGGATGCCCCGGATGGACGGCATCGAGGCCACCCGGCGCCTCGTGGCGGCCGGCTGCGCCAGCCGCATCCTCGTGCTGACCACCTTCGACGGCGAGGAGCACGCCTACCAGGCGCTGCGCGCCGGTGCGACCGGGTACCTGCTCAAGGACGTCGGCGGCGACCGGCTGGTCGCCGCGGTGGAGTCGGCCGCCGTGGGCGAGATGCCGCTCGCGCCGGCGATCGTGGCGCGGCTGGTGGCGCACTACGTCCGCACCCCGCAGGCGCCGCCGGCCGCGACCGACCGCCTGGCGCCGCTGAGCGAGCGGGAGACGGAGGTGCTGGGCCTGATCGGTGCCGGGCGCTCCAACCCCGAGATCGCCGAGGAGCTGTTCATCTCGCTGGCCACGGTGAAGAGCCACGTGCGGCACATCCTGGCCAAGCTGGACCTGCGCGACCGCGCCCAGGCGATCGTGCTCGCGCACGAGTGCGGCCTGGTCGAGGCCCTGCCCCGCGGCTGACCGGCGGTCAGGCGCCCGCGGTCGGCGCGGGCGTGGCGGTCGGCGGGGGCGTCGCGGTGGGCGTCGCGGGGTCGCCGTCCTCCTCCCCGTCGCCCTGCCCCCCGTCGCCGTCGCCGTCCGGGTCGTCGGCCGGCGGCGGCGTGGGGGTCGGCGTCGTCGTGGGGTCGGGCTCGTCGGTGGGGGGCGGCGTCGGGGTCGGTTCCGGCTCGACCGTGGGGTCCCCGGGGTCGACGTCGGCCGGGACCTCCGGGACGACCGGTGGGGCCGGCGGCACGGGGACGACGGGGGCCGGCGGCGGCGCCGGGGTGGCGGTCGCCGTGCCGCGCGGCGCCGGGGCCTGCACGCGCGCCGGGACGGCGGCCGGGACGACGGCCGGGACGACGGGCACGACGGCCGGGGCGACCGACGTCGGCGGCGCCGTCGACGAGGGCGAGGGAACGGGCCGCGTCGGGGCCCGCGGCGGCGTCGGGGTGGCGGTCCGGCTCGGGGTCACCGTCGAGGTCGCGGTGTCGGCGGCCGGGCGCGGCTCGTCGGACCCCCCGGCCACCAGGGCGGCACCGGTCAGGACGCCGGCGACCAGCAGGCCGGCGGCGATCGAGAGCCGGGCGCGCCGGTGGGGCCGCGGGCGGGCGGTGACGACGACGTGCGGGACGACGGCCGGCGCGACCCCGGCGACGGCGGACGCGGGGACCGCGACGGGCACGGCGGGAACCGGCTCGTCGGGGACCTCGGCGGCCCCCTCGTCACCCTCCTCGGAGGCGTCGTCCTCGGAGGCATCGTCCTCGGAGGCGGCGTCCTCGGAGGCGGCGTCCTCGGAGGCGGCGTCCTCCGCCTCGATGTCCTCGGCCTCGACCTCATCGGCCTCCACCGCCGGCCCCTCGACCTCGGGGGCGTCCTCGGGTTCGTCGTCCTCGGGTTCGTCGGGCCGGGGTTCGTCCTCCCCCGGCTCCTCGTCCTGTTCGACGTCGGCCGGTGTCCCGTCGACCGCGGGGTCTTCAGGTCCCGGCTCCTCCGCGGGCACCGGCTCGGGGTCGTCCACCGGCGCCGGCTCCGGGGCCTCCTCGGCCTCGTCCAGCCATCCGGGCAGCCAGTCGGAGTCCCACTCCCCCGTCTCGTCCGGTGGCGCAGGGGTCTCCTCCGTCCCCGGCTCCGTCGACGCCTCGGCGTCGTCCGGGCGGGTCGTGCCCATGCCGTTCCCTCCTCACCACCCCCGTGATGAGCTCCACGCGCAGTGATCGATCGCTGACGCGCTGTGTTCAGACAGCCATGGTGCAGGACGATGCCGCCACCTCCCGGCAGGCGCGGCCGGTGCGTTCGGCCCAAGCTCGGGACATGAGCCGGCTCTCCGACGTCGACATGAGCGTCCGACTGGGCAAGTCCGAGGCGAAGAAGGAGCTCACCGCGGCACAGCGCCGCCTCGTCCACCTGCGGCTGCTGCTGGGCGGCCAGATCGGGCCCGGGGAGATCGGCCCGCCGCTGCTGGTGCTGTTCGAGGGCTGGGACGCCTCGGGCAAGGGCGGGGCGATCAAGCGGCTGGTCGAGGAGCTCGACCCGCGGCACGTGCGGGTCGCGCAGTTCGCCGCGCCCACCTACGACGAGAAGCGGCACCACTTCCTGTGGCGGTTCTGGCCGGTGCTGCCCGGCTGGGGCGGCATGGCCGTGCTGGACCGCACCTGGTACGGCCGGGTGCTGGTCGAGCGGGTCGAGGGCTTCGCCCCGGAGGAGGCGTGGCAACGCGCCTACGGCGAGATCGTCGACCTCGAGGACACGCTCGCCGCCGAGGGCACGGTGATCGTCAAGTTCTGGATGCACGTCTCGCCGGAGGAGCAGCTGCGGCGCTTCGAGTCCCGGCGCGACGACCCCTACCGCGCCTGGAAGCTCACCGACGAGGACTGGCGCAACCGGGGCAGGCGCGAGCAGTACGAGGCGGCGGTCGAGGACATGCTGCAGCGCACCGACACCGTCGTGGCGCCGTGGCACGTGATCGCCGGCGACGACAAGCGCTGGGCGCGGGTGGCGGTCGTGCGCACCGTCTGCGAGGCGGTGGAGGCGGCGCTCCGGGCCCGCGGCGTCGACCCGGACCCGCCGCTCTCCCCCGCCGGGAATGGCTGACACGAATGCCGACAGAGGACATCACACCATCACGCAGACGTCGTCGACCGGGAATTGGCGCACCGGTCCACGCGCCCGCGGAATGGGGCGAGAACCTCCACGGCGGCGATCAGGTGGCGCCTTTCCGAGAAGGTTCTCGCCCTGTCCCCGACAGTTCCGGAATGGTCGGGTCAGCTCACTTCCGGTGACCTCGGTCGCCGTGCCCCTGCCCGTGCCCGTCCCCGCCACCGTCGAGCCAGGTGCAGAGGTCCACGACGTGGGCGCGCACGTCGATCTCCTCGGCCAGGACCTCACCGGTCTCCGGGTCGAGCGTGACGTGGAACGTCACGGAGCCGTGCTCGAAGTAGGCGAGGTGGGGCAGGCCCGCCTCGGCGAAGGCGGCCAGGTCGACCGGGTCGGGGTTCGGGGCGACGAACGAGGCCCCGAAGGTGGCCAACGTGACCTGCGTACCGTCGCCCGAGACCACTTCTCGGGCGGGACCGGAGACGTCCAGCTCGTCGATCGTGGCGCCGTCGGCCCGCTCGAGGTCCAGCGTCAAGTCGCCGCGGAACCTGGTCACGATCGCCCCGTCGCCACGGGTGGTCTGCCGGACCTCCACCTCCCGCACGTCACCGGGCTCGACCAGGACCGTCGTCCCGCAGGCCTCGATCTCGAAGCCGTCGTAGTAGTTCGGTATGAGCGTCTCGACCGGGACGAAGCCCCCGCCCCCGTTCCCGCCCGGGTCCGCGAGCGCCGGGCCGGATCCCATTCCGACCAGGACCGCCGCCACGGCTCCGACCGTCAGGCTTCGTCGCATGACATCTCCCCGTTCCGTGAATTGCATCTCCGCCGACCGTTCCACCCGCCATTCCCGGAGGGTGAGGTCGCAGAGCATTGCACAAGCGGTCACGATTACGCATTCCCCGACAGCAGATCTGGTCGATTTTTTCGCTCTCCCCGCACGGACGATCCATGATCGGTCACGCCCCGTCGACAATGATCTGTCGAATGGCAGAGAACGTGACGAGACAATTGCGCACGGCAACCGCCCACGTCCGCCTAGTGGAGGCCCTGGCCCCCCGCTGCCCGTCCGATGCCGGCGTGCTGCCGGATCCAGGCGTGCATGGCGATCCCGGCCGCGACGCCGGCGTTGATCGAGCGGGTCGAGCCGAACTGGGCGATCGAGACGGTGAGCGCCGCGGCGGCGCGCGCCTCGGGGGTGAGGCCCGGGCCCTCCTGGCCGAAGAGCAGCACGCACCGCTCGGGCAGCTCCGCGGTCTCCAGCGGCACCGCGCCCGGCGCGTTGTCGACCGCGACCACGACGAGGTCCTCGGCGGCGGCGAACGCCGCCAGCCCGGCGACGTCGGGGTGGTGGCGCAGGTGCTGGTAGCGGTCGGTCACCATGGCGCCGCGCCGGTTCCAGCGACGCCGGCCCACGACGTGCACCTCGGCGGCCAGGAAGGCGTTCGCCGTCCGCACGACGGTCCCGATGTTGAGGTCGTGCCCGAAGTTCTCGATGGCGACGTGGAACGGGTGCCGGCGGGTGTCGAGGTCGGCGACGATCGCCTCGACGGTCCAGTACCGGTAGCGGTCGGCGACGTTGCGCCGGTCGCCGTGCGCGAGCAGCTCGGGGTCGTAGCGCGGGTCCGCCGGCCACGGTCCCGGCCAGGGTCCGACGCCGACCGTCGTCCCCCACTCCGTCGGGCCCGGCTCACCGCTCACCCGGTCATGATCTCCTGCGCCCCGGGCAGCCAGTCGAGCCGGCCGCCGTGGGGCGCGGTCCGGGCCAGGGGCCGGCCGTCCAGCGCGAGCACGAACCGGCCGTCGTCCGGGCCCACCTCGAGCTGGGGCAGCACGCCCCTCGCCTCCTGGGCGAGCCAGCGCACCGGCAGCGACCGCACCAGGTCCACGAAGGCCGCCCGGCGCTCGCGCGGCGGGTACAGCAGCACCGCGGTGTGGAGGACGACCACGGTGCTGCCCGGGGCGACGAGGTCCAGCGCGTCCGGCAGCCGGTCGACGAGGTCCCCGCGGAGCACCCGCGCAGGTTCGGCGGCGGCGATCGCGGCCGCCGCGGCGAGCCGGGCCAGCCGCTCGGCGGCGGGTGGGCCGGGCCAGACGAGCGTGCGCAGCCAGGCGAGGTCGTCGGGATCCGCCGGGTCGAGCGGGTCGAGGTCGATGCCGATCCGGGCCACCACCTCCGGCAGGCGGTCCGGCACCGGTCCCTCCCCCGAGGTGGTGCAGCGCAGGTGGACCGGACTGCGCGGCCCCACCGGCCGGCCGTCGTACTCGTAGCTGTACCGGTCGGGGTACAGGCACAGCCCGGCCGAGGAGCCCACCTCCACCAGCGACAGCGGCCCGGGCAGGGCGCCGAGCACGGGGAGCAGCGCGGTGCAGCGGGCGGGCTCGTTCGTCTGCGTCGACCGGCTGAGCACGGTGCGCCGGAGCCGGTCGGCGTGCCCGACGACGAGCCGGTGCAGCTCGGCGGGGTCGCGCACGTCGCCGAACAGGAAGCGGAGGGCGGCGAACAGCAGCGGCGGCTGGCGGCCCTTCCCGTCGGGGAGCCCGGCGAGGAAGTCCAGGACCGCGGGGTCCTCCGCCACGGCCGCGGCCAGCTCGGCGTAGCGCGGCGACGAGACGGGGGCGTCGACCTCGGCGAAGTGCCGGAAGCCCCGGACGATCCGGTCACGCTCGTCGTGGCTCACCGGGGCAGGATGCCCGCCGTGAGCGACGGCGTCCTGGTGCACCTGATCGAACCGGCGGACTGGCGGGCCGCCCTCGCGGCGGGGGCGGTCCGTCCGCCGTCCCTGGCCGAGCAGGGTTTCGTCCACCTGTCGAACCCCGAGCAGGTGCACCTGCCGGCCGAGCGGCTGTTCCCCGGCCGGCGCGACCTCGCCCTGCTCGTCGTCGACCCGGCACGCCTCCCCGACCCGGTGCGCTGGGAGCCCGGTGTGCACGGCGACCCGGCCGCGATGCGCTTCCCGCACCTGTACGGGCCGCTGCCGGTCGGCGCCGTGGTCGCCGTGGCGCCCTGGCGCCCACCGGTCCCCCCGGTGCTGCCGCGCCCGGACGACGCGCTGGGCCGGGCGCTGGCGCTGCAGCTCTCGCTCCCGGTGCGCCGGGCGGCCGAGGTCCGCGACGTCCCGGGCGGCGTCGCCGTCCTCGACGGCCGCTTCCCGCACTCGCGGGACGACAACCGGCTGCTGCTGTCCGACCCCGTGGGCGCCGACACCGTCGCCGCCACGGCCGCGGAGCTGGCCGCCGACGCCGGCTGGGGCACCCGGGCCGCGACGCTGCGCTGGCCCGGTGCCGAGCAGGCCGCCAAGGCGCTCGCGGCGCAGGGCTGGTCGGCCGACGAGCTGGTGCTCATGGTCCGGCCGGCCGGGCCGGTCGCCGGCGGCGAGCGGGCCGAGGTGGTGCCGCAGGAGGACGTCCACGAGCTGTGGGACCGCTCCTGGCGGGAGGAGCTCGCCCGCCTGGGCGACGGCCTGGACGAGGTCGTCGCGCAGCTGATCGGCCGGGAGCCGCGCAACGACGCCGTCGTCGCCGTCACCGACGTCGTGGTGCGGGAGGAGGCCCGGGTCGTGGCCGCCGGGCAGCTGCGGGTCGACGGCGCGACCGCGGCCGTCGAGTCGGTGCTCACCGACCGGTCGGCGCGCGGCCGGGGCCACGCCGACGTCGTCCTCGCCCAGATCCTGACCCTGGCCGCCGAGGCCGGCTGCGACCTGGTCGTCCTGGAGGCGGCCGGCGACGACTGGCCGCAGCACTGGTACGCCCGGCGCGGCTTCGAGCCGGTCGGCTCGACGTGGGACGTGTCGGCGCCCTACACCGGGGCGAAGACCGACAGCAGCAGGTAGGCCAGCGCGGCGGAGGGCAGCAGCGAGTCCAGCCGGTCCATGATCCCGCCGTGGCCGGGCAGCAGGTGCCCCATGTCCTTGATGCCCAGGTCGCGCTTGATGAGCGACTCGCCGAGGTCGCCGATGGTCGCCGAGGCCGCGATCGCGGTCCCGAAGACGAGCCCGGTCCACCACGGGGCGTCGAACGCGAGGGTCAGCACGGCCGTGGCGACGGCGACGCAGGCCACGATCGAGCCGGCCATCCCCTCCCACGACTTCTTGGGGCTGATCGACGGCGCCATGGGGTGCTTGCCGAACAGGACGCCGGCGGCGTAACCGCCGACGTCGCTGCAGACCACGGTGCCGATGAAGACGAGCACGCGGGCCACGCCGTCGTCCGGGACGAGCAGGAGGACGGCGAAGCCCGCGAGGAGGGGCACGTAGAGCGCGACGAGCACGCCCGAGGCGGTGTCGTGCAGGTAGCCGTCGGGCCCGTCGCCGAGCCGCCAGAGGACGACGGCGAGCACGGTGAGCAGGAACCCGACCACGAGTCCGGACGGGCCGCGGGTCCACGCCAGCGCCAGCATGGCGACCGCACCGATGACGACCGGGACCATCGGCGCGCGGAAGTCGCCGGCCCGCAGGGCGCGGGTGAGCTCGACGACGCCGACCAGCACCGCCGCCGTCACCACGAGCAGGAACGCCGGGCGGTAGACCAGCAGCGAGACCAGGATGACCGCGCCCAGGCCGAGCCCCACCGAGATGGCGGCGCCGAGGTTGCGGCCCGCCCGCCCGGACGACGGCGGTGCGGGCGCCTCCGGCTCCGGCCCCGACTCCGGCGCGGCCGGCTCCGGCGGGGGCGGCGGCTCCTGGTCGGCGACCGCCAGCTCCGCGGTGCCGTCGCCGACCGGCGGCGGCACCGGCGGGACCGGGGGCGGCCCCGGCCGGGCGCCGACGATCGGGATGGGACCGGTGTCGGCGGACGGCGGCTGCGAGCCGCGCCCCGACCCGAGCACGGGCAGCTCGACGGTGCCCGGCTCGGGCGGGCCGGGTCGGCGCGCGGGCGGGAGGGTCATGGGAAGAGGACCGGCCGGCTCAGACCTCGAGGAGCTCGGCCTCCTTGTGCTTGACCGCCTCGTCGATCTGGTGGACGTGCTGCGAGGTCAGGTCGTCGAGCTCCTTCTCCGCGCGGCGCACGTCGTCCTCGCCCGCCTCGCCGTCCTTGGCGATGCGGTCGAGCTCCTCCTTGGAGCGGCGGCGGATGTTGCGGATGGCGACCTTGGCGTCCTCGCCCTTGCTGCGGGCCATCTTCACCAGGTCGCGGCGGCGCTCCTCGGTCAGCTGCGGGAAGACCACGCGGATGATCTGGCCGTCGTTGGTGGGGTTGACGCCGAGGTCGCTGTCGCGGATCGCCTTCTCGATCGCCCCGAGCTGCCCGCTGTCGTAGGGCTTGATGACGGCCATGCGGGCCTCGGGCACGGTGATCGAGGACATCTGCGGCACCGGGGTGGGGGCGCCGTAGTAGTCCACGAGGATCTTGTTGAACATCGACGGGGCGGCGCGGCCGGTGCGCACCGACCCGAGGTCCTCGCGCGCGACCGACAGGGCCTTGTCCATCCGCTCCTCGGCGTCGAGCAGGGTGTCGTCGATCACGGGTCTCTCCTCCTGCCGGCGGGACGTCCCGCCGGGTGTCGTGTGCGGGTGCTGAGCGGCCGGTCGGTCAGGTCGGCTGGCTGATCAGCGTGCCGATCTTCTCACCTGCGACCGCACGGGCGATGTTGCCGTCCTGCAGCAGGTTGAACACGACGATCGGCATGGCGTTGTCCATGCAGAGGCTGATGGCCGTCGCGTCGGCCACCTTGAGCTGCTCGGCCAGCACGGTCGCGTACTCCAGCTGGTGGTACATGCGGGCGTCCGGGTTGGTGCGCGGATCGGAGTCGTAGACGCCGTCCACCCCGTTCTTGCCCATCAGGAGCACCTGGCACTCGATCTCCAGCGCCCGCTGCGCGGCCACGGTGTCGGTGGAGAAGTACGGCATGCCCGCGCCGGCGCCGAAGATGACCAGCCGGCCCTTCTCGAGGTGCCGGATCGCCTTGCGCGGGATGTACGGCTCGGCCACCTGGCCCATGGTGATCGCCGTCTGGACGCGGGTCTGCAGGCCCTCCTTCTCGCAGAAGTCCTGCAGCGCGAGGCAGTTCATGACGGTGCCGAGCATGCCCATGTAGTCGGCCTTGGTGCGGTCCATGCCGGCCTGCGAGAGCTCGGCGCCGCGGAAGAAGTTGCCGCCGCCCATCACGACCGCCACCTGGGTGCCGTCCGCGACCACCTCGGCCAGCTGGCGGGCGATCCCGCTCACGACGGCGGGGTCCACGCCCACCTTGCCGCCGCCCATGGTCTCGCCGGAGAGCTTGAGCAGCACCCGCTTGTAGCCGCCGCCGTCGGCGGGGGCGAAGGCGGTGGGGGCGGACAACGGTGCTTCCCGGTCGGCGATGTCGGTCAAGGGCTCATCCTCACTCGGTCGGGCTGGGTGGAATCCTGCCGCACGTCTGCGGCCGCGGGCGCGTCGGACCGTGCCCGGACGCGCCACCGGCCCCGTTCCACGAGGGGAACGGGGCCGGTGACACGAGAGGCGCTCAGGGCTCTTAGGCCTGGCCGACCTCGAACCGGGCGAAGCGGTCGACCTGCAGGCCGGCCTCGTCCAGGATCTGCTTGACCGTGCGCTTGGGCTCGGTGATCGACGGCTGCTCGAGCAGGACGAAGTCCTTGTAGTAGGCGTTGACCCGACCCTCGACGATCTTGACGATCGCCTGCTCGGGCTTGCCCTCCTCCTTGGCGGTCTGCTCGGCGACCCGGCGCTCGGTCTCGACGGCCTCCGCCGGGACCTCCTCGCGGGAGAGGTACCGCGGGCGGGCCGCGGCGATGTGCATCGCCAGGCTCCGCGCGGCCTCCTCGTCGCCGCCCCGGTACTGCACCGCGACACCGATGGCCGGGGGCAGGTCGGTGGCGCGCTTGTGCAGGTACACCGCGGTCGGCCCCTCGAAGAGGGCGAACCGCGAGAGGACCAGCTTCTCGCCGATGCGGGCCGACTCGGCCTCGATCAGCTTCTCGACGGTCTGGCCGTCGACCTCGGTGGCCAGCAGGGCCGCCACGTCGGCCGGGTTCTGCTCGATGGCGATCTCGAGCAGCCGCTGGGCGAGGGCGACGAAGTCGGCGTTCTTCGCGACGAAGTCGGTCTCGCAGTCCAGCTCCAGCAGCGCGCCGCCCTTGCTGACGACGACGCCGTTGGTCGTCGAGCGCTCGAGGCGCTTGCCGACGTCCTTGGCGCCCTTGATGCGCAGCAGCTCGATCGCCTTGTCGTACTCGCCGTCGGCCTCGGTGAGGGCCTTCTTGGCGTCCATCATGCCGGCGCCGGTGGCGTCGCGGAGACGCTTGACGTCGGCAGCGGTGAAGGCAGGCATGTCTCTATCCCTTTGGTGTTCGGTACTGGTCCAGGACGGCGATCAGCCGTTCTGGGCGCCCTGGGTGCCGGTCTCGGTGCTGCCGGTGGCGGGCACGCCCTCGACCGGGGCGACCTGCTCGGCGGTGACCGCCGGCGCCTCGGCCGGGGTCTCCGGCAGCGGGGTGGCGCCCTCCTGCTGACCGGTCAGCAGCTCGCGCTCCCAGTCGGCCAGCGGCTCGTCGCCGCCGATGACGGGCTCGCCGCCGCCCTCGCGGCCGGCGTTGGCCTGCTGCGCGGACCGGGCCATCAGGCCCTCGGCGACGGCGTCGGCGATCACGCGGGTGAGCACCGTGATGCTGCGGATCGCGTCGTCGTTGCCCGGGATCTTGTAGTCGACCTCGTCGGGGTCGCAGTTGGTGTCGAGGATCGCGACGACCGGGATGCCCAGCTTGCGGGCCTCGCCGACGGCGATGTGCTCCTTCTTGGTGTCGACGATCCAGATGGCGCTGGGCACCTTCTGCATGTCGCGGATACCGCCGAGTGAGCGCTCCAGCTTGGCCTTCTCGCGGGTCAGGCCCAGCTGCTCCTTCTTGGACAGGCTGACCAGCACACCGGTCTGCTCCATGTCCTCGAGCTCCTTGAGCCGCTGCAGCCGCTTGTGCACGGTCTGGAAGTTGGTGAGCATGCCGCCCAGCCAGCGCTGGTTGACGTAGGGCATGCCGACCCGCTGCGCCTGCTCGGCGACGACCTCCTGCGCCTGGCGCTTGGTGCCGACGAAGAGGATCGAGCCACCGTGCGCGACGGTCTGCTTGACGAACTCGTAGGCGTTGTCGATGTACCCGAGCGTCTGCTGCAGGTCGATGATGTAGATGCCGTTGCGCTCGGTGAAGATGTAGCGCTTCATCTTCGGGTTCCAGCGGCGGGTCTGGTGCCCGAAGTGGACGCCGCTGTCGAGCAGCTGCTTCATGCTGACGACTGCCATCGCAGTGCAGCCCTTCTGTCTGCGCGCGGCCCGCTGGACCGCGCTCCTCGGTTGACGCGGGCACCGGGTGGTGCGCCGCCCTGGCGTTCCGCGGCGCCACTCCCCCGGCGGTTGCCCGCAGGGACCGAGGTGGCGACTGCCCCGCCGTGCGGCGGGATGGAGAACGCGCGAAGTCGACCCGTCGCAGACGGATCGCACGACCAGCATACCCGCCCCCGCGGGCCGCCCTTCCCGGCCGTCGGCGCCGTCCACAACCCCCCGTCGGGCCTGGGCTCCGACCCGCCGGCGGGGGACGGTGACCCCGTGCCCGCCCGCGTCCTGCTCGTCGCCGTCCTCGCCCTCGCCGTCCTGGCGCCCGCGCGGGCGGCGGCCGCCCCGGAGACCCCCGCCGTGCCGGCCGGGGCGTGGTCGTGGCCGCTGGCCGGCCCGCCCCCGGTCACCCGGCCCTTCGAGCCGCCGGCCGGGCCGTACGGTGCCGGCCACCGCGGCGTCGACCTCGGCGCCGCCCCGGGGGCGGCGGTGCTGGCGGCCGGCGACGGGGTGGTCGCCTTCGCCGGGATGGTGGCCGGACGGCCGGTGGTCAGCGTCGACCACCCCGGCGGGCTGCGGACGACGTACGAGCCGGTCGACGCCGTCGTCGCGGCCGGCCAGGCGGTCCCCCGCGGGGCGCCGATCGGCACGCTGCTGGCCGGCCACAGCGGCTGCCCGGTGGCCGCATGCCTGCACTGGGGGGTCCGTCGGGGTGAGGTCTACCTCGACCCGCTCTCGCTGCTGGTGCGGGTGCGGCTGCTGCCGTGGGCGCGGGGTCCCTAGCCTGCGCGGGTGCGCACCGAACGCGGGCTCGACCGGTTCGTCACCTTCCTCGACGCGGTCGTGGCGATCGCCATCACGCTGCTGGTCCTCCCCCTGGCGGAGCTGTTCGCCGGGGAGGCGCAGCAGGCGGGCCTGGGGGCCGTGCTGGTCGAGGAGGCGCCCGACTTCGGCGCGTTCTTCCTCAGCTTCGCCGTCATCGCGCAGCTGTGGCTGGTCCACCACCGGCTGGTCGAGCCGGTGGGCGCCTACGACCGGGCGTTCCTGCTGCTGAACCTGGTCTGGATCCTCACCATCGTGCTCCTGCCGTTCGCGACGCAGGTGGTGAGCAGCGAGTACGGCAGGGAGCGGCTGGCGGTGCTGCTCTACATCGGCACGATCACGGTGAGCTCGGCCTGCCTCTCGGGGGTGTCGCTCCTGCTGTGGCGCCGTCCCGCGCTGCGCCGGGGCGACGCCGGGCCGGCCGAGCCGCCGCGGGAGGGGTTGGCCACGACCGGGCTGCTCGTCGTCGCGCTGGTGCTGGGGACCGCGGTCCCCGCGGTGAGCTACTGGGCGATGTTGCTGCTGTTCCTCACCTCGCCGCTGGAGGCCTGGCTGCGCCGCCGGTGGCCCGGCTAGGGTCCGCCGGCGTCCGGGACCGGGAGGCGGGGATGGCGGAGCCCACGCGGGGCGACTGGGTCGAGTAACCGGGTCATGTGCGTCGTCGGCGCGGCCTGCGGCGCGGTCATCGGCGCCGCTGTCTGCGGGCTGCTCGCCGCCCTGGTGCTGGCCGGGCTCGACGCGACGGTAGGGGTGACCCCGCCCGACCTCGACCGGCTGCCCGACACCCCGGGTGAGTGGGCACTGGCCGCGGGCGTGCTCGTCTTCGGCCTCGTGGGCGCGGTGATCGGTGCGCGCGAGCCCACCCGGCCCGGGGCGACGCACGGCTGAGGCCGCCTCAGCCGGCCAGGCGGCCCTGGATCGCCTCGACCATGCGGTCGCGGGCGGTCGCGTTGTCGGGCGAGCGGTTCGGCTTGCGGCGCCCGGCGAGCACCCCGATCTCCCAGGTGGTGCCGTCGCCGGTCGTGAGGACGAGCGTGGGCGGGCGCATCAGGCCCGGCTTCGCGCCGGTGCGGACCGCGGCGAGGGCGTCGGGCGCCCGCGTCCGGCTCTTCCCCGGGGTGAACCGCCAGACCACGAGCTGCGTCCGGCTCGACGGCACCGGCGCGAACACCAGCCGGGCGCTGGTCAGGAGCAGCTCACCGGGGATCGACGAGAGCGTGCCCGGGTGCACCGCGGCGACCGCGCGGGCCAGCTCGGTCTCGCCGTCCTCGAGCGGCACCCGCACGACCTGCGCGCTGCCGCCCGCGCGGTCCCGGAGCCCCATCAGGCGATGTCGGCGAGCTTGGTGCGCAGGTGCAGGACGGCCTTGGTGTGCAGCTGGCAGATCCGGCTCTCGGTCACGCCGAGGACCCGGCCGATCTCGGCGAGGGTGAGCCCCTCGAAGTAGTAGAGGCTGACCACGACCTTCTCCCGGTCGGGCAGGTGCTCGACGGCACGGGCCAGCAGCTGGCGGGCCTCGCCGTGCTCGGCCATGGCCTGCGGGTCGAGGGCGGTCGAGTCCTGCAGGGTGTCGACCAGGCGGGGCGAGCCGCCGCCGTCCTCGTCGACCAGCAGCTCGTCGAGCGCGACGACGTTGACCAGGGACAGCTGGCCGAGGAACTTGCGGACCTCCTCGACCTCCATGCCCATCTGCTCGGCGACCTCCTCGTCGGTGGGCGTGCGCTGCAGCCGGGTCTCCAGCTCGGCGACGGCCCGCTCGAACTGGCGCGCCTTCATGCGCACCGAGCGCGGGATCCAGTCCGTGCTGCGCAGCTCGTCGATGATCGCGCCCCGGATGCGCGCCATCGCGTAGCTCTCGAACTTCACCTCGCGGGTGGGCTCGTAGCGGGTGATCGCGTCGATCAGCCCGAACGTGCCGTAGGAGACGAGGTCGGCCTGCTCGACGTGCGAGGGCAGACCGCTGCCCACCCGGCCGGCGACGTACTTCACCAGCGGCGCGTAGTGGAGGATGAGCCGGTCCCGCAGCTCGGGGGCGCGGTCGGCGACGTACCGCTCCCAGAGGTCGGCCAGGGCCGCGTCGGCGTCCTCGCTGTGCTCGTCCAGCCGGTGGATGGTCGCCTCAGGCACGATCTGCGCTCCTCGGTCCTGCGTGTGCTGCCGTCTCGGTCGGGAGGATTCCCCGTACGTCCCGCACTCGACCGTCCTCTCAGGCTCTGGGGTGCGCTTGCGCGTGGACCGCACGGAGCCGTTCGACCGTCACGTGCGTGTAGATCTGCGTGGTCGCGAGGCTAGCGTGGCCCAGCAGCTCCTGGACCGACCGCAGGTCGGCGCCGCCCTCCAGGACGTGCGTCGCCGCCGAGTGCCGGAACCCGTGGGGTCCGATGTCGGGGGCGCCCGGCACGGCCCGGACGGCGCTGTGCACCACCCGCCGCGCCTCCCGGGGGTCCAGCCGCCGGCCCCGGACGCCCAGCAGCAGCGCCGGTCCGGAGTCGGCCGTGGCCAGCGCCGGGCGGCCGCGGACCAGCCAGGCCTCGATCGCCCGCTCGGCGGGGACGCCGTAGGGCACGCTGCGCTCCTTGCGGCCCTTGCCCAGCACCCGCAGCAGCCGCCGGCCGCGGTCGACGTCGTCGACGTCGAGCCCGACCAGCTCGCTCACCCGGATGCCGCTGGCGTAGAGCAGCTCGAGGACGACGGCGTCGCGCAGGGCCACCGGCTCGTCGGCGCCCGCCGCGGACTCGAGGACCGCGCGCGCCTGGTCCGGGGCCAGCACGTCGGGCAGCGTGCGGTGCGACTTGGGGCTGACCAGCCGCAGACCGACGTCCTCCGCCGCCCGGCCGCTGCGGCGCAGCCACGCGGTGAAAGAACGCGCGGCCGCGGCCGAGCGCGCCGTGGTCGCCCGGCTGTGCCCGGTGGTGCGGCCCTTGGCCAGCCAGCTGCGCAGCGACGCGAGGTCGAGGTCGTCCGGGGTGCCGCCGCCGCGCCGGGCGAGGTGGTCGAGCAGGCGGACGACGTCGCCGACGTAGGCGCGGACGGTGTGCTCGGACAGGTCGCGGGCGGAGACGAGGTGCTCCTCGAACGCGTCGAGCGCCTCGGCCAGCGCAGGGAGCAGTCCCGCGCGCAGCTCTGCCGTCGATGCCGTCACGGCGGAAACCGTCCGTGGCGAGGGCGCGCCGGTCAAGGCGCCGCGCCGTCGGGTTGCCCGCAACCGACCCCGACGGCGGTCAGCGGGCGGGCTTGGGCGGCGGGGTGAGCCGCCACCCCGTGCCGGTCCACTGCACGAGGTCGGCCAGCTCGAGGGCCGGCAGCACGCGCAGCACCTCGACGACGTCGCAGCCGGCCACGGCGGCGAGCCGCTCGGGGGCCACGCCGATCCGCACCGGGCAGGCGTCGAGGACGCGCCGGGCGACATCGGAGAGCCCGTCCCGGGCGGCGGCCGGGCGGTCCGGCGGCGGGGCGAGGTCGAGGCCGAGACCGCCCACCTCGTCGAGCACGTGCGCGGCGGAGGCCACCAGCCGCGCCGGCCGCTCGTCGCCGGTCCCCCGCAGCAGCTCGTGGCAGCCGACCGACATCGCGGACGTCACCGGCCCCGGCACCGCCATGACGGACTTGCCCAGCTTCCTCGCCCGGTTCGCGGTGGCCATCGCCCCGGACCGGGCCGCCGCCTCCACCACCACGGTGCCGCGGGTGAGCGCCGCGATGATCCGGTTGCGCACGAGGAACCGGTGCTGGTGCGGCGCCGCCCCCGGTGGCCACTCGCTGACCAGCAGCCCGCTGTCGGCGATGCGGTGCAGCAGGGCGCCGTTGCCCGCCGGGTAGGGCCGGTCGACGCCGCAGGCCAGCACGGCGACGGTCGGCCCGTCGGCCGCCAGGGCGCCGCGGTGGGCGGCCGCGTCGATGCCGAAGGCACCGCCGGAGACCACGGTCCAGCCGCGCCCGGCCAGCTGGTGGCCGAGGTCGCCGGCGACGTGCTCGCCGTAGGCCGTGCAGGCACGGGAACCGACGATCGCCACCGACCGGTCGGCGAGCTGGTCGAGCCGGCCCGGGCCGCGCACCCAGAGCGCCAGCGGGGGCACCGGGGCGGTCGTGCGGTCGGACTGGTGCTTCGGCTCGTCGGGCTCCTCGGCGGTGGCCAGGGTGAGCGCGTGCAGCGGGAAGGCCGGCCACTCGTCGTCGTCCTCGGGCACCACCAGCCGGGCCCCGCACCGCTCGGCGCGGCGCAGGTCCGCGAGGGTGTCGTCGCGCTCGGCGCGCGCACCGAGCAGGCCCAGCACCCGGGGGGACGCCGTCCGGGCCCGGATCCGGCGGACCGCCTCCACCGGGCCGTGCCGGTCGACGAACCGCCAGAGGTCGACGGTGCCGGGCTCCACGGCCCGGCTGAGCCAGGCGCGGGCCCGCAGCAGGCCGGGGGTGCGCTCCCCCGGCGCCGCGGCCGCCTCGGCGAGGTCCTCGTCGAGGCTCACGCCGCCGCCCGCTGCAGGCGCATGCCGAGGGCCTCGGCGACGTCGTCGGCGTCCGGCACCGTGCGACCGGCGAGGTCGGCGACGGTCCACGCGACCCGCAGCACCCGGTCGTAGCCGCGGACCGACAGGGCGCCGCGCTCCAGCGCCCGCTCGACCAGCGTGAGCGACGACCGCGGGACCGTCCACCGCTCGCGGAGCAGCCGCCCGGGCACGTGCGCGTTGAGGGCGTACCCGCTCCCCCGCAGCCGCTGGGCCGCCGCGGCTCGCGCGGCGGCCACCCGGGCGGCCACCGCCGCCGACGGCTCCGGCGTCCCCAGGCCGTCCAGCCACGCCGCCCGGGTGACGGGCGGCAGGTCGACCCGCAGGTCGATGCGGTCGAGCAGCGGACCGGACAGCCGGGACTGGTACCGCCGCCGCTCGAGCGCGCTGCAGGTGCAGGCGGCGTCGCCCGCCGCGCTGGCGCACGGGCACGGGTTGGCCGCCAGCACCAGCTGGGCGCGGCACGGGAAGGTCGCCGAGCCACCGACCCGCTGGATGGTCACCGAGCCCCGTTCCAGCGGCTGGCGCAGCGTGTCGAGCACCGCACGCGGGAACTCCGGCGCCTCGTCGAGGAAGAGCACCCCGCGGTGCGCCCGGCACACCGCGCCCGGCCGGATCTGGCCCGACCCGCCGCCCACGAGCGAGGCGAGGGTGGCCGAGTGGTGCGGTGACTCGAAGGTCGGGCGGGTGATCAGCGGCGCCCCGGGCGGCAGCGTGCCCGCGATCGAGTGGATCGCCGTGACCTCGAGCGCGGCGTCGTCGTCGAGCGGCGGCAGCAGCCCGGGCAGCCGTTCGGCCAGCATCGTCTTGCCCGCCCCCGGCGGGCCGGTCAGGTACAGGTGGTGCCCGCCGGCGGCGGCGACCTCCACGGCCCGCCGTCCCGCGGTCTGGCCGACGACGTCGGCGAGGTCGGGCCCGGGCCGCGGCGGCGGCAACGTCCCGCGGACGTGCGGGACCAGCCGCTCGCCGCCGGTGAGGTGGTCGACGAGCCCGGCCAGCGTGGGCGCGGCGAGGACCTCGGCGCCGGCGACCAGCGCCGCCTCGTCGGCGTTGGCCGGCGGCACCACGACCCGCCGGTGCCCGGCGCGGGCGGCCGCCAGGACGGCGGGCAGGACCCCGCGGATGCCGCGCACCGACCCGTCGAGGCCGAGCTCGCCGAGGAGCACGAGGCGTTCCACGTCGGGGCCGCGGACGACCTCCGCGGCGGCCAGCACGGCCACGGCGAGCGCCAGGTCGAAGCCGCTGCCCTGCTTCGGCATGGACGCCGGCGACAGGCTGATCGTGACCCGGCGCTGCGGCCAGCTCGCCCCGACCGTCGTGATGGCCGCGCGCACCCGGTCGACCGACTGGCGGACCACCGCGTCGGGCAGCCCCACCAGCGCCGTGTGCGGCACCCCGGAGGCCGCGTCGACCTCGATCTCGACCAGCGCCCCGGAGACGCCGACCAGCCCCACCGACCACGTGCGGGCGAGCGTCACGAGAACGCCCCGCGCAGGTGGGTGACCAGCGCCGGCCGGTCGGGCCGCACGAGCACGCCGACGACGTCGAAGCGCAGGTCGGGCGCGTGCTCGTCGTGCGCGGCCAGCCAGCGCTGGGCCAGCGTGCGCAGCCGGCGCTGCTTCGCGGGGGTCACCGCCTCGACCGGGTGGCCGAAGCCGGTGCCGCGCCGGGTCTTCACCTCGCAGAAGACCAGCGCGTCGCCCTCGCGGGCCACGATGTCGAGCTCGCCCTCGCGGCAGCGCCAGTTGCGGTCGAGCAGGCGCAGGCCCGCGTCGGTCAGGTAGGCGGCGGCGACGCGCTCGCCGTGGACCCCCAGGTCCGAGGTGGTGGACACCCCCCGAGCCTCGCCCGCCGCCGGGCGGTGCGGACCGCTCGACCGCGGTCTGTGGATCCGGCTCCCGGCTGTGGACGGAGCTAGGAGGAGGGCAGCTCGAGGTCGGGCTTGTCCAGCTCCTCGACGTTGACGTCCTTGAACGTCAGCACGCGCACGTTGCGCACGAACCGAGCCGGCCGGTACATGTCCCACACCCAGGCGTCGCTGAGCTTGAGCTCGAAGAACACCTCGCCGCCGGCCTCGCGGACCTGCAGGTCCACCGAGTTGGCCAGGTAGAACCGCCGCTCGGTCTCCACCACGTAGGTGAACTGGCGGACGATGTCCCGGTACTCGCGATAGAGCTGCAGCTCCATCTCGGTCTCGTACTTCTCGAGATCCTCGGTGCTCATCGCCCAGTCCCCGGCGTCATGGGTCCATCATCGACCATCCCGGCGGGACCGGTCAGCTGGAGGGCCCGCCCGGCGTGGGCGGCGAGGCGGGCATCGCGGGCCCGGGCCACGTTGATGAAGCGCATCCGGTGCTCCGGGCAGGGTCCGTGCCGCTCCAGGGCGGCGCTGTGCACGTCGGTGATGTAGCCCTTGTGGCCCGCGAAGTCGTACTCGGGCCAGCGCTCGTGCAGCTCGAGCATCATGCGGTCCCGCGTCACCTTGGCCAGCACCGAGGCGGCGGCCACGCAGGCGGCCACCCGGTCCCCCTTCCACACGGCGAGGGTGGGCCGGGCGAGGCCGGGCACCGGGAAACCGTCGGTGAGCACGTAGTCGGGCGACGGGTCGAGCGCGCACACCGCCCGGCGCAGCGCCTCGAGGTTGGTGACGTGCATGCCGCGGGCGTCGAGGTCCTCGACCGGGATGACGACGACCGACCAGGCGACCGCGCGCGCGACGACCTCGGCGTAGACCCGCTCCCGCGCGGGGGCGGTGAGCAGCTTCGAGTCGGCCAGGCCGGGGACGCGGCCGCGGCGCCCCGCCGGGAGGATGCACGCCGCGGCGACGAGCGGTCCGGCGCAGGCGCCGCGGCCGGCCTCGTCGGCGCCGGCGATCGCGGCGAACCCGCGCCGGCGCAGGCGTCGTTCCATGTCCCACAAAGCATCGGCACGCTCGTCGGCCGGCTGCTCGGGGGAAGCGGAGCGGGCGGGGAGGGGACGCAGAGCCATCGCCGTCCGACCCTACGACGAGGCGGGGACAGGACGGCGGCGGACACCACCCGGCGGACACGGCTCGGGCCGGTCCCCCGCGAGGGGGACCGGCCCGAGCCGGGGTCGGACCGCCGAGGAGGCGGACGGTCCGTGCTGTGGGTGGTGCGGGTCAGGCGTCCGCGTCGACCTCGGCCGCGGCGGCGGTCAGCGCGTGCGCGCCGCAGGTGCAGGCGCCACCGGCACCGCCGCGCGAGGAGAGCACCAGCGACACCGCGTGGGCGCGGTCGCGGGCACCCAGCTTGCGCAGGATGGCCTTGACGTGGCTCTTGACCGTGTCCTCGCTGATGAACAGGTTGCGCCCGATCTGGCGGTTGGACTGACCCTGGATCAGCTCGTCGAGCACGTCCTGCTCGCGGCGGGTCAGCGGCACCTCGGGGACGAACGGCTTGCCCGCCGGCACGGCCGACGGCTCGACCCGGCGGATCTGCGGGTCGACGACGGTGCGGCCGGCGCGGGCGGCCAGGATCGCCCAGCCGAGCAGCGTGGGCGAGGTGTTCATGAGCAGGTAGCCCCGGACACCGGCGGCCACGGCCTCGTTGACGACGGCCGGGTCCTCGGAGGTGGCCAGCGCCACGATCGTCACGCGGGGGAACCGGCGACGCAGGTCGCGGCAGGCGTTGAGGGTGGCCGCCTTGCCCGAACCCAGCTCGACCACGACGGCGTCGGGGCGGGCGGTCTCGACCAGGGTCAGGGCCCGGCGCAGCTCGCCCGGGGTGCCCACGGACTGCATGCCGGCGGTCTCGTTGACCATGCTGACCAGGCCGCGACGCAGCACGGGGCTGTCGGCGAGGAGGAGCACGCGGGTCACGCCGCGGGCGGTGCTCGCCATGGGTGCAGACACAACTGACTCCGTTTCAACTCCGGGAAGTTCCAACACCTCCATCGGAAGGGTGAAACGGTTGCTTTACCCCTTTTCGGGAAATTTCTGGGACGGCGAGCAAATGCCGTTCCCTGCGTCCCGGGTCACACGCGAAACGGCGCTCGGCCATTCGGGAATGGCGGCGCGAATGGTTTCAGCGACGGCGCCGGCGGCGCCACAGCGCGAACGGCACCACGGCCGCCAGGCCCACGGCCTCCGGGGCGACGACCGCACCGGGCCTGCCGGCGGCCTCCAGCCCCTGGATGTCCGGGGAGGCGAGCAGGCCGAACCGGTCCAGCGGCCACACGATGACGGCGGCCTTGCCGATGACGTCGGACACCGCGACGGTCCCGGAGTACTCGTCGCCGACGTGGTTGCGGGAATCGGCCGAGGCCGACCGGTGGTCCCCCATCACCCAGAGCCGGCCGTCGGGAACGGTCACCGGGCCGAAACGGCGCGATTCGATCGGGTTGTCCTCGTAGATGTAGGGCTCGTCGAGCGGGTCGCCGTCGACGGTCACCCGCCCTTCGGCATCGCAGCACTCGACCGTCTGCCCGCCGGTGGCGATCACCCGCTTGACGTAGTCGTCCTCGCTGGGCGGCGCGACCCCGATCGAGCGGCCCAGCCACAGCAGGGCGCCCGAGAACCAGTTGCTGGGCTCGGAGACCTCGACCTCCGGCGACCAGGTGTCGGGGCCCTTGAAGACGACGATGTCGCCGGGCTCGGGTTCGCCGAACCAGTACGGCACCTTGTTGACCAGCACGCGGTCGCCGGTGCAGCCGGTGCAGCCGTGCAGGGTCTGCTCCATCGACCCGGAGGGGATGAAGAACGCCTGCACGAAGAAGGTCTTGACCAGCAGTGCCAGGACGAAGGCGATCAGCAGCAGGACCGGGAGCTCGCGCAGCAGCGAGCCCTTCTTCTTCGGCTCGTCCCGGCGCCTGCGCCGGGAGCGTGCCTGCCGCTCCGGCGTCGGTTCGTCCTCCGTGGTCTCCGGCTGACCGGAGCGGGGCTGGCCGTCGTCCCCCGGAACGCCGTCGGCGGGCCCCGCGGGCCGATCGCTGCTCATCGGGGACCAGCGTACGGCCGGGCAGGACCCGCCGTGGTCACCCCGGGGGACCCGGGTGCGACGAGTGGTGCGTGGGGTCAGCGCGCGACCGGCTCGCGCTTCTCCTTGATCTTGGCGGCCTTGCCGCGCAGCTCGCGGAGGTAGTACAGCTTCGCGCGGCGCACGTCGCCGCGGGTGACGACCTCGATCTTCTCGACGACCGGGGTGTGCACCGGGAAGGTGCGCTCCACGCCGACGCCGAAGCTCACCTTGCGCACGGTGAAGGTCTCGCGGATGCCGCCGCCCTGACGGCGGATGACGACGCCCTGGAAGACCTGGATGCGCGAGCGGTTGCCCTCGACGACGCGGACGTGCACCTTGACGGTGTCGCCGGGACGGAACTCGGGGATGTCGTCGCGCAGCGAGTCGGCGTCGAGTGCGTCCAGGGTGTTCATCTCAGCAGTCCTGTCGTCCTAGCGGTGGTTCGTTCCCGGTCCGGACAGCCGTGGTCCCCGGCTGGCCTTCGGCGGGGGCAGCGGCTCTCGCGGAGCGCGTGCGTCAGCGGCACTGACGTCTGCAGCAGCTCTCTACTGTGCCACAACTTCAGTCGACGCTGCGCGGCGGCCCCGTCCAGGGGCCCGCGAGCAGCTCCGGCAGCACCGCGGCGAGCTCCCGCGGGGCGAACTCCTCGCCGCTCGCGGCGACCTCCGCCGGCGTCCACCAGCGCCACGGCTGGTCCTCGTAGAGCTCCAGCTCGGTCTGGCCGCTGACGTCGACCTCGTGCTCGACGTCGCGGAGGACGAAGTAGGTCTCCCGCGCGTCGACCAGCTCGCCGAGGAACGGGACGACGACGCGGCGGATCCACACCGGCCCCTCGAGGACCGCCGGGTCGACGACGAGCCCGATCTCCTCGGCCAGCTCCCGCGCCGCGGCCAGCCGCACCGGCTCCCCCGCCTCGACCTCGCCGCCGGGCGTGTACCAGTACAGGACCGGCCCGGGCGGGGTGCTCAGGTCGACCAGCCGCGCGCCGAACAGCAGGACCCGTCCCCCCGGGTCGAGCAGGACCACACGCGCGCTGGCGCGGATCCGGGGTCGCTCAGCCACCCTCGAGGACCGCCCGGTCGGCGTCCGACAGCGCGTCCTCCGGCAGGCCGGCCAGCAGGTCGGGCCGGCGGGCGGCGGTGCGCCGCAGCGACTCGGCCCGCCGCCAGCGCGCGATCGCCGCGTGGTCGCCGGAGAGCAGCACCGGCGGGACGTCGAGCCCGCGCCACGACGCCGGGCGGGTGTAGGAGGGTCCCTCGAGCAGGCCGTCGGCGTGCGAGTCGTACTCGACCGACTCGCGGTTGCCGACGACGCCGGGCAGCAGGCGGGTGACCGCCTCGACCATGACCAGGACGGCGGACTCGCCGCCGGCCAGCACGTAGTCGCCCAGCGAGACCTCGGACACCGGCCCGGCGGCCGCGGCCCAGTCGGCGACCCGCTGGTCGATGCCCTCGTAGCGGCCGCAGGCGAAGACCAGCCCCGGCTCGGCGGCCCACTCCGCGGCCATGGCCTGGGTGAACCGGCGCCCGGCCGGCGTCGGCACGACCAGCCGGGTGCCCGGCGGGCGGACGTCGTCGAGCGCCCGTCCCCACGGCTCGGGGCGCATCACCATGCCGGGGCCGCCGCCGTACGGGGCGTCGTCCACGGTGCGGTGGACGTCGTCGGTCCACCGCCGCAGGTCGTGGACGGCGATGCTCACCAGTCCGCGCTCGGCGGCCTTGCCGAGCAGCGACTGGCGCAGCGGCGCCAGGTACTCGGGGAAGATCGTGACGACGTCGATGCGGTAGCCCATCAGAGCTCCAGCAGCCCCTCGGGCGGGTCGACCACGAGGTGCCCGGCCGCGAGGTCGACGGTGGGGACGATGGCCTTGGCGAACGGGATCAGCACCTCGCCGCCGTCCGGCCGGCGCACCACCAGCAGGTCGGCGCCCTCGTGGCGGACGGCCGCCACCTCGCCCAGGACCGTGTCGTCGGTCAGCCGCGCGGTCAGACCGACCAGCTGGTGGTCGTAGAAGTCGTCGGGGTCGTCGAGGTCGGGCAGCGCCGCGACGTCGACCAGCAGGAGGGTGTCGCGCAGCTCCTCGGCGGCCTCGCGGCTCGCGACGCCCTCGAACGTCAGCAGCAGCACGTCGCGGTGCCAGCGGGCGCTCTCGATGGTCAGCGGGCCGCGGGAGGCGGGGTCGGTGACCAGGGCGGCCCCGGGGGTGAAGCGCAGGTCGGGGTCGTCGGTGCGGACCTCGAGGGTGACCTCACCCCGGACGCCGTGGGGCCGGCCGATGCGGCCGACCACCACGGTGTCCGGGGTGTCAGGGGTCGTGCTCAGGTGCGTTCAGCGTCCGTCGGTGTCGACGACGTCGACCCGCAGGCCGCGGCCGCCGACGCCGGTCATGACCTGGCGCAGCGCCTTGGCGGTGCGCCCGCCGCGGCCGATGACCTTGCCGAGGTCGTCGGGGTGCACCCGGACCTCGAGGGTCTTGCCGCGGCGGCTGTTGAGCAGGTCGACGGTGACGTCGTCGGGGTGGTCGACGATGCCCTTGACCAGGTGCTCGAGCGCTTCTTCGAGCACGTCTTACTCGGCGGGCGTCGCAGCCGGCCCACCGGCGGCCGGGCCCTCGCCGCCGGCGGCCGCGGCCTCGGCCACGGTCTCGGCAGGCGCCTCGGCGGCCTTCTTCGGGGCGGCCTTCTTCCTCGGCGTGGTGGCGCCCTCGGCGGCCTCCTCGCCACCGGCGGCGCGGACGGCGGCCTCGTACAGGGCCTTCTTGTCCGGCTTGGGCTCGGCGACCTTCATCGGCGCCGGGGCCGGCTCGCCCTTGAACTTCTGCCAGTCACCGGTCACGCGGAAGATCGCGGCGACGGCCTCGGTCGGCTGCGCGCCGACGCCCAGCCAGTACTGGGCGCGCTCGCTGTCGACCTCGATGAAGGAGGGCTCCTCCTTCGGGTGGTACTTGCCGATCGTCTCGATCGAGCGCCCGTCCCGCTTGGTGCGGGCGTCGGCGACGACGATGCGGTAGTACGGCGCGCGCATCTTGCCCAGGCGCATGAGCTTGATCTTGGTGGCCACGGTGGGTGGTGTACTCCTCGAACGCAGTGTCGGTGCTCGCCGGACGCGACGTGTGGGGGTACGCCGGTGGCGGAGCCAGGGACACGGCCGGCAACGGTGAGAGGGCCGCCCACCGCCGTGTTCGACCGACCATCATGCCAGATGCCGGGACGACGCCTCGCGGCCGCGGGGTGATCCTCGTCGAGATCGGCGCTGTCGCACGGTTTCCGGGGCGGAGGCGTGCGAGAGCGCCGATGTCGACGTCCCCGACGGCGGCGGCCTCAGCCGCGGACGGCGGCCAGCACGCGGGCGGCGGCCTCGCCGACCGGCACCTCCTGGCGCTCCCCGCTCGCCCGGTCGCGCAGCTCGACCACGCCCTCGGCCAGCCCGCGGCCGACCGTGACGATCGTCGGCATGCCGAGCAGCTCGGCGTCCTTGAACTTCACCCCGGGGCTGACCTTGGGCCGGTCGTCGTAGAGCACGGTGAGCCCGGCGGCGACCAGCTCGTCGGCCAGCGCCTGCGCCGCCTCGAACACCGCGGCGTCCTTGCCCGTGGCGACCACGTGCACGTCGGCCGGCGCGATGCTCCGCGGCCAGCACAGCCCCAGCTCGTCGTGCGTGGACTCGGCGATCGCGGCGACGGCGCGGGAGACGCCGATGCCGTAGGAGCCCATCGTGACCGTGACGAGCTTGCCGTTCTCGTCGAGCACCTTGAGGTCCAGCGCGTCGGCGTACTTGCGGCCCAGCTGGAAGATGTGGCCCATCTCCACGCCGCGGGCGAGCTCGAGCGGGCCGGAGCCGTCGGGCGCGGGGTCGCCCGGCAGCACCTCGGCGGCCTCGATGACGCCGTCCCAGGTGAAGTCCCGCCCGGCCACCAGGTCGAAGACGTGCTTGCCGGCCTCGTTGGCGCCGGTGATCCACCGGGTGCCGGGCACGACGCGCGGGTCGACCAGGTAGCGGATGCCGGTCGCGCTGTCCTTGCCCAGCACCTCCGGGCCGATGTAGCCCTTGACCAGCGCCGGGTGCTTCTCGAAGTCGGCGAACGGCTCGACCTCGGCCGGTGCGACCTGCGCCTCGAGGCGCTTGGCGTCGACCTCGCGGTCCCCCGGGACGCCGATGACGAGCGGCTCGCGGACGCCGTCCGGGTGCACGAGGGTGACCACGACGTTCTTGAGCGTGGACGCCGCGGTGTAGCCCGCGTCGGGGAACAGCTGCTGCGCGACCGCGACGAGCGTCTCGATCGTCGGGGTGTCGGGGGTGTCCTCGACGTGCGCGTCGGGCAGGCCGTCGAGCGGCACGGGCTCGGGGACGACGGTGGTGACCGCCTCGACGTTGGCCGCGTACCCGCCGGGCGAGCGGACGAAGGTGTCCTCGCCGATCTCGGTCGGGTGCAGGAACTCCTCGCTCTTGGACCCGCCCATGGCGCCCGACATCGCCGAGACGATGACGTACTCCAGGCCCAGCCGGTCGAAGATCCGGATGTAGGCGTCGCGGTGGGCGGTGTAGGAGCGGTCCAGCCCGGCGTCGTCGACGTCGAAGGAGTAACTGTCCTTCATCGTGAACTCGCGACCGCGGAACAGGCCCGCCCGCGGACGCGCCTCGTCGCGGTACTTGGTCTGGATCTGGTACAGCGAGAGCGGCAGGTCCTTGTAGGACGAGTACATGTCCTTCACGAGGAGCGTGAACATCTCCTCGTGCGTCGGCCCGAGCAGGAAGTCGTTGCCGCGGCGGTCCTGCAGCCGGAACAGGCTGTCGCCGTACTCCGTCCAGCGGCCGGTCGCCTCGTAGGGCTCGCGCGGCAGGAGGGCCGGGAAGTGCACCTCCTGGGCGCCCATGGCGTCCATCTCCTCGCGGATCACCCGCTCGACGTTGCGGAAGACCCGGTAGCCCAGCGGCAGCCAGGTGAAGCCGCCGGGCGCGGCGCGGCGGATGTAGCCGGCGCGGACGAGCAGCCGGTGGCTCGGCACCTCGGCGTCGGCCGGGTCGTCGCGCAGCGTGCGCAGGAACAGAGAGGACATCCGCAGGAGCACGGACCCAGTCTCCCAGCAGACCTCAACCGATATCTGCGGGCCCGGCCGAGGACTCGGCCGGGCCCGCCCCGGGTGCCGTGCGGTCAGTCATCGGAGCCGCGGCCGCTGTTGCCGCTGTCGCCACCGTTGTCGTCCCCCGAGGCCGTGCTGCCGGTCCGGGTGGCCGCCGCCGACCTCGGCGCCGCGGTCGACGCGCTGCTGGGCAACGTCTTCGCGCACACCCCGGAGGGGACGGCGTTCCGGGTGGCGGTCCGCCCCCGCGCCGACGGCGGGGCCGAGGTGTCCGTCGCCGGCTCCGGCCCGGGCGTGCCCGAGGCGTCGCTGGAGCGCGGCCGCAGCGGCGGCGGCTCCACGGGCCTCGGCCTCGACATCGCCCGGCGGACGGCGGAGAGCTCCGGCGGGGCCCTGCGCGTGACGTCGTCCGCGGCCGGCGCGGTGGTCACCCTCTCTCGGGCCCCCTGCCTAGCGCGCGGCAAGTCCCGGGCAAGCGGGCCGGGCGACGGTGCTCCGCGACGGGCCGGCGGCCGTAACCGGAACGGAGATCCCATGCGCACCCCCCGACGGCCCGCCGCCCTCGCCCTGGTAGCGGCGGCCGCCGAGGCGAGCGAGACCGCCGACCCACCGCTCGAGGAGACCGGCTCGACCGGGACCGCCGACCCCACCGCTGCCCCGACCGGCACCGACGGCGAGCAGCTACCCGTCCCGGGGCAGGGCGTGCCCGGCGACGTGGGCCTCTGCCAGGCCGTCGCCGGCTGGTACGGCCACGTCGCGCTCGCCCTCTTCGGGGTGGACGGGACCGGCGCCATCGACCCGGCCGAGATCGTCCCGTGATCGACGAGGTCGAGGCCGGCACCCCGATCCTCGACGCCCTGCCGGTCCTCGACGAGCCCATCACCGCCTTCGGCGAGGCCTGCGTGGCCGCCGGGGTCAGCGTCTGAGCGCAGCGGAGTCCGAGGACCGCACTTCCCGCGCCCTCGGACTCCGCTCAGACGATGCGGCCGCGCAGGATGCGCAGCGCGGGGCGGGCCAGCACGTCGAGGTCGGCGCACGGGTCGGCGTCGTAGACGACGACGTCGGCCAGCGCCCCCTCCTCCAGGCACGGCAGCCCGAGCCAGTCCCGGGCGGCCCACGACCCGGCCGCCAGGGCGGCCTCGGCGGGCAGCCCGGCCGCCGCGAGGGCCCGGATCTCGTCGGCGATCCGGCCGTGCGCGATCCCGCCGCCGGCGTCGGTGCCGGCGAACACGGGCACGCCGGCGTCGTACGCGGCCCGGACGACGGCGCCGGCCGAGGCGTGCAGCCGGCGCATCGTGGAGGCGTACGCGGGGAACTTCTGCTCCCCCGCCGCGGCGAAGCCGGGGAAGTTCTCGACGTTGACCAGCGTGGGGACGACGGCGGTGCCCCGGGCGGCCATCCGGCCGATGAGCTCCTCGGTCAGCCCGGTGCCGTGCTCGATGCAGTCGATGCCGGCGTCGATGAGGTCGGGCAGCGCGTCGGTGCCGAAGGTGTGCGCCGTGACCCGCGCGCCCGCGGCGTGCGCGGCGGCGATCGCGGCCTCCACCGCCTCGCGCGGCCACTCGGGGGCCAGGTCGCCGACGCCGCGGTCGATCCAGTCGCCGACCAGCTTCACCCAGCCGTCGCCGCGGCCGGCCTGCGTGGTCACCTCGGCGGCGAGATCGGGGGGCGCGACCTCGACGGCCACGCCGGGCATGTAGCGGCGCGGCGCCGCGACGTGCCGGCCGGCGCGGATGATCCGCGGCAGCTCCGGGTCGTCGTCGAGGGAGCGGGTGTCGACCGGGACGCCGCAGTCGCGCAGCGCGAGGACGCCGGCGTCGCGCTCGGCGATGGCCTGCGCGCGCAGCTCCGCGGGGTCCTCCACGGGGGCGCCGCCCGGGCCGATGCCGACGTGGCAGTGGGCGTCGACCAGGCCGGGCAGCAGCCAGCCGCCGCGGCTGACCGTCTCGGCGCCGGGCACCGGGTCGAAGGTGATCCGCCCGTCGCGCACCCACAGGTCGCGGTGCTCCCCCTCGGGGAGGACGACACCGGCGAGGTGGACGGCGGGGGTCACCGGCCGCCGTCGTCCTTGAACTGGTCGAAGTTGAGCTTGGACAGGTCGGGCAGGCCCTGACCCGGGGGCAGGCTCGGCATGCCGCCGGGCATCCCGCCGGGGAAGCCGCCGGCGCCGCCGGGGAAGCCACCCGGCAGCCCGCCGGGCGCGCCCATGGGCCGGCGGGCGGGGCCGCTCTTGCCCTTCCCCTTGCCCTTCTTGCCCTTCTTCGACTGGGCCTGCATCTGCCGGCCCCGGGCCTTCTTCGACATGGGGCCCATCCCGGGCAGGCCCATGCTGCCGGCCATCTGGCCCATCATCTTCTGGGCCTGCGCGAAGCGCTCCAGCAGCTGGTTGACGTCGGTGACGCTCACGCCCGAGCCGTTGGCGATCCGGACCCGCCGCGAGGCGTTGATGATCTTGGAGTTGACCCGCTCCTCCGGCGTCATCGAGCGGATGATCGCCGCGGTCCGGTCGAGGTCGCGGTCGTCGATCTGCTTGAGCTGCTCCTTCATCTGCCCGGCGCCGGGCAGCATGCCGAGCAGGTTGGCGATCGGGCCCATCTTGCGGATCGCCATCATCTGCTCGAGGAAGTCCTCGAGCGTGAAGCCCTCGCGGCTGACGAGCTTGCCGGCCATCTTCTCGGCCTGCTCGGCGTCGAAGGCCTGCTCGGCCTGCTCGATGAGGGTGAGCACGTCTCCCATGCCGAGGATGCGCGAGGCCATCCGCTCGGGGTGGAAGACGTCGAAGTCGGTGAGCTTCTCGCCGGTGGAGGCGAACATGATCGGCTGCCCGGTCACGTAGCGGACCGAGAGCGCGGCACCACCGCGGGCGTCGCCGTCGAGCTTGGTGAGCACGACGCCGGAGAAGCCCACGCCGTCGCGGAAGGCCTCGGCCGTGGTGACGGCGTCCTGACCGATCATCGCGTCGACGACGAACAGCGTCTCGTCGGGCTGGACGACGTCGCGGATCGCCGCGGCCTGCGCCATCAGCTCGGCGTCGATGCCGAGGCGGCCGGCCGTGTCGACGACGACGACGTCGTGCATGGTGCGGCGGGCGTGGTCGATCGAGTCGGCCGCCACCCGCACCGGGTCGCCGATGCCGTTGCCGGGCTCGGGCGCGAACACGTCGACCCCGGCCTGGCCGGCGACGATCGACAGCTGGTTGACCGCGTTCGGGCGCTGCAGGTCGGCGGCCACGAGCAGCGGCGTGTGCCCCTGCGACTTCAGCCAGCGGCCCAGCTTGCCGGCGAGCGTCGTCTTGCCGGAGCCCTGCAGGCCGGCGAGCATGATCACCGTCGGCGAGGTCTTGGCGAACCGCAGCCGGCGGGTCTCGCCGCCGAGGATGCCGATGAGCTCCTCGTTGACGATCTTGATGACCTGCTGCGCCGGGTTCAGCGCCTGCGAGACCTCGGACCCGCGGGCCCGCTCCTTGATCGCGTTGATAAACGCCCGCACCACGGGCAGCGCGACGTCGGCCTCGAGCAGCGCGATGCGGATCTCCCGCGCCGTCGCGTCGATGTCGGCGTCGGTCAGCCGACCCTTGCCCCGCAGGCCGGTGAAGACCTTGTCCAGGCGGTCGGAGAGCGTCTCGAACACAGCACGTCCTCAGCAGAGATTCCGGGCACGGCCGAGCCGCGCCTCCTGCAGCCAGGGTATCCAGGCGGCTGCGGGAAAGCTCAGGCCGCGCGGGTCAGCCGCATCGCGACCACGGGGACGACGTCGCCGACCACCAGCGCGGTGCCGCAGTCCGCGCACGCCCACTCGGGGCACTCGCTGCCGTCCCCGGTGTGGCCGTCGACGCACGGCGGCTGCACGAAGTCGCGGTCGTCGCCGCAGGTCGGGCAGGGCCAGGTCCGGCTCTCCACGAGAACTCCCCCTCGTCGCTCGGCGGGACCGGTCCGTCCCGCGGCGTCGACACTCGCACGACCCACCGACGGGAGCCGGGAACCCGGCCCGGCGTGTCGCGCGACAGGACGGGGTCGCGTGCGCTAGGAGACGTCGGCCGGAGCCCCCCGCGCGGCGTCGACCAGCGCCGCCTCGACCCGCTGCCGCTGCTCGGCGTCGATCGGCCGCCCCTCGGGGTTCACCACGTAGAAGCTGTCGGCCGCGTCGGCGCCGAAGGTCTCGATCCGGGCGGAGGTCACGTCGAGCCCCTCGTCGGCGATCGCGGCGGTGAGCCGGTACAGCAGCCCCGCCCGGTCGCCGGCGCGGACCTCGACGATGCCCGTGGCCACGCCGCTGACCTCCGAGTCGTGCCACGAGATGCGCGGTGGCGCGCTGCGCCCGCCGTTCTGCCGGTAGTCGGCCTCCCGCTGGCGCAGCCGGTCGGCGAGCGAGAGCGTGCCCTCCAGCGCCGCCCGCACGCCGTCGGCCAGGATCTCGGGCACCGGCGCCCGCCCGAACCGCGGGCGCACGGCGAAGACGGCGGTCGCGTGCCCGTTCTCCGCCGACACCTTGGCCGCCCGCACGTCGAGCTGGTTGAGCGCGAGCACCCCGGCCAGGACGCTGAACAGGCCGTGCTGGTCGGGTGCGCCGATGGTCACCTGCTGGCCGTCGGCGACGTCCTCCACGCCGACGGTCAGCGCGCCGGGGCCGCCCGGCGCCGTCGCGCTCACCTGCGGCTCGGTGGGGTGCAGCACCGGCTCCGGATCGTCGGCCGCCGTCGTGCCGAGCCGCGCCTGCACCCGGGCCACGAGCCCGGCGACGAGGTGCGCCTTCCACGGCGACCACGCCGAGGCGCTGGTCGCCGCGCCGTCGGCCTGGGCGATCGCGTGCAGCAGCTGCAGCACCGCCGGGTCGCGGCCGATCGTGCCGGCCACCCGGTCGACCGTCGCCGGGTCGTCGATGTCGCGCCGGGTGGCGGTGTCGGGCAGGAGCAGGTGGTGCCGCACGAGCGCGGCGACCGTGGCGACGTCGGCCGGGGTGAACCCCATCCGCGCGGCGATGGCGGCGGCGATCGGCTCGCCGACGACGCTGTGGTCGCCGGGCCAGCCCTTGCCGATGTCGTGCAGCAGCGCCCCGACGAGGAGCAGGTCGGGCCGGTCGACGTCGTGGGTGAGCTCGGCGGCGGCCGCGGCGGCCTCCACGAGGTGCCGGTCCACGGTGAAGCGGTGCCACGGGTGCCGCTGCGGCAGCGAGCGCACCCGGTCCCACTCCGGCAGCAGCCGGGCGAGCAGACCCTCCTGGTCGAGCTGCTCCAGGACGGCGACGGCGGGCCGGCCGCTGGCCAGCAGTCTGAGGAACCACCAGCGCACCTCGGCCGGCCAGGGCTCCGGCAGCGGCGGCGTGTGCACCGCGAGCACCTTGAGCGTGTAGGGCGACAGCGGCACGTCGGCCCGGGCCGCGGCCGCCGCGGCGCGCAGCAGCAGCCCGGGGTCGGCGGCGGGCTTCGCGTCGCGGGCCAGCACGACCTCGTCGCCCTGCCGGACGACGCCGTCGGCCAGCGGCTCGCGGCGGACCCGGCGGTAGCGGCCGCGGGGACGGCGGACGAGCGCCGCGTCGACCCGCCGCCACGTCTCGTCGGCGACGAAGGCCAGCCGGCGCCCGGCCAGGCTCACCTCGCGCAGCAGCGCGTCCTCGTCGGCCAGCCCCAGGGCGTCGGCCACCGGCCGCTGCTCCTGGCGGACCAGGACGTCGCCGGGCCGGCCGCTGCGCCGGCGCAGCTCGTCGCGGACGTCGAGCAGGAAGGCGTAGGCCTGCTCGGCCTCGGCGGTCGGCTCGTCGGCCAGCTGGGCGGCGGCGATGGCGCGCAGCACCTGGCCCTCGCGCAGGCCGCCGTAGGCCTCCTTGAGGTCGGGCTCGAGGAGGAAGGCCAGCTCGCCGACCTGGCGGGCCCGGCCGCGCCGCAGGTCGCGCAGCTGCGGCAGCAGCTTCGACGCCGAGGCGCGCCAGCTGGCCAGCGTCGCCGCGCGCAGGCCGGCGGCCAGCTCGGGATCGCCGGCGACGAGGCGGGCGTCGAGGAGCCCCAGCCCGGCCTTGACGTCGGCCGAGGCGACCGAGACCGCCTCCGACACCGACCGCACCGAGTGGTCCAGGCGCAGGCCGGCGTCCCAGATCGGGTACCAGACGGCGTCGGCGAGGGCGGCGATCTCCGGCCGGCCGTCGTGGACGAGCACCAGGTCGAGGTCGCCGTGCGGCGGCGGCTCGCGCCGGCCCAGACTGCCGACGGCGACGAGCGCGAGGCCCTCGGTGCCGGAGCGGGGCGGCGGAGCCCCGCGGCGCTGCTTCGGCGGCGGCGTCCCCGCCGCGGCGTCGGCCAGCAGGCCGGTCAGCCAGGAGTCCAGCGCCGCCACCCGCTCGGCGCGGAGCATCCCCGGCAGCGCCTCGATGTCCAGCACGTCGTCCCCTCTGCGCGACCGGTCCGGCCTCGGTGGAAGTGCGTCGGCCGGGGCGACGGGTTGCCCCGCTGCCCCGGCCGACGGGTGTCCTCAGCTGCTCACGCAGCCCTGCTCAGAGCGCGTCGTCCCCGCGCTCGCCGGTGCGGACCCGGACGATCTCGTCGATCGTGGTGACCCACACCTTGCCGTCGCCGATCTGCCCCGTGGAGGCGGCCTCCACGACGGCGTCGACGACGCGGGCGGCGTCGAGCTCGCTGACGACGACCTCGATGCGGACCTTCGGCACGAAGTCCACCTGGTACTCCGCCCCTCGGTAGACCTCGGTGTGCCCCCGCTGGCGGCCGAAGCCCTGGACCTCGCTGACCGTGAGGCCGGCGATCCCGATCAGCTCGAGGGCGTTCTTCACGTCGTCGAGCTTGAACGGCTTGATGATGGCGGTGACCAGCTTCACGCCCCGACCCCTTCCGTGCTACGGGCCGAGACGGACGTCTGGCCGGTGACCGATGCTCCCCCACCGCCGCCGAGCGACGCGAAGTCGTACCCCGACTCGGCGTGCACGGCGGTGTCGATGCCGCTGACCTCGTCCTCCTCGGAGACCCGGAAGCCCATGACCTTCTGGATGGCGAAGCCGATGACGAAGGTGACCACGAAGGAGAACACCAGGACGGCGAACGCGCCGATGGCCTGCCGCCACAGCTGGTCGACGCCGCCGCCGTAGAAGAGCCCGTCGACGCCGGCCGTGGTGGCCGCCGAGGCGAACAGGCCGACCGCGAGGGTGCCCCACAGGCCACCGACGAGGTGGACGCCGACGACGTCGAGCGAGTCGTCGTAGCCCAGCTTGTACTTCAGGCCGACGGCGAGGGCGCAGAGGACGCCGGCGATCAGGCCGACGAGGATCGCGCCGACCGGCGTGACCGAGGAGCAGGCCGGCGTGATCGCGACCAGGCCGGCGACGACACCGGAGGCGGCGCCCAGCGAGGTGGCGTGGCCGTCGCGGATCTTCTCCGTGGCCAGCCAGCCCAGGGCCGCGGCGGAGGTCGCGACCAGGGTGGTCACGAACACCTCGGCGGCCTGGCCGTTGGCCGCCAGCGCCGAGCCGGCGTTGAAGCCGAACCAGCCGAACCACAGCAGGCCGGCGCCGGCCATGACCAGCGGCAGGTTGTGCGGCCGCATGGGGTCGCGGCCGAAGCCGCGGCGCTTGCCGAGCACCAGGGCGAGGGCGAGGCCCGCCGCACCGGCGTTGATGTGCACCGCGGTGCCGCCGGCGAAGTCGATCGCGAGGAGGCTGTTGGCGATCCAGCCGCCGGTCTCGGACTCCGCGCCGTCGAAGGCGAAGACCCAGTGCGCGACCGGGAAGTAGACGACCGTGGCCCAGATGCCCGCGAAGACCATCCAGGGGCCGAAGCGGGCGCGGTCGGCGATCGCCCCGGAGATCAGCGCGACGGTGAGGATGGCGAACATCCCCTGGAAGGCGACGAAGGCCATCGACGGGACGGTGAAGACGAGCTCGGTGGCCGCGAAGCCGTTGTCGATGCCCTCGGTGCCGAGCAGGCCGGAGAGGCCGAAGAACTCGAAGGGGTTGCCCAGCAGGCCGCCGCCGACGTCGTCGCCGAACGCCATCGAGTAGCCGTAGAGGACCCACAGGACGCCGATCAGCGCGAGTGCCCCGAAGCTCATCATCATCATGTTCAGGACGCTCTTCGCGCGGACCATGCCGCCGTAGAAGAGCGCCAGGCCGGGGGTCATCAGCAGCACCAGGGCGGCGCTGGCGAGAACCCAGGCGGTGTCGCCGGTGTCCACGGCAACCTCCTGACGGGATCGGTGGCCGTCACGGGGACGGCCACGAGGAAGGACGGACCCGGGACCACGGGGGCGCACCGGGGACGGATGGGTGGGGCCGGCGCCCCCGTCCCTGGGGGCGACGTGGCGTTCACGGTGCCGTCGACCTGTTTCGCCTGGGCGCGCGACGCTGTTTCGGGACGGTGAACTCCGCGCCGCGTGTCCGGCCCCCGTGTTCCAGTCGTGTTGCGCACGCTCCGATCCGTGGCGGGGCCCACACGGCGACCGACCCTGCGGGGTGTTGTTGCAAGTCGTTCGCACTAAGGTCGGGGCGTGCACCCAGCCGGCGCGACCGCCCCGCCCCCGTCCGCCGCGACCAGCCGCCGGTTCTCGGGGCGCGACCGGCGGGCCATCGCGGGAATGACCGCGTTCGTGCTCCTGCTGCACGTCATCGGCTGGGGTGTACTGGTCCTCGCGGTCGCCCCACACGGCTACAGCCTCGGCAGCACGGGCGTGCTGGGCGTCGGGGTCGGCCTGACGGCCTACATGCTGGGCGTGCGACACGCCTTCGACGCCGACCACATCGCCTCGATCGACAACACCACGCGCAAGCTCGTCGGCGAGGGGAAGTCCTCGGTCTCTTCCGGGTTCTGGTTCTCCCTCGGGCACTCGTCCGTGGTGTTCGGCGCCGCCCTGCTGCTCGTCCTCGGGGTCCGCTCGGTCGCCGGTGTGGTGCAGGACGAGGACTCCGGCGTGGGCCAGGCACTCGGCCTCGTCGGGACGGTCGTCGCCGGCGTCTTCCTCCTGCTCATCGGCCTGATGAACCTCGTCGCCGCGATCGGCATCGCCAAGGTCTTCCGACAGATGCGCAGCGGGGAGTTCGACGAAGCGGAGCTGGAGCGCCACCTGCACAACCGCGGCTTCCTCGCTCGGTTGCTCGGGCGCGTGACCCGGCGGGTGAGCAAGCCGTGGCACCTCTACCCCGTCGGGCTGCTCATGGGGCTGGGCTTCGACACGGCCACCCAGGTCGCGCTGCTGGTCCTCGCCGCGGGATCGGCCGCCTTCGTCCTGCCCTGGTACGCGATCCTCGTGCTGCCCGTGCTGTTCGCCGCGGGCATGAGCCTGTTCGACACCGCCGACGGCATCCTCATGTCGCGGGCCTATGGCTGGGCGTTCCTCAAGCCGGTCCGCAAGGTCTTCTACAACCTGACCGTCACGCTGCTGTCGGTCACCGTCGCCCTCGTCATCGGCACGCTCGTGCTGGCCGGGCTCCTCGTCGACCGGTTGGGCGTCGAGTCGGGTCCGCTCGCCTGGGCGGCGTCGTTGGACCTCGAGTTCGTCGGGATCGCCACGGTCGGCCTCTTCGCCGTCGCCTGGGGAGCGGCCCTGGCCGTCTGGCGGTTCGGGCGCATCGAGCAGCGCTGGGCGCCCGAACCGGCAGACGGCTAGGACGGCGCTAGGCGGCCCGGTCGGTCTCCGCGCCGCCGACCAGCGCCTCGGCGAACGCCTGCGGCTCGAACGGCGCGAGGTCGTCGGGCCCCTCGCCCAGGCCGATGAGCTTGACCGGGATGCCGAGCTCGCGCTGCACCGACACGACGATGCCGCCCTTGGCCGTGCCGTCGAGCTTGGTGAGGACGACGCCGGTGACGTCGACGGCCTCGGTGAACACCCGGGCCTGCACGACGCCGTTCTGGCCGGTGGTCGCGTCGAGCACGAGCAGCGTCTCGGTGACCGGCGCCTGCTTCTCCACGACGCGCTTGATCTTGCCCAGCTCGTCCATCAGCCCGGACTTGGTGTGCAGCCGCCCGGCGGTGTCGACGACGACGGTGTCGACCTCGCCCTCCATCCCGGTGCGCACCGCCTCGAACGCGACCGACGCCGGGTCGCCGCCCTCGCGCCCGCGCACGGTGAGGACGCCGACCCGCTCGCCCCACGTCTCCAGCTGGTCGGCGGCGGCGGCGCGGAACGTGTCGGCGGCGCCGAGAACGACGCTCTTGCCGTCGCCGACGAGGACGCGGGCGATCTTGCCGACCGTCGTCGTCTTGCCGGCGCCGTTGACCCCGACCACCAGGACGACGCCGGGCTTGCCGTCGTGCCGGTCGACGCCGAGGGAGCGGTCGAGGTCGGGGCCCAGGACGCCGGTGAGCTCGCGCACCAGCAGCTCGCGCAGCTGCTCGCCGGAGGCCGTGGCCAGCACCATGGACTGGGTGCGCAGCCGCTCGACGATCTGCGTGGTGGCGGCGACGCCGACGTCGGCGGTGAGGAGGGTCTCCTCGATCTCCTCCCAGTCGTCCTCGGTCAGCTTCTCGCGGGCCAGGACGGTGAGCAGGCCGCGGCCGAGCGAGGACTGCGAGCGGGCCAGCCGGGAGCGCAGGCGCACCAGGCGGCCGGCCGAGGGCAGCGGCGTCTCGAAGACCAGCCCCGGCTCGGGCTCGGCCGGCGGCAGCTCGACCTCGGGCGCCGCCTCGGGCTGCACGGTGTCGGGCTGGACCTGGTCGGCGGTGGCGGGTCGGGTGGGCGGCGGCGCAGCGGTGGCGCCCGACGGCTTCTCGGTCGGCGGCGCCTGGGGCGGGCGGGGACGGGTCAGCGTCGTGCCGCTCGCGGCGTCGTCATCCAGACGGGTGGTCCTCCGGCCGCGGTTGACGAGCAGCCCGACCCCGGCGATCAGCGCGACCACCAGGATCGCGATCGCGATGAGCACGAATTCCATGCCCCGATCCTCCCAGCACCGGGAGTGCGGGAGCTGGGCGAAACACGGGTTGGTAGGGAAAGGTGTCCGGTCGTGACCGCACCCGCCGACGGCGACACCCCCGTCCTGCTGCTCGGGCCGCTGCTGCGGCACGTCGACCCGGTGTCGGCGACCGTGTGGGTCGAGACCGACCGGCCGTGCGAGGTGTCGGTGCTGGACCGCCGCGCCCGCACGTTCTGCGTCAGCGGGCACCACTACGCCCTGGTGCTCGTCGAGGACCTCCAGCCCGGCTCGACCACGCCCTACGAGGTGCACCTGGACGGCGTGCGGGTGTGGCCCTCGGCGGCGTCGTCCTTCCCGCCCAGCCGGATCCGCACCCCGGGCCGGCCGGGGCCCTTCCGGATCGCGTTCGGCTCCTGCCGCTACGCCTCGCCGACGACCGTCGACGTCCGGGAGGGCATCCCGCCGGACGCGCTCGACGCCTACGCCACGCAGGTGGCCGCGACGCCGGAGGACGAGTGGCCCGACGCCCTGGTCCTGCTCGGCGACCAGGTCTACGCCGACGAGCTGACGCCGCACACCCGCCGGTGGCTGCGCCTGCGCCGCGGCGAGGAGGTGCGGCCGGACGCGCAGATCTCCGACTTCGAGGAGTACACCCGGCTCTACGCCGAGTCGTGGAGCGATCCGCAGGTGCGCTGGCTGCTCTCCACCATCCCGTCGTCGATGATCTTCGACGACCACGAGATGATCGACGACTGGAACACCTCCCGTGCGTGGCGCGACGAGGTCGCCACGTCGGACTGGTGGGAGGAGCGGATCAGCGGCGGGCTGGTCAGCTACTGGGTCTACCAGCACCTGGGCAACCTCAGCCCGCAGGAGCTGGCCGACAACCAGACCTGGCAGGCGGTGCGCGCGCTCGGCGACAGCGGGTCGGACGACGCCGAGCCGATCCTGCGCAAGATGGCGCACCAGGCCGACGCCGAGCCGGTCGGCGTCCGCTGGAGCTACGTGCGGCACTGGGGCAGCGCCCGGATGATCATGGTGGACAGCCGCGCCGGGCGGGTGCTCGACGAGCAGGACCGGCAGATGCTCGACGACGACGAGTTCGACTGGGTCGAGGCCGCCATGCGCCGCGCCGTCGAGGAGGACGTCGAGCACCTGGTGATCGGCACCTCGCTGCCCTGGCTGCTGCCCCCGGCGATCCACAACCTCGAGCGCTGGAACGAGACGCTCAACGTCCGGCACGAGGGACGCCCGCTCGGCCGTCTCTCGGAGAAGCTGCGGCAGGCCTCCGACCTGGAGCACTGGGCGGCGTTCGGCCGGTCCTTCGAGCGGATGGGGGCGGCGCTGGTCGCGCTGGCCCGCGGGGAGCACGGCCGGGCGCCGGCCAGCGCGCTGGTCCTCTCCGGCGACGTCCACCACGCCTACGCCGCGGAGCTGGTCGAACCGGGCGGGCTGACCACGCGGGTGCACCAGCTGACCGTCTCGCCGCTGCACAACCAGGCGCCGCACCCGATCCAGGTCGGCTTCCGGATCGGCTGGAGCCGGTGGGCGCGCAAGCTCACCGCCGGGATGGCCCGGCTGGCCCGCGTCCGGCGGATGCCCTACGCGTGGCAGAAGCAGGCCGGCCCCTTCTTCGGCAACCAGCTCGGCGAGCTGGTGCTCGACGGCCGGGAGGCCCGGTTCGTCCTGTGGCTCACCGACCACGACGGGGGTGCGGAGGGACTGCGCCGGGTGCTCGACCTGCCGCTGACCGACGCCTGATCAGACCGGTTCGAGGATGCGCGTGCGCGGTGTGCCGGACAGCGCCGGGGAGCTGTGCCGGGACGCCCAGACCGTCGTCTCCAGGAACGCCAGGAACCGCCGCGCCTCCTCCGGGGTCGCGAAGTCCAGGTCGACCACGACGTAGCGGGCGTCGTCGACGGGGTGCCGCACCCGCTCGCCGCGGACACCGGCGCGCCGCCGGTGCTCGGCGAAGCGGTCGTAGGCGTGCCGCCAGGTGACGAGGTCGGTGACCGGGTGCTCGATGTGCAGGGTGACCATGGCGGCGAGGCTAGGAAGCGGCCGCGGCGGGTTCCATCCCAGGGATGTGGGGTTCCGTCGCGGCCGGACGTCCCTACCCTGCCCTCGTGGCCGGGTCGGCGGCGGCGCGGGAGCGGGTCGAGCGGATCTGCGCGACCGGTGCGGACGCCCGCACCCTGCGGCTGCGCGTGCTCGCCGAGCTGCGCCGCGCCCTGGGGTTCGACGCCCACGCCTGGGTGCTCACCGATCCGCGGACGCGGGTGGGCTGCGCCCCGCTGGCCGACGTCCCGTGCCTGCCCGAGCTGCCGCGACTGGTCCGCCTGCGCTACCTCACCGCGCTGAACCGGTGGACCGGCCTGCCGTCGCCGGTCGCGTCGCTCGCCGCGGCCACCGGGGGCGACCTGGCGCGCAGCCGGCTGTGGCGGGAGCTGCTGTGCCGGTACGACGTCGCCGATGTCGCCACGGTGGTGTTCGCCGACCCCTTCGGCACGTGGGCGTTCCTCGAGCTGTGGCGGCAGCGCCCGCGCACCTTCGGGCCGGACGACGTGGCGTTCCTCGGCTCCCTCACCCCCGCCGTCACCGCCGCCCTGCGCCGCGGCCAGGCGCGGACCTTCGCGGCGGCCGCCCCGGTCGAGGACGTCGGCGGGCCGCTCGTGCTGCTCCTCTCGCACGACCTCGAGGTGGTCCGCCGGACCCCCGGCACCGAGGATGCGCTCCGGGTGCTGGTCCCCCGCGACGACGGCGGCCCGCCCGTGCCCGCCGGCGCCTACAACGTCGCGGCCCAGCTGCTCGCCGTCGAGGCCGGCGTCGACGCCGCGCCGCCGCGTGCGCGGGTGCACCTGGCCGGCAACCGGTGGCTCACGCTGCGCGCGGCCCGGCTGGACGGCGACGGGCCCGCCGACCTCCGCGACATCGCCGTCACCGTCGACCGCTCGAGCGCGGCCGAGCGGCTGTCGCTGTTCGCCCGGTGCACGGGGCTGAGCGCTCGGGAGACCGAGCTGCTCCGGCACCTCGCCACCGGCGCGGACACCCGGGACGTGGCGGAGCGCATGTCGGTCTCCCCGAACACGGTGCAGGACCACCTGAAGTCGGTGTTCGACAAGACCGGCACCCGCAGCCGCCGGGCGCTCCTGGCCCGCGTCCTCGGCGTCTGACCGGCCCGACCGCACCGTCGACGTCCCGGGCTTGAGAACCTGGGGCATGACCAAGCCCGCCCCCGGTCCGGACCAGCCGCCGATCCCGGTGCGGCTGGTCACGTTCAACATCCGCCACGGCGCCGGGCACGACGACCGCGTCGACCTGCCCCGCCTGGCCAAGGTCCTGCAGGCCGCCGACGCCGACGTCATCTGCCTGCAGGAGGTCGACCGCTACTACGGCGCCCGCAGCGAGGACGTCGACCAGGCCCTGCTGCTCTCCCGCGCGCTGGACATGCAGCTGGCCTGGGGTCCGGCGATCGACGAGCCGCGCAGCGGCGACCGCCCGGACAAGGAGTACGGCAACGCGCTGCTGTCGCGGCTGCCGATCCTGGTCAGCGACGTCCACCCGCTGCCCGGCGACGGCGAGCCGCGCAGCGCCCTGCGCACCCTCGTCGAGCTCGACGGCGGCACGCTGTGGGTGACGACGACCCACCTCAGCCGCGGGTCGGCCGACCAGCGGCGGGCGCAGCTGGCCGCGATCGCCGCGCTGCACACCGAGCGCATGGCCGGCGGGGTCGTCGTCGGCGACTTCAACACCGCCCCCGACGCCCCCGAGCTGGCGGCGCTGCAGCCGCTGTTCACCGACGCCTGGGAGCTGGCCCGCGAGCGCGGGGACCGCGCCGGCTGGCGGTTCTGGCAGCACGACGAGGGGTTCACCCACCCGGCCGGCTCCCCGCACCGGCGGATCGACCAGGTCTGGGTGACCGCGGGCGTCGCGGTCGCCTCGGCGCAGGTGCTCGACGGCCAGGGCGCCTCGGACCACCTGCCCCTCGCCGTCGACCTCGAGGTCCGCTCCGGGGTGTGAGGCGTGGGTCGCCTCAGGCCGATTCGAGCTCGGGCTCGCGCAGGCGCTGGCTGATGACGCCGGTGATGCCGTCACCGCGCATGCTCACGCCGTAGAGGGCGTCGGCGATCTCCATCGTCCGCTTCTGGTGCGTGATGACGATGAGCTGCGAGGTCGCCCGCAGCTGCTCGACCAGGGTGAGCAGCCGGCCGAGGTTGACGTCGTCCAGGGCGGCCTCGACCTCGTCGAGGACGTAGAACGGCGAGGGTCGCGCCCGGAAGATCGCCACGAGCAGCGCGACGGCGGTCAGCGAGCGCTCGCCGCCGGAGAGCAGCGAGAGCCGCTTGACCTTCTTGCCCGGCGGCCGGGCCTCGACCTCGACGCCGGTGGTGAGCATGTCCTCGGGGTCGGTGAGCACCAGCCGGCCCGAGCCGCCCGGGAAGAGGACGGCGAAGACCTGCTCGAACTCCCGCGCCACGTCGGCGAAGGCGTTCGCGAAGACGTCGTGGATGCGCTCGTCGACCTCGCGGACGACCGTGAGCAGGTCGCGGCGGGTGGCCTTGAGGTCCTCCAGCTGGGTGGCGAGGAAGCCGTGCCGTTCCTCCAGCGCCGCGAACTCCTCCAGCGCCAGCGGGTTGACCTTGCCCAGGGTGACCAGGTCGCGCTCGGCCTTGGCGGCGCGGCGCTCCTGGACGGCGCGGTCGTAGACGGTGGGCGCCGGCTCGGGTTCCCCCGCCGCCTCGGCCGCGGCGGCCTCCTCCGCCGCCGGCGGGACCGGCGCGGCCGGCCCGTACTCGGCGATCAGCGTCGGCAGGTCGACGCCGAACTCCTCGGCGGCGCGGGTCTCCAGCGACTCGATGCGGTAGCGCTGCTCGGCGCGGGCGACCTCGTCGCGGTGCACCTCGTCGGTGAGCCGGTCCAGCTCGGCGGTGGCGGTGCGCACCTGCGCGCGCACCTCGAGCAGCTCGGCCTCCCGGCCGGTGCGGGCCGCGGCCAGCGCGTCGCGCTCGGCGGCGGCGCGGGTCAGCGAGGTCTCGAGCGCCGCCAGCGCGACCTCGGCGTCGGCCCGGACGGCGGCCGCGACGCGCGCGCCGCGCTCGCGGGCGGCCCGGGCGGCGGCGGCGCGCTCGCGGGCGGCGCGCTCCTGGCGGGCCTGGCGGCGCAGCGACTCGGCGCGCCCGGACAGCGCCCGCGCCCGCTCCTCGGCGGTGCGGACCGCCAGCCGCGCCTCGGTCTCCGACTGGCGGGCGGCGGCGACCTCGAGGCGCAGCCGGTCGCGTTCCTCGGTCGACGGCTCCTCCTCGACCGGCTCCGCCTCGGCGGCGGCCAGCCGGGCCTCGAGCCCGGTCAGCTTCGCGGCGGTGGTCTCCAGGGCCTGCTCGGCGCGCACCCGGGCGGCCGCGGACCGCTCGGCCTCCGCCGCGGCGGACCGGGCGGCGGCGCCCAGCTCGGCCAGCGCGGCGGCCTCGGCGGAGCGGCTCTTGTCGGCGGCCTGGCGTGCGGCGAGGGCGGCGTCGACGTCGGCGGAGCGGGCCGTGGCCAGCTCGCGGGCGGCGGCGAGCTGCTCGGCGAGCTCGGCGGCGCGCCGCTCGGCGGCGCGCAGCTCGGCCTCGGCCTCGTCCACCCGGGCGCGCACCTCCAGGCCGGAGGGGGCGTCGGTCTGGCCGCCGACGGCCCAGTCGGCGCCGACCAGGTCGCCGCCGCTGGTGACCGCCCGGACGCGGGGGTGGGTGCGCACGAGGGCGACCGCCGCGTCGAGCGTGGGGACGACGGCGACCCGCTCCAGGGCCCGCGCGAGCGCCGGCTGCAGGTCGTCGGGGGCGGTGAGCAGGTCCAGCGCCCAGCGGACGCCCTCGGGCAGCTCTGGCCAGCCGTCGCGCGGCACCGGCGGCAGCCCGGCGGTGACCAGCAGGCCGGCGCGGCCGCCGTCGGTGTCCTTGAGGTGCCGCAGGGCGCCGGCGGCCTCGGCGACACCGGCGACGACGACGGCGTCGGCCATCCCGCCGAGCGCGGCCGCCACGGCGACCTCCCACCCGGCGTCGACCGACAGCTGCTCGGCGACCGGGCCGAGCACGCCCGGCAGCCCGGCGGTGAGGACGGTGGCGGCGCCGTCGGCGGGTGCGAGGCCGAGGGCGAGGGCGTCGCGACGGGCCCGCCACGAGGCGCGGTCGCGCTCGGCGGCCCGCTCGGCCTCGGCCAGCTCGGTGACCCGCTTCGCCGCGGTCCGGTGCGCGGCGACGGCGTCCTCGTGGGCGGCGACCAGCGCGAGGTCGCCGTCCTCCTGCTCGGCGACGGCGCCGCGGCGCTCGGCGAGCCGCTCGGCAGCGACGTCGGCGCGGTCGGCGGCCTCGCCGGCGGCCAGCGCGAGCCGCTCGATCTCGGCCTCGCCGGCGCCCACCTTCGAGCGGGCGGCGGCGACCTCGCCGGAGAGCCGGGCCAGCCGCTCGCGGCGGTCGGCGATCGCCCGCGCGGCGGCGACGACGGCGCGCTCGGCCTCGGTGAGCGCGGCCTCCAACCCGGCGCGTCCGGCGACGACCGCGGCCAGGCGCCCGCGCTCGGCCTCGACCTTGGCGGCCAGCTCGGCCTCGGTCGCGGCGGTCCGGTCGGCCTCGGCCTCGAGCTGGTCGGGGTCGCGGCCGGTGCCGGCTGTCGGGACGGCGGCGGAGAGGTGGCGGTGCCGCTCGGCGGCCAGCTGGCCGATCCCGCGGAAGCGCTCGCCGAGGGCGGAGAGGCGGTACCAGGTGTCCTGGGCGGTCTGCAGCCGCGGCGCGTCGGCGGCCAGGGCCGACTCCAGGGCCGACTCGCGCCGGGAGACCTCGGCCAGCTGCGCCTCGACGGTGCTGCGGCGGGCTCGGGCGGCGGCCTCGTCGGCGACGTCCTTGTCCAGCGCGTCGCGCAGCTGGACGAGGTCGTCGGCGAGCAGCCGCAGGCGCGCGTCGCGCAGGTCCGCCTGCACGCTCGCCGCCCGGCGGGCCACCTCGGCCTGCTTGCCCAGCGGCTTGAGCTGGCGGCGCAGCTCGGCGGTGAGGTCGGCCAGCCGGTCGAGGTTGGCCTGCATCCCGTCGAGCTTGCGCAGCGCCTTCTCCTTGCGCTTGCGGTGCTTGAGGACGCCGGCGGCCTCCTCGACGAAGGCGCGGCGGTCCTCGGGGCGACCGGAGAGGACGGCGTCGAGCTGGCCCTGGCCGACGATGACGTGCATCTCGCGACCGATCCCGGAGTCGCTGAGCAGCTCCTGGACGTCGAGCAGCCGGACCTTGTCGCCGTTGATCTCGTACTCGCTCTCGCCGGAGCGGTACATGCGGCGGGTGATCGACACCTCGGTGTAGTCGATCGGCAGGGCGCCGTCGGCGTTGTCGAGCGTGAGGGTCACCTCGGCCCGGCCCAGCGGCGGGCGGCCGGCGGTGCCGGCGAAGATGACGTCCTCCATCTTGCCGCCGCGCAGGCTCTTGGCCCCCTGCTCGCCCAGGACCCAGGCGATGGCGTCGACGACGTTGGACTTACCGGACCCGTTGGGGCCGACGACGGCGGTGATCCCCGGCTCGAGCCGCAGCGTGGTGGCGGACACGAAGGACTTGAAGCCCTTCAGCGTGAGGCTCGACAGGTGCACGGGAACTGGATCTTAGCCGCGATCTGCCTTCCGACCTCGGCCTTCCGGGGCCGGAGGGTGGTGTGGTGCGACTGTGACGGACGAGTTCAGGCCAGCGCCGGCTCGGCGCTCTCGTCCGCCAGCTTCATCAGCTCCGACGCGATGTGCGCGTCGCGCTCGGCGCGCAGCTGAGCGACTTCCTGCTCCAGCCGGCGCACCTTCGCCCGCAGGACGGCGTTCTCCTCGGCTACTCGGAGCTCCGCGGGTGCGACGACGTGACCGAACAGGGCCTTGGCCATGACTGAGGCGGCCTTTCCGCAGCGTGGAATCGGTCCCTGCGCCCCGGGAAGCGGTCGGCGCGGGAGTGGTGACTCCAGGGTGACAGGACAGGACACGCAGGTCAACGCCAAGAATGCCTACTCACCGTGTCGTGGCGGTGTCGCATTTGTCACAGCACGGTGAAGCGCCGAACCCCCTGCACCGGCTCGTGCCGGACGTCCACCCGGGTCGGGCTGCCGGGCGCCCGCGGGCCGTCGAGCTGCGCGACGACGCGCGCCACCGCGTCGTCCGCGCCCTCCAGCACGACCTCGACCCGGCCGTCGGGGAGGTTGGTCGCCGAGCCGGTGAGCCCGGCGTCCTCGGCCAGGCCGCGCACGAAGTACCGGTAGCCGACGCCCTGCACGTGCCCCGACACGACGGCGACGGTCCGGACGCTCATGCGCGTCGAGCGCGCGGCCGCGGCTGGCAGCGCGGGCAGCTGTAGCTGGAGCGGTTCATGAACGACTCGCGGCGGATCGGCGTCCCGCAGCGCGGGCACGGCCGGTCGGCCTGGCCGTAGACGGCGAGGAAGCGGGAGAAGTAGCCGCTCTGCCCGTTGACGTCGACGTAGAGGGAGTCGAACGACGTCCCGCCCTGGGCCAGCGCCTCCCCCAGCACGTCGCGGACCCCCTCGAGCAGCGCGGCGACCTGCGGCCGGGTCAGCTTGTCGGTGGGCCGGGCGCCGTGCAGCTGGGCCCGCCACAGCGCCTCGTCGGCGTAGATGTTGCCCACGCCGCCGATCAGCGTCTGGTCGAGCAGGGCGCGCTTGACCTCGGTGTGCCGGCGCCGCAGCTTCTCGCTGAACCCGGCCTCGTCGAAGGAGGGGTCCAGCGGGTCGATCGCGATGTGCGCCAGCCGCGGCGGGATCCCGTCCCCCTCGGCGTCCTCGACGGCCAGCCCGCCGAAGGTCCGCTGGTCGACGAAGCGCAGCTCCCGGCCGCCGTCGGTGAAGGTGAACCGGGCGCGCAGGTGGGTCTCGTCGGGCTGGGAGGGCTTCTCGACCAGCAGCTGGCCGCTCATGCCCAGGTGGCCGACGAGGGCCCGGCCGCTGGGCGTGCCGTCGGGCTCGGCGAGCGGGAGCCACAGGTACTTGCCGCGGCGGTGCGCCGCGGTGAGCGTGCGGCCGGTCAGCGCCGCGACGAAGTGGTCGGTGCCCTCCAGCTGCCGGCGGACCGCGCGCGGGTGGTGCACCTCGACGGCGGCCACGGTGCGCCCGGCCACCCACTGCTCCAGCCCGCGCCGGACGACCTCGACCTCGGGCAGTTCGGGCACGGTGTCAGGCCTCCGCGGAGATGGTCCGCCACGCGGCCTCGGCGGCCTCCTGCTCGGCGGCCTTCTTGGTCCGGCCGGCGCCCTTGCCGTAGACGGTGCCGGCGAGGACGACGGCGGCGGTGAACGTCTTGGCGTGGTCGGGGCCGTCGTCCTCGACCACGTAGCTGGGCGGGCCGAGCCCGCGGGCGGCCCCGAGCTCCTGCAGGCTGGTCTTCCAGTCCAGGCCGGCGCCCCGGGTGGCCGCCTGCACGAGCAGCGGGTCGAACAGCCGGTGCACGATCGCGCTCGCGGTGTCCAGGCCGCGGCCCAGGTGGATGGCGCCGATCAGCGCCTCGAGCGCGTCGGCGAGGATCGAGTCCTTCTCCCGGCCGCCGGTGGTCTCCTCGCCGCGGCCCAGCAGCAGCTGCGGGCCGATGCCGCCGTCGCCGAGCGACCGCGCCACCCGGGCCAGGGAGGTCATGTTGACCACCGAGGCGCGCAGCTTGGCCAGCTGCCCCTCGGGCAGGTCGGGCTGGCTGCGGTAGAGCTCGTCGGTGACCACCAGGCCCAGCACCGAGTCGCCGAGGAACTCCAGGCGCTCGTTGGTGGGCAGGCCGCCGTTCTCGTAGGCGTAGGAGCGGTGGGTCAGCGCCAACGCCAGCAGGCCGCCGGGCAGCACGACCCCGAGGGCGTCGTGCAGCCAGGCGGCCGCGGCGTCGGCGTGCTCCTGCCCAGCCGGGGACGTGCCGCCGTCCGGGCCCTGGGACGGTCCGGCAGCGGTGGCCACGGCGAGCGGGGTCAGCAGGTCAGACGGAGAGGACCTGGCGGCCGGCGTACTGGCCGCAGTTCGGGCAGGCGGTGTGCGGCGGCTTCAGCTGGCCGCAGGCACGGTTCGGGCACGGGGTGAGGGACGGCGCGCTGGCCTTCCACTGCGAGCGCCGGGCGCGGGTGTTGGAGCGGGACATCTTCCGCTTCGGGACGGCCACGTCAGTTCTCCTCTGGGTTGTCCGCGCCGGGGGTGCCCGACGGGGAAGCGAATCGGTCGGCGAGCCCCGCCCAGCGGGGGTCGACGACCTCGTGCGAGTGGTCGGCAGGCAGGTCGTCGAGGCGCTGGCCGCAGTCGGCGCAGAGCCCGGAGCAGTCCTCGCTGCAGACCGGCGAGAGCGGCAGGGACAGCACGACGAGGTCGCGCACCATGGGCTCGAGGTCGATGCGGTCGTTCTCGACGAGGCGGACCTCGTCCTCCTCGCTCGTCTCCTCGGTGGTGCTGCCCTCGTAGGCGAACAGCTCCTGGACGTCGAGCTCGAGGGTGTCCTCGACCGGGTCGAGGCAGCGGGCGCACGAGCCGACGACCGGGACGTCGACCTCGCCGGAGACCAGCACGCCCTCCATGACCGACTCGAGGCGCAGCCGCAGCCGGACCTCGGCGCCCCCGGGGACGCCGATCAGCTCGACCTTCCAGCCGTCGGGGGCGGGCAGCACCTTCTCGAAGGGCTGCATCGACCCGGCCCGTCGGCCGAGTTCGCGCAGCTCGACGACCCAGGGGTTGCCTGCGGGACGCCGGACGTCGGTGGACGCGGCGCCTGGGCGGTGCGGAACTGGGGCAGGCATGTCGGTACTCGCGGTCGGGATCAGGAGGGTCGGCCGGCCGGGCGGGGTGCCGCCGGCGCTCGGACCGGCCTACGAGACTACCCGATGCCGGGAGGCGAGGTGGTGGAGCGGCCCCCGTGCAGGGCCCGCCGCGAGCTCGCGAGCGGTGGGGGGCACGGGGGCCCTTCTAGGAGCGGAGGCTGCCCCGGGCCGCCTCGACCGAGCGGAGCATGCGCTCCAGCGTGCTGCCGAAGTCGGCCAGCCGGGTGTCGACGTACTCGTCGACCTCGGCGCGCATGCGGGTGACCTCGGCGACCGTCCGGGCGCCCAGCTCGTCGGAGCGGGCCACCGCCGTGCGGTAGACCTCGGTCTCGGTGACCAGCTGCGCGTGCTCGGCGTGCGCGGCGGCCAGGATCTGCTCCTGCTGCTCGCGGGCCTGGGCCAGCAGGGCCTCGGCCGCGGCGCGCGCCTCGGCGACGATCTGCTCGGCCTCCGCGTCGGCCTGGGCGAGGACCTCCTCGGCCTCCGCGCGCGCCTCGGCGATGAGCTCGTCGCGCGACCGGCGGGCCATGCCGAGCACCTCGTCGCGGGTGCGCTCGGCCTCGTCGACCATCTGCGCGCTCTCGGCCCGGGTGGCCTCGGTCAGCCGCTCGGCCTCGGCCTGCGCCTGCTCGAGGATCTCCGTGCGCTGCTCGACGATCCGGCCGGCCCGCTGCACCTCGGCCGGCAGCGTCTCGCGCAGGTCGTCGAGCAGGTCGAGCAGGTGGTCGCGGGGCACCATGCAGGAGCCCGACATCGGCACGCTGCGGGCGTTCTCGATGACCGTGGTGAGCTCGTCGACCGTCTCGTACAGCCGGTAGACGACCTCGGTCGAATGGCTCCGCGTCACGCCCCCTCCTCGCTAGCGCTCGTCGTGGTCGTGCGGGGGCGTGCTGCGTCCCTGCGTGAGCTCGCACGCCCGGTCACGTTCAGCTCCCGCCGTTGCGCAGGTGCACCAGCCGGTCGAGGACCGCCTTGGGCACCAGGGTCGAGACGTCCCCGCCGAACTGCGCGATCTGCTTGACCAGGCTCGAGGACAGGTGGCCGACCTGCGGCGCCGTCGGGACGAAGAGCGTCTCCACGCCGGCGAGCTCGCGGTTCATCTGCGCCATCTGCAGCTCGTACTCGAAGTCGCCCACGGCGCGCAGGCCCTTGACGATCACCGGGATGCCGTGGGCGCGGCAGTAGTCGACCAGCAGCCCCTGGAAGCTGTCGATCCGCACGTTGGGCAGCTCGGACACCGCGTCGCGGAGCAGCTCCATGCGCTCCTCGACGGTGAACAGCCCGGCCTTGCCGGGGTTGACGAGCACCGCGACGACCAGCTCGTCGTACAGCGCGGCGGCCCGGGTGATGACGTCGACGTGGCCGTTGGTGACCGGGTCGAACGATCCGGGGCAGACGGCACGCCTCACGGCAAGCGACCGTACCGGAGCAGCGCCTCTCCGTAGCGGCGGTTCCGCAGTCCGGTCAGGGGTGTCGGCCACTCCCACGGCTCCTCCCGCGCCGACCGCTCGACGACGACGACGGCGCCGCCGGCCAGCCACCCGCCGGTGACCAGCGCGCGGAGCACGCCGAGCACCTCGTCGGCGGTCGTGGCGTAGGGCGGGTCGGCCAGCACGAGGTCGAACGCGCCGAGCGACGCCGTGGCGACCACCGAGGGCACCGAGCCGGCGACGACGCGGGCGCCGGGCAGGCCGACCGCGGTCACGTTGGCCCGGAGGACCGGCAGCACGCGCGGTCCGGACTCGACGAGCACGACCTCGGTGGCGCCGCGGGAGAGCGCCTCCAGCCCGAGCGCCCCCGAACCGGCGTACAGGTCGAGCACCCGGGCGCCGTCGAGGTCGAGCAGCGAGCCGAGGGAGTTGAACAGGCCCTCGCGGGCCCGGTCGCCGGTGGGGCGCACGCCCGACGGCGGCACCTTGAGCCGCCGCCCGCCGGCCGCGCCGGCGATGACGCGGGTCATGCCTTCTCCAGCCACTCCGCGCGCTCGTCGGTGGCCAGCGCGGCCACCTCGGCGGCGAGGCCGGGGTGGTCGGCCAGGCCGCGGTCGGTGGCCAGCAGCGCGTTCGCCTCGGCACGGGCGGTCGCGATGAGCTCCTCGTCCTCCAGCAGCGACAGCAGCTTGACCCCCGACCGGCTGCCGGACTGCGCGGCGCCCAGGATGTCGCCCTCGCGCCGGGTCTCGAGGTCGAGGCGGGCCAGCTCGAACCCGTCGGAGGTGGCGGCCACCGCGGCCAGCCGCTGCCCGGTGGGCGAGGACGTGGGCGCGTCGGTGACCAGCAGGCACAGCCCCTGGTGCTTGCCGCGGGCGACCCGGCCGCGCAGCTGGTGCAGCTGGCTGACGCCGAACCGGTCGGCGTCCATGACCACCATCACGGTGGCGTTGGGCACGTCGACGCCGACCTCGACCACGGTGGTGGCGACCAGGACGTCGAGGTCGCCGGCGGCGAAGGCGCGCATCCGGGCGTCCTTCTCCTCGGGCGTGAGCCGCCCGTGCAGCACGTCCAGCCGCAGGCCGGCGAGCGGCCCGGCGCGCAGCATCTCGGCGACGTCGAGCACGGCCAGCGGGGGCCGGCGGTCGCCGCCGCGGCCCTCGTCGTCGGCGGGGGCGCCGTCGTCGGCGTCGGGCTCGTCGGCGTCGGCGCCGTCCTCGCCGATGCGCGGGCAGACGACGTAGGCCTGCCGCCCCTCGGCGACCTCCTCGCGCAGGCGCGCCCAGGCGCGGTCCAGCCAGGCCGGCTTCTCACCGGCCGGCACGACCGAGGAGGCGACGCCGCCGCGGCCGCTCGGCAGCTGCCGCAGCGTGGAGGTCTCCAGGTCGCCGTAGACGGTCATCGCGACCGTCCGCGGGATCGGCGTCGCGGTCATGACCAGCACGTGCGGCGGCCGGTTGCCCTTGGCCCGCAGGGCGTCGCGCTGCTCGACGCCGAAGCGGTGCTGCTCGTCGACGACGACCAGGCCGAGGTCGGCGAAGTCGACGCCCTCCTGCAGCAGGGCGTGCGTGCCGATCACGATGCCCGCGCTGCCGTCGGCGACGGCGGCCCGGGCCTCCCGGCGGGCGGCGGCCTTCTGCGACCCGGTCAGGAGCACCACCCGGGTCCCCTCGGGGTCGCCGTCGAGCTCGCCGGCCCGGCCGAGCGGGCCGAGCAGCGCGGAGATGCCGCGGTGGTGCTGGGCGGCGAGCACCTCGGTGGGCGCCAGCAGCGCCGCCTGCCCACCGGCGTCGACGACCTGCGCCATGGCCCGCAGCGCCACGACGGTCTTGCCCGAGCCGACCTCGCCCTGCAGCAGCCGGTGCATCGGCTGCTCCTCCGCGAGCTCGGCGGCCAGCTCCTCCCCCACGGCCCGCTGACCGTCGGTGAGCGCGAACGGCAGCGCGGCGTCGACGGCGTCGAGCAGGCCGCCGGCCGTGCGCGGGCGGGCCACGCCGGGCTCGAGAGCCGCGGCCCGGCGGCGGGCGGCGAGGGTCAGCTGCAGGACGAGCGCCTCGTCCCACTTGAGCCGGTGCTGGGCGCGCTCCACGTCGTCGGCGGAGGTGGGGCGGTGGATGTCCAGCAGCGCCGCGTCGAGGGACAGCAGGCCGTGGCGCGCCCGCACCTCCTCCGGCAGCGGGTCTGTGACGATCCCACCGAAGCCGCCGGGCGAGTCGAGCAGCAGCTTGAGCGAGCGCTGGATCACCCAGCTCGAGACGTCCTTGCTGGCCGGGTAGATCGGGATGAGCGCGCGGGCCCAGTCCTCGTCGTCGTCGCCGGTGAGCAGGTGGAAGTCGGGGTGGGCGAACTGCAGCTTGCTGCGGTACTGCCCGACGGTGCCGGCGAACAGTCCCCACGCGCCCTCGCGCAGCGACCCGTGCTTGCGGTTGAAGAAGACCAGCTGCATGGAGTTCGCGCCGTCGCCGACGGTCACCTCGGTCATGCTGCCGGGGCGGTTGCGCATCCTGCGCGACTCGACCTTGCGGATCTGCGCGAGGACGGTCACGCGGTCGCCGACCTGCAGGTCGTCGAGCCGCGCGATCTCGCCGCGCCGCGCGTAGCGGCGCGGGTAGTGGCGCAGCAGGTCGCGCACCGTCCGCAGCTCCAGCGACTCCTCCATCGCCTGCGCGGTCTTGGCGCCGAGGACCTTGGACAGCGGGGTGTCCATGGTGATGCCGACCTTCACTCGACCCCCACGAGCAGCGGGACCCCGGGCGGTGCGCCGTGGTACCGGGCCACCTCGACCGTCGGGTGCACGGTGGCGAGGTGGGCGCAGACGGTGTCGCCCAGCGCCTGGTCGGCCCCGACGACGAGCGTGGCGAGCTCGCCCCCGGCGGAGAGCAGCCGGTCGAGCAGCTCGCAGGCGACCGCCGGCAGCTCCGGGCCGACGACGACGACGTCGCCCTCGGCCGAGCCGAGCGCGTCACCGGGCCGGCAGCGGCCGGCGGAGGTCAGCGCCTCCTGCTCGGCGACGGTGACCTCGGCCCAGCGCGTGGCCGCGGCCGCCTCGGCCATGGCGATGACGTCGTCGCCGAAGCGGCGGCCCGGGTCGGCGACGGCGATCGCGGCCAGGCCCTGCACCGGCGAGCGGGTGGGGACGACGGCGACGTCGCGGCCCTCCTCGCGGGCCCGCTCCGCGGCGCGGGAGGCCTGCGCGGTGAGCGCGGCGTCGTTGGGCAGGACGACGACGTCCGCGGCGGTGCAGGCGAGCACCTCGGCCAGGACGTCGTCCTCGGCGACCCCGTCGGGACCGCAGGTGACCACCCGGACGCCCTCGCCCGAGAACAGCTCGGCGAGGCCGGGGCCGGGGACGACCGCCACGATCGCGCGGGTGCCGGGCACCGGCGCCGGCGGCCGCACGGGGGCCAGCGGGGTGACCGAGATCCGGTAGGGGCGGCCGGCCTCGATGCCCGCCTCGATCGCCGCACCGATGTCGGTGACGTGCACGTGCACGTTCCACTCCCGGCCGGTGGGGGTGTCGACGCCCACGACGACGAGGCTGTCGCCGAGCGCGGCGAGGCGCTCCTGCAGCCGGGTCACCGACTCCTCGTCGGCCTCGGCGAGCAGGTACTGCACCTCGCTGCCGGGGCCGGCCGGGGGCTGGTGCGGCGGGTCGTCGTGGCGGTGCGCGGGGGCCGGCGAGCGGCGGGCCAGCGGCGGCCGGGCCGGCTCGACGCCGGTGACGGTGGTGACCAGCGCGTCGAGCACCAGGCAGAGACCTGCACCGCCGGCGTCGACCACCCCGGCGTCGCGCAGCGCCGCCAGCTGGTCGGGGGTGGCCTCCAGGGCGGTCCGGGCGCCGTCGGCGGCGGCTCGGACGACGTCGGCGAGCGCGGTGCGCCCCGCGTCGACGGCGGCGACCGCCGCCCGGGCGCCGCCGCGGGCGACCGTGAGGAAGGTGCCCTCCTCGGGGTCGGCGACCGCGGCGTAGGCGGTGTCGGCGGCCTTCTGCAGCGCGAGGGCGAGCGTGGGGCCGTCGGCAGGGACCTGACCGGCGAGCTGGTCGGCCAGGCCGCGGAAGAGCTGGGCGAGGATCGTCCCGGAGTTGCCGCGGGCACCCAGGACGGCGCCGCGGGCCAGCACCGCCCAGCTGGACTCCGCCGTCGCCCCGCCGGCCGCGTCGAGGGCGGCCAGCGCCGCCTGCGCGGTCAGCAGGAGGTTGGTGCCGGTGTCGCCGTCGGGCACCGGGAAGACGTTGAGGTCGTCGAGGCGGGCGCGGGCCTCGGACAGCGCGACGCACGCGGCCCGGCACCACCGGCCGGCCGCCTCCTCGTCGAGCGCCTGCAGCACGGCCGGAGGGTACCCAGGAAGGGCGACGGAGCCGCCGGATCGTGGGGATCGGCGCCCGCTCGGGTGCCTGCGGCGACGTCCTCGCCGGGGAACGGTTAGACTGACCGACGGACTTCTTCGCGGGCGCTCTCGCGCACCGCTGATCTGCAACGACCCCCTGGGAGTGATCCACCGTGGCTGCCAACTGCGACGTCTGCGGCAAGGGCCCCGGTTTCGGTATGTCGGTGTCGCACTCGCACCGCCGCACGCCGCGCCGTTGGAACCCGAACATCCAGTCCGTGCGCGCCCTCGTGGCGCCGGGCACCCGCAAGCGCATCAACGCCTGCACCTCGTGCATCCGCGCGGGCAAGGTCGTCCGCGCCTGAGCTGACGGGCTCACGCCCTGGAACCCCGGAGGTCACGGATCTCCGGGGTTCTTCGCGTCCGCCCACGAGCGATGTGCGCCGGCGGCGCGTTCTCCCGCGAGGAGTGCGCCACGTCCGCACACTGCCTCCGGCCGACGCCTCAGCGGGGACCGATCCCCCGTGCGGTCGCGGCGAGCACGACGACGTCCTCCACCGTCTCCAGCGGCAGGACGGTGCTGTCGATCACCAGGTGGTAGTGCCGCGCCGAGGCCGGGTTGCAGCGGTAGAAGTGCCGCACGTAGGCCTCCCGGGTGCGGTCGGTGGCCTCCATCTCGCGGCGCACCTCCGCCTCCGGCCGGCCGGAGCGCGCCACGGCCGCCGCCAGCCGCCGTTCGGGCGGGCCGTCGAGCCGCACGTGCAGCGCGTCGAGGCGGTCCCTGAGCACGAGCGCGGCCGCCCGTCCCAGCACCACTCCCCCGGCGCCGTCGGCCATCTCGGCCAGCACCTTCTCGGTCTGGTGGCGGTAGGCCCGCTCGTCCGGCAGGGACGACGAGGGCACCACGCCGCCGACCGGGTCGGGCATGGTGCCCAGCGAGGCGACAAGGCGCCACAGGCCGCGCACCACCGTCTCGTCGTTGGCCTCGGCCTCGGCCACCGGCACGCCCAGCCGGCCGGCCACCTGGGCGGGGATGGCCCGGTCGTGGAACGGCAGCCCCAGCCGCTCGGCCACGGCCCGCGCCACCTCGGCACCCGCGGCTCCGTACGCCGCGGAGATCGTCACGACGCCCACGAGCGCTCCTCTCCCCGGACCACCGACGGCAGCTCCTTGCCGAGGAAGACGGCGTCCGGCGCGTCGGCGTAGATCCCGTACCCAGGCACCGGGCCGTATCCCGCGTCGGCGTACAGCGCGAGGGCCTCGGGCTGCCGGTTGCCGGAGTTCAGCACGGCCGCCCGGTGCCCGGCCGCGGCCGCGCTCGCCTCCAGCGCCGCCAGGACGACCCGGGCCAGCCCCAGCCGCCGGAAGCCCGGCTCGACGTACATCCGCTTGACCTCGACCACGCCGTCCCGGTGCACCCGCCACGCGCCGCACCCGGCCGGGACGCCGTCGACCTCGGCGACCAGGAACAGCCCGACGGGCGGCACGAACTCGGCCGGGTCGACGACGGCCTCGTCCGGTCCGCCGTAGCGGACCGTGTACTCCTGCTGCACGCGGGCGACCAGCTCGCGCGCGACCGGTTCGTCGTACGGCACGGCCCGCAGCCGCACCGCGCGGCCGTCGCGCAGCACCGCCTCAGCCGAAGTGGACATGCCCGGGGGCCTCCGCGCCGACCGCCCGCGCGGCCTCGGCCGCCGGCTCTCCGCTCACCTGCACCGCCGGATCCTCCCCCGCCGCGTGCACCGACCCGACGGCCACCCACCCGTCGGGGAGGGCAGTGCCCCCCGGGAAGGTGGCGACCAGGGCGTGGTCCTCCCCGCCGGTGAGCACCCACGCCATCGGATCGGCACCCAGCGCCGACGCCACCTGCTGCAGCGGGCCGGGCGGTTCCAGGCACACGCGCACCAGCGCGGCCCGGTCCAGGTCGACGAGCACGCCGCTGGCCCGCGCGATGTGCCCGACGTCGGCCAGCAGCCCGTCGCTGACGTCGCACATGGCCGTGGCGCCGGCGGCGGCCGCGGCCGGTCCCGCGGCGTACGGCGGCGCCGGGCGCCGGTGCGCGGCGACAGCCGCGAGCGGGCTGGCGAAGCCGCGGCGCAGCACCGCCAGGCCGCACGCCGACCAGCCGAGCCGGCCGGCCAGCGCGACGACGTCCCCCGGGCGGGCGCCCGACCGCAGGACCGGCGCCCGGCCGCCCAGGTCGCCCAGCGCCGTCACCGACAGGACGACGGCGGAGCTGTCCGGCGCGGTGGCCACCGTGTCGCCGCCGACCACCGCCGCACCGAGCGGCGCGCACTCCTCGGCCAGGCCGGCGGCGACCCCCTCGAGCCACGCGGTCGGCGTGTCCGGCGGGCAGGCCAGCCCGACCAGCAGCGCCGTCGCCACCCCGCCCATGGCCGCGACGTCGGCGAGGTTGGCCGCGGCGGCCTTGTGCCCGACGTCCTCGGCCGAGGACCAGTCCCGCCGGAAGTGCCGGCCCTCGACGAGCACGTCGGTCGTCGCCACCACGCGGCCGTCGGGGGCGCGCAGGACGGCGGCGTCGTCCCCGGGCCCCACCTCGGCCGCGGTGGCGTGGCCCGACCGCGCCACCACGCGCGCGATGACGCCGAACTCGCCCACCACCTGGACGCTGTCGGCCGGGTCGCCGCGCGGGACGAGGGGGCGCGGGCGACTCACGGGGTGACTCCCGTCGCTCCCGTAAGGTGGCGCAACGGCGGGCACACCGCCGCTCGCCCACGCCCGCTCCGCCGCACGTCCCCATGGCAGCGCTGCCCCAGGAAGGGTCTTCCGTGGTCCACGCCTACATCCTCATCCAGACCGAAGTCGGCAAGGCCGCGCAGGTCGCCTCGACCATCAGCGAGATCGACGGCGTCACCAAGGCCGAGGACGTGACCGGGCCCTACGACGTGATCGTCCGCGCGGAGGCCGAGACGGTCGACGAGCTGGGGCGCCTGGTGGTGGCGCGGGTCCAGTCGGTGGACGGCATCACCCGCACGCTCACCTGCCCGGTCGTCAACCTCTGACGCCCTGAGCACGCAGATCGCGCCCGGGACGACCGACCGCGACGACCAGCCCCGCGACCCCTTCCGGCGGCTGGCCGTGATCGCGACCGCCGTCCTCGTGCCGCTGGTGGCCGCCCTGGTCGTGCTGGTCAACGTCCTCGGCGGCGGCGGGTCCGACGACGTGGCGCAGGTCGAGGGCGCGCCGACGCTGCAGCGGGAGGACCTGCCCCCGCTGCCGGTCGAGGCGCCGCCGGCGGCCCCCGGGGCCGAGGCGCCCTGCACCACGCTGCTGGGCGCGATGCCCCTGGAGCTGGCCGGCGAGCTGTCGCGGCCGGTGCAGTCCGACTCGCCGTTCGTCTACGCGTGGGGCGATCCGCCGGTCGTGCTGCGGTGCGGCGTCGACCGGCCGGCCGGGTTCGACGTGACGGCCAGCCTCATCCAGATCAACGCCGTTCAGTGGTTCGTCGACGACTCCGACCCCGACGTCGTCGTGTGGACGGCCGTCGACCGGCCGGTCCACGTCGAGGTGCGCATCCCGAGCTCGATCGACAGCGGCCCCGCGACGGCGCTGAGCACGATCATCGCCACGACCCTGCCGTTCCAGGAGCCGCAGCCGGCGCAGTGAGTCAGGACGGCGGCAGCCGCTCCAGCTGGTCCGCCAGCAGCGCCTCCACCTCGGCGGCGGCCGCCTCCGGGGTCCCGGCCACCGCCGTCACCGAGACGCTGAACACCCCGGCCCCGCACCACGCCAGCACCGCCGGGCCGGGCAGGTCGTCCGCGGGCTCGGGCACCTCGATCAGCCGGCAGCCCCCCGGCACCCCGGGCGCGTCCTCGCGGAGCACGCCGCCGTAGTGCTCGGCGTCGTTGCCGGCCAGGTCGTGGGCGTAGGCCGCCGCTCCGGCGCGGCTCTCGAACTGGTAGACGAACACGCTGGTCACCGGGCCGCGGGCGGCGTCGGTGCCCCAGAAGCGCTCCCACCCGAACCGGAAGCCGTAGCCGGCCAGCGCCTCCCGCTCGTCGGAGGGGTCGCCGGCGTAGGCGGCGACGTCGGGCGGCCACTTCTCCCCCGCGGGCGGCGACAGGGCGTCGTCGGGCAGGCGGGGCAGGCCCGAGGGCACCTCGGTCACGACCAGCCGTTCGAGCTCCTCCGGCGACGACGGCGGCGCGGTCGTCGGTGCGGCGGTGGCCGAGCCGGCCGTCGTCCGCCAGCAGCCGGTCAGGGCGGGGACGGCGCAGAGCAGCAGGGAGGCCAGCAGCCCGCGGATCCCGACCCGGCCGGCCACCCGTCAGACCGCGTCGAGTGCGGCCGCGAGGTCGGCGACGAGGTCGGCGGTGTCCTCGATCCCGCAGGAGAACCGCACGAAGCCGGGCGCCACCGCGTCGCCGCCCCACTGCGCCCGGCGGTCGGCGGTGCTGTGCACCCCGCCGAAGCTCGTCGCGGCGGTCCACAGCCGGCTGGCGGCCAGCACCCGGCCGACGGCGTCCTCGCCGGGCAGCGTCGCCGACACCACGCCGCCGGGCCGCAGCATCTGCCGCGCCGCGAGCTCGGCCGACGGGTCGCCGGCGCGCCACGGCCACCGCACGCCCGTCACGGCGGGGTGGTCGGCGAGCAGGTCGGCGACGGCGGCGGCGGTGGCGGCCTGCCGGGCCAGGCGCAGGTCGAGGGTGCTCATCGAGCGGTGCCCCAGCCAGGCCTCGAACGGCCCGGGCACCGCGCCGGTCGCGTCCCGCCAGGCCTTCATGCGGGCGTGCAGGTCGTCGTCGGTCGTGCTGACGTGCCCGAGGAGCAGGTCGCTGTGCCCGGTCAGCGCCTTGGTGTCGCTGCCGATCGTGACGTCGGCGCCGAGCTCGAGCGGGCGCTGGCCGAGCGGCGTCGCCGTCGTGTTGTCCACGGCCAGGACGGCGCCGGCGGCCCGGGTCGCGGCGGCGACGGCGGCGATGTCGCACACGTCGAGCTGCGGGTTGCTCGGCGTCTCCAGGAGCACGAACCGCGCGCCGTCGAGGTCGCCGCGCGCGGCCACCTGCCCGATCCCGGTCGTGGTGACGTACTCGACGCGCATGCCGAAGCGGCTCAGCTCGGCGGCGGCCAGCACACGGGTGGCGTAGTAGCCGTCGGCGGGCAGGACGACGCGGTCGCCGGCGCCCGCGCAGGCCAGCACGGCGGCGCTCACCGCGGCCATCCCGGTGGCGAACGCCAGGCAGCGGCCGCCGTCCAGCTCGCCGATCGCGTCCTCGAGCACCCGCAGCGTCGGGTGCTCGGTGCGCGCGTAGGCGTCGGCGCCACCGGCGCGCGGCGGGACGTCGCCGAGGTGGAACGGCGCGGCGAGCACCGGCGAGGGCCGCAGCGGCGCCCCCGGGACGGCGGGCGGCTCCCCGGCGCGGACCGACCGCGTCCCGTCCCCGTACGGAGGACTCACTCCGGCTTGGCCTCCCGGCTCATGATCTCGCGGACCAGGTTCTTCGGGGACTCGCCCTCGTGGCACACCCGGACGACGGCCTCGGTGATCGGCACGTCGACGCCGTGGGCGCGGGCGAGGTCGAGCACCGAGCGGCAGCTCTTGACGCCCTCCGCCGTCTGCCGGGTGCTCCGCTGCACCTCCTCGACGCTCATCCCCTGCCCCAGCTTCTCCCCGAACGTGCGGTTGCGCGACAGGGGCGAGCTGCAGGTGGCGACGAGGTCACCGAGCCCGGCCAGGCCGGCGAAGGTGGTCAGCTCCGCCCCCAGCGCGAGGCCCAGCCGGGCGGTCTCGGCCAGCCCGCGGGTGATCAGCGAGGCGCGGGTGTTGTCGCCGAAGCCGAGGCCCTCGGCGATGCCCGCGGCCAGCGCGATGACGTTCTTCACCGCCCCGCCGAGCTCGCAGCCCACCAGGTCGGTGTTCGTGTACGGGCGCAGGTAGCGGGTGTGGCAGGCCGCCTGCAGCGCCTCCGCCCGGCCCGGGTCGGCGCAGGCGATCACGGTGGCGGCCGGCTGCTCCTCGGCGATCTCGCGGGCGAGGTTGGGCCCCGACAGCGCGGCCACCCGCTCGGGCCCGGCGCCGGTCACCTCGCAGATCACCTCGCTCATCCGCTTGGTGGTGCCCAGCTCGATGCCCTTCATCAGCGACAGCAGGCTGGCGTCGGGCGGCAGCACCGGAGTCCACTCGGAGAGGTTGGCGCGCAGCGTCTGCGAGGGGACGGCGAGGACGACGACGTCGGCCGCCACCAGCGCCTCCCCCGCGTCGGCGGTGGCCCGCACGCCGCCGGGCAGCCGGATGCCGGGCAGGTAGTCGCGGTTCTCGCCGTCCTCGGTGATGGCCTTGGCCAGCTCCGGCCGCCGGGCGAACAGCGCCACCTCGCAGCCGGCGTCGGCGAGGACCTTGGCGAACGTCGTCCCCCAGGAGCCCGCGCCCAGGACCGCCGCCCGCGTCACGCCGCGCTCCCGGAGACGTCGCCGGGCAGCTCGCGCCGCGGACGGGGGTGGAATGAGGCGGGCGGCGTCTCGCCCCGGAGCTCACCGAGCAGCTCGCGCACGCGGGTCATGACCAGGTCGGTCGTCTCGCGCAGCAGGTCGGGGGTGAGCGGGCGTCCGGCGGCCACCTCGGCGCGCAGCGCGGACAGGTCGACCGGCTCGCCGACGAGGTAGTCGGCCGGGGAGCGCAGCCGCAGGTGCCACTTCTTCGTGTGGTAGTCGTGCAGCCGCTGGGGACCCCACTGGGCGACCGGGACGACGACGGCGTCGGTGGTCAGGGCGAGCCGGGCCACGCCCGTCCGCGACTCCATCGGCCACCAGTCCGGGTCGCGGGTCACCGACCCCTCCGGGTAGATCACGATGACGTTGCCGGCGGCGAGGTCGGCCTGCGCGGCGGACACCGAGCCGCGGGCCTCGGTGGTGAAGCGGGCGACCGGGATCTGGCCGGCGTGCCGCAGGATCCAGCCGACGACGCCCTTGAACAGCGACTCCTTGGCCAGGAAGTGCGGGATGCGGCCGTTGTCGAAGACCAGCCGCGCGCAGGCGAGGGGGTCGAGGACGGAGACGTGGTTGGCCACCACGAGGACCGGGCCGGTCGGTGGGATGCGCTCGCCGTGCCGGTAGCGCAGCCGGAACAGCAGGGACGCCGTCGGGTAGACGGTCAGGATGCACAGGGCCATGCCGGCCGGCACGGGCCCGCGCGTCCGCCACTTCGAAGGTCGCGGCTGCTCCGCCACCGGCACCACCCCTCCCTCGGTGTGATCCCGCCCATGATCGACCCTGGGGGGCCGGAGCACCGCAGGCGGGTCCCCGGCGTGGCGCCACTGGTGTGCTCACATTGTGGGTGTGACGACCTGGTCGGTGGTGGTGCCGGCGAAGCTGCTGGCCCGCGCCAAGACCCGGTTGCGGCCGCTCACCGCCGGCCTCGGCGGCAGCGCGCACACCGACCTGGTGCTGGCCTTCCTCGCCGACACCGTCGCCGCGGCCCTCGACTGCCCGCGGGTGGGGCGGGTGCTCGTGGTCACCGACGACCCGGCCGCGGTCGAGACGGCGCGCGCCCTCGGGGCGGCCACGGTGCCCGACGTGCCGGACCGGGGCCTCAACCCCGCGCTGGAGCACGGGGCGCGGGCGGCCGGGACGACGGCGGTGGCCGCGCTCTCCTCCGACGTCCCGGCGCTGCGCCCGGAGGAGCTGGCCGCGGCCCTCGACGCGGCCGCCGCGGCGCCGCGCTGCTTCGTGCCCGACGCCGACGGCACCGGCACCACGCTGCTCACCGCCGTCGGCACCGCCCTGGACCCGCGCTTCGGCCGGGACTCGGCGCGGGCGCACGCGGCCAGCGGCGCGCGGCGGCTCGAGGGCGACTGGCCGGGCCTGTCCCTCGACGTCGACACCGCCGACGCGCTGCACGCCGCGCTGCGGCTGGGCGCCGGCCCGGTCACCACGGCTCTCGCCCGGCGGACGGGGTTGACCGGCGTGACGCCGTGAGAGGCGGGCACGCCGTTCACGTTCGTGCGGCACGATGACGGCGTGGCACCGGAAACCGCGTCCGCCCGGACCTCTTCAGTCGAGCAGCGGCTGCCCCCTGACCGTTTCCTGAACCGCGAGCTGTCCTGGCTGGACTTCAACGCCCGCGTGCTGGAGCTGGCCGAGGACGAGTCGAACCCGCTGCTCGAGCGGGTGAAGTTCCTGGCGATCTTCGCCAGCAACCTCGACGAGTTCTTCATGGTGCGCATCGCCGGCCTCAAGCGGCGGCAGAGCACCGGCCTGACGGTGCGCTCGCCCGACGGGCTGACGATCCGCGAGCAGCTGGCCCGGGTCATCGAGCGCACCCAGGACCTCGTGCACCGCCACACCAACGTGTTCCTCAAGGACGTCGCGCCGCGCCTGGAGGACGCCGGCATCCGGATCGTCCACTGGGAGGACCTCGCCGAGGCCGACACCAAGCGGCTGCGCGAGTACTTCCGCGACCAGGTCTTCCCGGTCCTGACGCCGCTCGCGGTCGACCCCGCGCACCCGTTCCCCTACATCAGCGGGCTCTCGCTCAACCTCGCCGTCTCCGTGCGCGAGCCCGAGGGCGGGACGTCGCACTTCGCGCGGGTGAAGGTACCGAACAACGTGCCGCGGTTCGTGCCGGTGGGGCCGGTGGACGGCGGGGCGACGTTCCTCCCCCTCGAGGACCTCATCGCCGCGCACCTGCCGCAGCTGTTCCCCGGCCTGGAGGTGCTCGCCCACCACCTGTTCCGGGTGACCCGCAACGCCGACCTGGAGGTCGAGGAGGACCGCGACGAGGACCTGCTGCAGGCCCTCGAGCGCGAGCTCGCCCGGCGCCGGTTCGGCCCGGCGGTGCGGCTCGAGGTCACCGACACGATGGACCCGCAGATCCTCGAGCTGCTGCTCTCCGAGCTGGAGATCGGGCCGGAGGACGTCGTCGAGGTGCCGGGGCTGCTCGACCTCGCGTCGCTGTGGGGCCTCTACGACCTCGACCGCCCGGAGCTCAAGGACGAGCCGTTCGTCCCGGCGACCCACCCGCGGCTGTCGGAGGGCGAGACGCCCAAGAGCGTCTTCGCCACGCTGCGCGAGGGCGACGTCCTGGTCCACCACCCGTACCACTCGTTCGCCACCAGCGTGCAGCGCTTCATCGAGCAGGCGGCCGCCGATCCCAACGTGCTGGCCATCAAGCAGACGCTGTACCGCACCTCCGGTGACTCGCCGATCGTCAACGCGCTGATCGACGCCGCCGAGGCCGGCAAGCAGGTCGTCGTCCTGGTCGAGATCAAGGCGCGGTTCGACGAGGAGGCCAACATCAGCTGGGCGCGCTCGCTGGAGCGCGCCGGCTGCCACGTGGTCTACGGGCTGGTGGGGCTCAAGACCCACTGCAAGACCGCGCTGGTGGTCCGCCGGGAGGGCGGCGTGATCCGGCGGTACTGCCACATCGGCACCGGCAACTACAACCCCAAGACGGCGCGCACCTACGAGGACCTCGGCATCCTCACCGCCGACCCGCGGGTGGGCGCCGACCTCACCGACCTGTTCAACACCCTGACCGGCTACTCGCGGCAGACGGCCTACCGCTCGCTCATGGTGGCCCCGCGGGGGATCCGCAGCGGCCTGATCGACAAGATCCGGCGGGAGATCCGGCACGCCGAGGAGGGCCGGCCGGCCGGGATCCGGATCAAGGTGAACTCGCTGGTCGACGAGCGGATCATCGACGCGCTCTACGAGGCGTCCAACGCCGGGGTCCCGGTGGACCTGGTCATCCGCGGCATCTGCGCGCTGCGGCCCGGCGTGCCCGGCCTGTCGGAGAACATCCGGGTGCGCTCGATCGTCGGCCGCTTCCTGGAGCACTCGCGGCTGATGGCCTTCGTCAACGGCGGGGAGCCGGAGTTCTGGCTGGGCAGCGCCGACCTCATGCACCGCAACCTCGACCGCCGCGTCGAGGTGCTGCTCAAGGTCTGCGACGACGCCGCGCGGCAGGAGCTGCAGGAGATCGTCGACTTCGCCATGGCACCCGACGTCCGGTGCTGGCAGCTCGGCGCCGACGGCGCGTGGACCCGTCGCGGCGACCGCGACTACCAGGCCCAGCTGCTGGCCCGGGCCGGTGAGCACGCTGGCTGAGGGGCTGGTGCTGGCCGCGGGGGGCGCGGTCTGGCGCCCCACGCCGGAGGGCGGCCTGGAGACGGTGGTGGTGCACCGGCCGAAGTACGACGACTGGTCGCTGCCCAAGGGCAAGCTCGACGCCGGCGAGCACCCGCTGCAGACCGCGGTCCGGGAGGTCGGCGAGGAGACCGGGCTGGCCGTCGTCGCGGGCCGGCGCGGCGTGCGCACCCGGTACCGGGTGGCGGAGGGCGACAAGGAGGTCGACTACTGGCTGATGCAGGCCGTCGGCGGGGAGTTCACCCCCAACCACGAGGTGGACGAGCTGCGCTGGCTGACCGTCAAGGAGGCCGTCGACCTGGTCACCCACGACCACGACCGCGCCGTCCTGGCCGACCTGGAGCGCGACGACGTCCCGCGGGCGCCGTCGCTGCTGCTGGTGCGGCACGGCAGCGCCGGGAACAAGCAGGAGTGGGACGGCCCCGACGACCTGCGCCCGCTGGACGGCAAGGGACGCCGGCAGGCCGCCCGGCTGGCCGAGGTGCTGCCGCTGTTCGCCCCGACGACGGTGCTCTCGGCCGAGCGCACGCGCTGCCGGGAGACCGTCGAGCCGCTGGCCGAGCGCCTGGGGGTCGACGTCCTCCCGTGCCCGGAGCTCGGCGAGGAGGAGTTCTCCGCCGACCCCGAGGCCGGCCTGGCGGTCGTCGAGCGGCTCCTCGGCCCGCGCGAGCCGGGGGTCACCGTGCTGTGCAGCCAGGGCGGCGCGATCCCCTCGGTGGTGCAGAGCCTCGGGGTGCGCTGGGAGGGCGTGAGCGGGGCGCTGTGGCCGCCGTCGGCCAAGGGCAGCACCTGGGCCCTCGGCGGCCGCCCCGGCGCCCTCGCCGCCGACTACTACCGCGACTTCTCCGCGCCGTCCTGAGCGGCCCCTCTGCAGGGTCCCGCCGCGGGCCCGCGAGCGGTGGGGGCGGAGGGGTCCCTTCTCAGCGGGCCGGGAGGGCCTGCGGCTTCCAGGAGGGCCGCTGGGCCTCGTAGGCCTCGATGTCGGCGAGGTGGCGCTCGGTGAGGCCGACGTCGTCCAGGCCCTCGAGCAGCCGCCAGCGCACGTAGTCGTCGATCTCGAACGGCACGACGGCGTCGGCGTAGGAGACCGTCTTCGCCTGCAGGTCGACGGTCACCGGCAGCGCCGGGTCGGCCTCGATCGCCGTCCACAGCTTCTCGACCTCCTCCTGCGGGAGGATCACCGTGAGCAGGCCCGACTTGGTCGAGTTGTTGCGGAAGATGTCGGCGAACCGCGAGCTGATGACCACCCGGAAGCCGCCGTCGAGCAGCGCCCAGTTGGCGTGCTCGCGGGAGGAGCCGGTGCCGAAGTCCGGGCCGGCGACCAGGATCGAGGCGTCGGCGTACTCCGGCCGGTTGAGCACGAAGTCCGGCTCGTTGGTGCGCCAGGCGATGAACAGCCCGTCCTCGAAGCCGGTGCGGGTGATCCGCTTGAGGTACTCGGCCGGGATGATCTGGTCGGTGTCGACGTTGCTCCGCCGCAGCGGGGCCGCGGTGCCGGTGTGGGTGGTGAAGGCGTCCATCAGGCGGGGGTCTCCGAGGGGGTGGCGGGGCGGGCTGGTCAAACCGTCTCGAGGTCGGCGGGGGCGGTCAGGCGGCCGGTCAGCGCGGTCGCCGCGGCGACGGCCGGCGACACCAGGTGGGTGCGCCCGCCCTTGCCCTGCCGGCCCTGGAAGTTGCGGTTGCTGGTCGAGGCGGAGCGCTCGCCGGGCTGGAGCTGGTCGGGGTTCATGCCCAGGCACATCGAGCAGCCCGCGCCGCGCCACTCGGCGCCGGCCTCCAGGAAGACCTGGTCCAGCCCCTCGGCCTCGGCCTGCGCCTTGACGCCCACCGAGCCGGGGACGACGAGCATCCGGGTGTCGGCGTCGATCCGCTTGCCGCGCAGCATCTCGGCGGCGACGCGCAGGTCCTCGATCCGGCCGTTGGTGCAGGAGCCGAGGAAGACGGTGTCGACCTTGATCTCGCGCAGCGGGGTGCCGGCGGTCAGGCCCATGTAGGCCAGGGCGTCCTCGGCGGCGCGGCGGTCGCTCTCGTCGGCGAAGTCGGCCGGGTCGGGCACCCGCTCGGAGATGGGCAGGCCCTGGCCGGGGTTGGTGCCCCAGGTGACGTACGGGGTCAGCGACGAGGCGTCGATGTGCACCTCGCGGTCGAAGACGGCGTCGTCGTCGGTGCGCAGCGTCCGCCAGTACTCGACCGCGGCGTCCCAGTCGGCGCCCTGCGGCGCGTGCGGCCGCCCCTTCAGGAACGCGAACGTGGTCTCGTCGGGGGCGATCAGCCCGGCGCGGGCGCCGGCCTCGATCGACATGTTGCAGATCGTCATGCGCGCCTCCATCGAGAGCTTCTCGATGGCGCTGCCGCGGTACTCGATGACGTGGCCCTGGCCGCCGCCGGTGCCGATCTGCGCGATGACGGCCAGGATGACGTCCTTCGCCGAGACGCCTGGGGGCAGCTCGCCGTCGACGGTCACCGCCATCTGCTTCGGCCGGTACTGCGGCAGGGTCTGCGTGGCCAGCACGTGCTCGACCTCGCTGGTGCCGATGCCGAACGCCAGGGCGCCGAACGCGCCGTGGGTCGAGGTGTGGCTGTCGCCGCAGACGATCGTCGTGCCGGGCTGGGTGAGGCCGAGCTGCGGGCCGATGACGTGCACGATCCCCTGGTCGCGGTCGCCCATCGGCGCCAGCCGGATGCCGAACTCGGCGGCGTTGCGGCGCAGCGCCTCGACCTGCGCGCGGCTGACCGGGTCGGCGATCGGCTTGAGGATGTCGAGCGTCGGGACGTTGTGGTCCTCGGTCGCCATCGTGAGGTCGGGACGGCGGACCGTGCGGCCGGCCGCGCGGAGGCCGTCGAACGCCTGCGGGCTGGTGACCTCGTGCACGAGGTGCAGGTCGATGTAGAGCAGGTCCGGCTCACCGTCGGCGCTGCGCACGACGTGGGCGTCGTACACCTTCTCGGCCAGGGTCTTCGGCACGGCGGGTCCTTCCGGGGGATCTCACTGGCCATCCCATTCACTGGGATGCGAGTATTGCTGTGTGGGACAGCCTAACCCCGTCGCCGTTCTGGACAAAGCGGTGGCCATCCTCCGCGCCGTCGCCGACGAGCCGGCCACGCTCGCCGACCTCGTCGCGCGCACCGGCCTGCCCCGGGCGACCGCGCACCGGCTGGCCGTCGCGCTCGAGGGGCACCGGCTGGTGGAGCGCACCGACGGCGGCGCCTGGGCGACCGGCCCGGGGCTGCGCGAGCTGGCGCGCAGCGGTCCCGACCTGGCCGAGCTGGCCGAGCGCCACCTGGTGACGCTGCGCGACCTGAGCGGGGAGAGCGCCCAGTTCTACGTCCGCGACGGCGCCTCCCGGGTCTGCGTCGCCGCCGCCGAGCGCGCCCACGGGCTGCGCGACACGGTGCCGGTGGGCGCCCGGCTGCCGCTGACCGCCGGGTCGGCCGCGCACGCGCTGCTGGCCTTCGCGCCGGCCGACGAGGTGACGCCGCTGCTGCCCTCGGCCAGCTTCACCGCCCGCACGCTGCTCGACGTCCGGCGCCGGGGCTGGGCGCACAGCGTGGCCGAGCGCGAGGCGGGCGTGGCCTCGCTGTCGGCCCCGGTCCGGGACGGCACCGGCGGCGTCCTCGGCGCGGTCTCCATCTCCGGGCCGGTCGAGCGGCTGGGCCGCCGTCCCTCACCGGAGGTCATCGGTGCGGTGCTCGACGCCGCCGCGGCCATCTCCCGCGCCGCGCGGTAGCCGCGCCCGTACCGCTGGGGGCCGGAACGGTCCAGACTCGGGACTCCTCCACCGATCCGTCCGAGGAGGAACCCGATGACTCCCGGAGCCGGCCCGACGACGTTCTCGACCCCCTTCGCGCGGGCGAACCCGCTGCACCGCTTCATGCGGCGCACGGCCGGGACGGCCCCGGTGTCGTGGGTGTACGTCCGCGTGCTGCACCACCTCGACCGCGCGGTGTTCCGCGTCACCCGGGGGCGGGCCACGTTCGCCTCCCTGGTGACCGGGCTGCCGGTGGTCATGCTGACCACCACGGGGTCGCGCAGCGGACGGCCGCGGACGGTCCCCGTGCTCGGCCTGCCCCTGGACGCGCCGCTGCCCTCGGCCGGCGCACCCCGGCGGGCGGCCCGGGGACGGCTGGCGGTCCTCGCGTCCAACTGGGGCCAGGCCGCGCACCCGGCCTGGTACCACAACCTGGTGGCGCACCCGGAGGCATCCGTGACCACCGGCGGCCTCGACTGGCCGGTGCGCGCCCGCCTCACCGACGGCGACGAGCGCGAGCGGCTCTGGCAGCTCGGCCTGGCGATCTACCCGGCGTGGCAGGCCTACGCCCGCCGCGCGTCCGGGCGCCGGATCCCGGTCTTCGTGCTCGACCCGGCGTGACCGCGGGGCCGGACCCGGCTTCCCCTGCACCGGTCGACGGGCGAACACTGCTCCCATGACCGCCACCGAGACGTCCACCGGTCGCGCGCGGATCGCCGAGCCCGGTGAGGGCGTCGGCCTCGACGAGCTGGCCCTGGCCACCCGCAACCACGGGATGCCGCTGGAGGCGCTGCGCTACGACGTCACCCCGCCGGGGCTGCACTACGTGCTCACCCACTACGACATCCCGGCGGTCGACCCGGGGACGTGGCGGCTGGAGATCGGCGGCGCGGTGGCGCGGCCGGGGGCGCTCGGCCTGGCGGAGCTGCAGCGCCGTCCCCAGGTCACCGCGCGCGTGCTGCTGGAGTGCGCCGGCAACGGCCGGGCCCGCTACGAGCCCCGCCCGGTGAGCCAGCCGTGGCTGCTGGAGGCGGTCGGGACGGCGGAGTGGACCGGCACGCCGCTGGCGCCGCTGCTCGAGGAGGCCGGCGTCTCCCCCGACGCCGTCGACGTCGCCTTCACCGGGGCCGACCACGGCGTCGAGCGCGGCGTCGAGCAGGACTACGCGCGCGGGCTGCCGCTCGCCGAGGCGCTGCGCCCGGACGCGCTGCTGGTCTGGGGCATGAACGGCGCCCCGCTGCCGCCCCAGCACGGCGCCCCCCTGCGGCTGGTCATCCCGGGCTGGTACGGCATGGCCCACGTGAAGTGGCTGCGGCGCATCGAGGTGCTGGAGCGGCCGTTCGACGGCTTCCAGAACGCCACGGCCTACCGGATCAAGGTCGACGCGCACGAGCCGGGCGAGCCGGTCACCCGCATCCGGCCCCGGGCCCTCGTGGCCCCGCCCGGCTGGCCGGACTTCATGACCCGCGAGCGGTTCGTGCGCCCGGGACCGGTGACGCTGACCGGCCGGGCGTGGTCGGGGCAGGCACCGGTGCAGCGGGTGGAGGTCAGCACCGACGGCGGCGCGACGTGGGCCGACGCCGTCCTGGCCGCGGCCGACCCCGAGCACCCGTACGCCTGGCGGGCGTGGAGCTTCGAGTGGACGGCGTCCCCCGGGCGCGCCGAGCTGCTCGCCCGCGCCACCGACGCCACCGGGGAGACCCAGCCGGTCGAGCAGGAGTGGAACCGGCAGGGCATGGCCAACACCCTCGTCCAGCGGGTGCCGGTCACCGTCCTCGAGGGGCCGTGACCCGAAGCCCCTAATGGGCGGGGCGGTCGCCGTCCTCGGCGTGCGCCCGCGCCAGCTCGGCCTCGTCGACGACGACCGGCCGCACCCGCGCCCACACGAAGAACGCCACCGCCACCACCACCAGGCCGATGCCGGTCCAGAGGTTGGCGTTCACCCCGCCGGTCTTCTCGGTCTCGGGGTCGGCGAACAGGCCCATGAGGACCAGCACGATCCCGTAGACCCCGAGCAGCCCGGCGATGACGACGCGGACGTCGAAGGCGCCGGCCTTGTGCTTGCCTGTGTCGCTCATGCCCGGCTCCTCAGCGGAAGATGACGTTCAGGGCGATGACCATCGCCAGCGAGATCCCGGCCAGCTTGGTGGGTGACCGGTACCAGGGCAGCCGGCCCGCGTCGGGGTCGGTGCGCTGCTCCCTGGGGGTCTCCGAGTAGACGAGCCCGACCAGCTCGGCGACCGGCTTCGGGCGCGTGACCATCGTGACGGCCACGCTCACCACGATGTCGACGACGAACGCGGCGCTGGCGGCCACGAAGCTCGCGCCCTGGCCGCTGAGCGGGATGACGCCCAGCGACGCCGCACCCAGCGCGTCCTCGCTGAGCACCGCGACCAGGACCGCGGCCAGCGTGCCGGACACCAGGCCGGTCCAGCCCGCGGTCGCCGTCATCCGCTTCCAGAACATGCCCAGGATGAACGTGGCGAACAGCGGCGCGTTGAAGAAGCCGAACAGCGTCTGCAGGTAGTCCATCAGGTTCGTGTAGCCCGACGCGATCAGCGCCGTCCCGATCGCGACCACCGTGGCCCCGACGGTGGCCCAGCGGCCGACCCGCAGGTAGTAGTCGTCGGGCCGGTCCTTCTTGACGTACTGCTGCCACAGGTCGTAGCTGAAGACGGTGTTGAAGGCCGAGATGTTGGCCGCCATGCCGGCCATGAAGGCGGCCAGCAGGCCGGCGATCGCGATGCCGAGCAGGCCGTTGGGCAGCACCTCCTCGATCAGCGCGAGCATCGAGTCGTTGTAGGTGAGGCTGCTGCTCTCACCCGCCTTGAGCTGCGCGATCTCCGGCACCAGGACGCCGGCGATGATGCCCGGGACCACCACCACGAACGGGATGAACATCTTCGGGAACGACCCGATGACCGGCGTGCTGCGCGCAGCGGACATCGACTTGGTGGCCATCGCCCGCTGAACCTCGACGAAGTTCGTCGTCCAGTAGCCGAACGAGAGCACGAAGCCGAGGCCGAAGACGATGCCGACCACCGACCACACCGGGTTGTCGAAGGTGGACAGCTCGGTACCCGGCCAGGACTGCAGCTGGTCCGCGTTGCCCGCCTCCGTGACCTCGTCGACGAGGCCGCCGATGCCGCCGACGCGGTTGAGGCCGATCAGGGTCAGCGGCAGCAGCGCCGCCACGATGACGAAGAACTGCAGGACCTCGTTGTAGATCGCCGCCGACAGGCCGCCGAGGGTGATGTAGCTGAGCACGACCGCCGCCGCGACGACCAGGGACACCCACAGCGGCCAGCCGAGCAGCGACTCGACGATGGTGGCCAGCAGGAACAGGTTGATGCCGGCGATGAGCACCTGGGCGACGGCGAAGGACAGCGCGTTGACCAGGTGGGCCCCGGTGCCGAAGCGGCGCCGCATGAACTCGGGGACGCTGCGGACCTTCGACCCGTAGTAGAAGGGCATCATCACGACGCCGAGGAACAGCATCGCCGGGACCGCGCCGACCCAGAAGTAGTGCATGGTCGGCATGCCGTACTGGGCGCCGTTGGCCGACATGCCGATGATCTCGACCGCGCCGAGGTTCGCGGAGATGAACGCCAGCCCGGTCACCCACGCCGGCAGCGACCTGCCGGAGAGGAAGAAGTCGAGGCTGTCGGACACCCGGCGCCGGGCGGCGAACCCGATGCCGAGGACGACGGCGAAGTAGACGAGGACGAGCGCGTAGTCGACGAACGAGGCGTCGAGCCTCAGGGTGTCCACGCAGGCCTTCTTCCTCCCGCGGACGCGGGGTTCACGCGAGCCGCCGGGCTCCCGCGGACGGGACGGCGACGAAGCTGCGCGGAGGCGGGGCCCCCTCGCGGCCGAACTTCTCGGTGACGGCCGCGACCACCGCGTCCACCCGGTCGGCGTCGACCAGCGCGATCGCGCTGCCCCCGAACCCGCCGCCGACCATGCGGGCGCCGTACGCCCCTGCCGCCGTCGTGCTCTCCACCACCGCGTCGAGCAGCGGGGTCGAGATCTCGAAGTCGTCGCGCAGGGACGCGTGGCCGGCGGTGAGCACCGGCCCGATCGCCCGGACGTCGTCCGTACCCCGCAGCGCCGCGACGACCTCGAGCACCCGTGAGTTCTCGGTCACGATGTGCCGCGCCCGGCGCAGTAGGACCGCCCCCTCCGGTGTCCCGTCGTCGAGGACGGCGAGCGCGTCGACGTCGGGCACCTCGCGGAGGAACCCGACACCGAGCCGCTCGGCCGCCTGCTCGCACTCGCGGCGGCGGTCGCCGTACCCGCCGCCGGCGTGCTCGTGGGCCTGGCCGGTGTCGACGACGAGCAGCGCCAGCCCGGTGGCCGCGAGGTCGAAGGGCACCTGCTCGCTGCTGCGGTCGCGGGTGTCGAGGAACAGCGCGTGCCCGGCGGTGCAGAGCACCGAGGCGGACTGGTCGAGGATGCCGGTCGGGGCGCCGACGAAGTCGTTCTCCGCCCGCCGGGCGACGTCGACCAGGTCGGTCGGGGTCAGCTCCGGCAGGCACAGGTCGCGGACGGCGAGCGCGACGGCGCACTCGAGGGCGGCCGAGGAGGACAGCCCCGCGCCGGCCGGGACGTCGCTGTCGACGAGCACCGAGAGCCCGCCGGCCGCGCCGACCGCGTCGCGCAGCTCGTGCACGACCCCGGCGGGGTAGCCGGCCCAGCCGCGGGGGTTGCCCGGGGCCAGCTCGGCGATCGGCACGACGACGTCGTCCTCGGGCTGCTGCAGCGAGGAGAACGCGACCGCGCCGTCGGTGCGCGGCGCGACCGCGGCCCGGGTGGTGTGCGGCAGCGCCACGGGCAGCACGAAGCCGCCGTTGTAGTCGGTGTGCTCGCCGATGACGTTGACCCGTCCGGGCGCCGCCCACACGCCCGCGGGCTCGCCGCCGAAGCGGGCGCGGAACGCCTCGGCCGCGGCCCGGGCCGCCTGCCCGTCGCTCACGGGAGCACCACGGCCCGCAGCTGCTCCGCGACGTCCTCGGGGTTGGTGTCGGTGATGAACGCGCCCATGCCCGACTCCGAGCCGGCCAGGTACTTCAGCTTCCCGGGGGCCCGGCGGATCGAGAACAGCTGGAGGTACAGCCACCACTCGTCGCGGCCGTCGCCCACCGGCGCCTGGTTCCAGGCGGCGATGTAGGGCATCGGGGTGTCGAAGCGGTGCCGGAAGCGGCCCAGGACGTCGAGATAGACCTCGACGAAGGCGTCGCGCCGGGCGTCGTCGAGCGCCGGCAGGTCGGGGGCCCGCCGGGTCGGGAAGAACTGCACCTCGTAGGGCCAGCGGGCGGCGGCCGGCACGAACGCCGTCCAGTGCTCGTTCGCGGTGACCACGCGGGGGCCCTGCTTCTCGCCCTCGACCAGCTCGGCGAACAGGTCGCCGCCGGTGCGCTCGCGGTGCCGGCGCACCGAGTCGAGCACCTTGGCCGCCCGCGGCGGCAGGTACGGGTAGGCGTAGATCTGCCCGTGCGGGTGGGAGAGGGTGACGCCGATCTCCTCGCCGTGGTTCTCGAACGGGAAGACGTACTCGATGCCGTCGATCGCGCCGAGCTCGGCCGTCCGGTCGGCCCAGACGTCGACCACCAGCCGGGCGCGCTCCGCGCCGAGGTCGGCGAAGGCGCGGTCGTGCTCGTCGGTGAAGCAGACGACCTCGCAGCGGCCGAAGCCCGGTCGCAGCTCGGCCAGCGGGGCGCCCGGCGCCGTCGGCGGCACGTCGCGCTCGACGGCGGTGGCCAGCGACGGGAACCGGTTCTCGAAGACGACGACCTGGTAGTCGCTCTCGGGGATCTCGGTCGGCCGGCCCGGCGCGGACGGGTCCAGCGGGCACTCGTCGGCCGGCGGCAGGAAGGTGCGGGTCTGGCGGTGCGAGGCGATGGCCACCCACTCGTCGAGCAGGGCGTCGTACCGCAGCTGCGAGCGGGTGCTGACCGGCGGGAGGTCGCGGGTGTCGACGGCGTCGCGCGGCCGGGCGTCGTCGTCGCTGTCGAAGTACAGAATCTCCCGGCCGTCGGCCAAGCGACGGCTCGTCCGGATCACCTTGCCGACCTCCACGTCTCCGGGGCCGGTTCCGGCCCACTGGACGCTATCCCCGGCTCCTGATCAGGGGCCACTCGGGGCACGGCCCCCCCGGGACGCGGCAGAGCCCCCGGCCGGATGGCCGGGGGCTCTGCGCGGTGTAGCCCCGAGGGGATTCGAACCCCCGCTACCGCCTTGAGAGGGCGGCGTCCTGGGCCGCTAGACGACGGGGCCGTGCGGGTGGTGCGTGAGGAACTGTGCTGCCAGGACGTCAGCTTCCTCGCTGGGGTACCAGGACTCGAACCTAGACTAACGGAGCCAGAATCCGTCGGGCTGCCAATTACCCCATACCCCAAGGTTGGCGTGGCACCTCGCGGCGCCGGAGACGACCATACCTGACGTTCCGGGAGCGCCGGTCACCGGCCCCAGGGCGTGGCGGCCGCCGGTGCCGGCGGGCGCAGGTCCAGCGCCGGGGTCACCGTCTCCGGGTGCAGCCGGCGGCGCGACCGCGCCACGACCGCCACGTACGCGCCCAGGGCCAGCAGGTCGACCAGGACGACGAGGAACGCGGGGCCGGAGACGCTCTCGGTGGCGACCGCCTCGCCCAGCGCGCCGGCCAGCAGGAAGACCAGCACGTTGTTGACCGCGTGCAGCACGATCGCCGCCTCCAGCCCACCGGTGAGCCACACGACCGCCGAGGCCGCCAGCCCGAAGCCGAAGCGGCTGAGGAAGGTCAGGAAGTCGGGCGGGACGTGGGCCAGCGAGAACAGCGCCGCGGTGACCACCCCGGCGACTACGGCGCCGGTCGTGGGGCTGCGGATCCACCCGGCGATCGCCTGGCTGAGGTAGCCGCGGAACAGGTACTCCTCGGCCGCCGACTGCAGCGGGGTGGTCAGGATCACCACCAGCAGGAGCCAGCCGTACCCGCTCACCGGCCCGCTGACCGACTCCGGGTCGATGGCGACGCCGATGCCCACCGTGAGCGCGATGCCGACCCCCAGCGTGGCCAGCGCCCGCAGCGTGAACGGCGCGAACAGCCGCCAGCGCAGCCGCGCCAGCACCGACGCCGACCAGCCGACCTGCATGCCGTGCGCCACGCCCCAGGCCAGCCACACGGTCGGGATGGCGACGATCAGCGTGAGGTTGGTGACCAGCAGCGTCGCCGGGTCGATCAGGTTCTGCATGGCCAGGTCGGGGCCGATCCCGGTGACGATCGCCACCAGGACGACGACGACGTCGGCCACCGCGAACACCACGGCGAACAGCAGCAACCCGAGCAGCGGCCGCCACCACCGCCAGTCCCGCGCCCGCATGGCGTGCAGGAACGGCTGCGGGACGTCGTGCGGCGGGGTGCCCGGCGGGGGCGCCCAGCGCACGTCCGGCGGCGGCTGCCACGGGACGGGGGCGGGCGGGTACTGCTGCGGGACGCCGGCCCACGGCCCGGGCGCGTACGGGGCCGCGTACGGCTGGAGCGGGTGCGGCTGCGGCGGGTGCTGCTGGGGCGGGTACGGCTGCGGCGCGGCGCCCCACGGCGGCTGCGGGGCACCGGCCCACCCGGCGCCGATCCCCGCCACCACCGGCGGGGCCCCGTAGGGGCCGGTCGGCGGCGGACCGGTGTAGGGCTCCGGCTCGGTCACGCTTCCCGCCTTCCCTCGTGGCCGCGCGGCTACGCGCCGGTGCCGAGCGCGCGCGCCCGGTCCAGCCGGGCGAGCGTGCGCTCGCGGCCCAGCAGCTCGATCGACTCGTACAGCGGCGGGGACACCGTGCGGCCGCTGACCGCCACCCGCACCGGGCCGAACGCCTGCCGCGGCTTGCGCCCCAGACCGTCGACCAGCGCGGTCTTCAGCGCCTCCTCGATCGCCGCGGTCGACCAGTCCCCCAGCCCGGCCAGCGCCGTCGACGCCGCGTCGAGCACCTCGGCCGCGCCGTCGCCGGCCAGCTGCTTCTCGGCCGCGGCCGGGTCGATCTCGACGTCGTCGGTGAACAGGAAGGCCAGCAGCCCGACGGCGTCGGAGAGGACGACCATGCGCTCCTGGGCCAACGGGGCGATCGCGTCGAGGACGCGGCGCTGTTCGTCGGTGGGCGGATCGGCGACCAGGCCGGCGGCCGCGAGGAACGGGACCACCCGCTCGACGAACTCCTCGACCGGCAGGGCGCGCAGGTGCGTGGCGTTGATCGCCTCGGCCTTCTTCAGGTCGAAGCGCGCCGGGTTGGCGCTCACGCGGGTGACGTCGAAGGCCTCGACCATCTCGGCGACCGAGAAGACGTCGCGGTCCTCGGCGATCGACCAGCCCAGCAATGCTAGGTAGTTGGCCAGCCCCTCGGGCAGGAAGCCGCGCTCGGGGTAGACGTCGAAGTTCGCCTGCGGGTCGCGCTTGGACAGCTTCTTCGTCCCCTCGCCCATGACGTAGGGCAGGTGGCCGAAGCGGGGGGTGCCGGCCGCGACGCCGATGTCGGTCAGCGCGGCGTAGAGCGCCAGCTGCCGGGGCGTGGAGGGCAGCAGGTCCTCGCCGCGCAGCACGTCGGTGATGCCCATCAGGGCGTCGTCCACGGGGTTGACGAACGGGTACAGCGGGACCCCGTTGCCGCGCACGAGGACGAAGTCGGGCACCGAACCGGCCGCGAAGCGGACCTCGCCGCGGACCAGGTCGTCCCACACCAGGTCGGTGTCGGGCATCGCCAGCCGGAGCACCGGCTGGCGGCCCTCGTCGCGGAAGGCGGCCTTCTGCGCGTCGGTGAGGAAGCGGTCGGCGTTGTCGTAGCCGAGCTTGGGGTCCTGCCCCGCGGCGAGCCGGCGGGCCTCCACCTCCTCGTTGGTGGAGAAGGACTCGTAGGCGTGCCCGGACTCGAGCAGCTTCGCCGCCACGTCGCGGTAGATCTCGTGGCGCTCGGACTGCCGGTAGGGCCCGTGCGGACCGCCGACCTCCGGGCCCTCGTCCCAGTCCAGCCCGAGCCAGCGCAGGCTGCGCAGCAGGTGCTGGTAGGACTCCTCGGAGTCGCGGCTGGCATCGGTGTCCTCGACGCGGAACACCAGCTGACCGCCGGTGTGCCGCGCGTGCGCCCAGTTGAACAGGGCGGTGCGCATGAGGCCGACGTGCACCATGCCCGTCGGGGACGGGCAGAAGCGGGTGCGGACCGTCACCGGGCACCCGCCGTCGAGCTGCGGTCGGCGCCGGAGACGGGGTTGGACAGCGTGCCGAGGCCCTCGATCGTCACGTCGACCCGCTGGCCGGCCGCGATCGGCCCGACCCCCGACGGCGTCCCGGTGAGGACGACGTCACCGGGCAGCAGGGTCATGACGTCGGAGATGTAGGAGATCAGGGTCGGGACGTCGAACAGCAGCTGGCTGGTGCGGCCGGACTGGCGCAGCTCGTCGTCGACCGTGCAGGTGATCTCGAGGTCGGCCGGGTCCTTGCCCAGGCCGCCGAGGTCGGTCTCGATCCACGGGCCGAGCGGGCAGAACGAGTCGAAGCCCTTGGCGCGGGTCCACTGCCCGTCGCTCCTCTGCATGTCGCGCTCGGTGACGTCGTTGCCGATCGTGTAGCCGAAGATCGACCCGGCCACCTGGTCGGGGCGCACGTGCCGGGCGCCGCGGGCACCGATGACGACGGCGAGCTCGGCCTCGTGGTGCACGTTGGTGCTGCCCGGCGGGATGCGGATCGAGTCGCCGGGGCCGATCACCGAGGTCGACGGCTTGAGGAACAGCAGCGGCGCCTTCGGCGCGTCGCCGGTGTTCATCTCCCGGACGTGCTCGGCGTAGTTCTTGCCGACGCAGACCACCTTGCTCGGCAGGATCGGCGAGAGCAGCCGCACGTCGGCCTGGGCGTACCGGGCGCCGGTGAAGTTGATCTGGCCGAACGGGTGGCCCTCGATCTGGGCGACGTTGCCGTCGCCGTCCAGGACGCCGAAGGACATGCCCTGCGGGCTCGCGAAGCGGACGATGCGCACGTGGTCGAGGCTACTTCCGCCCCCCTAGGGTCTCCCCCGTGGCCTGTCGCTTCACCGAGCTCGTCGTCGACTGCCGCGACCCGGAGGCGCTCGCCGCCTTCTGGGCCGCCGTCCTGGACTACCGGGTGCTCTCCCGCGAGGAGGACGAGGTCGAGATCGGCCGGGAGGCCGGCTTCGGCGGCCCGGCCCCGACCCTCGTGTTCGGGCGGGTGGCCGACCCGACCCCCGGCAAGCTGCGCCTGCACATCGACCTCTCCCCCACCGACCGCGACCAGGACGCCGAGCTGCAGCGGCTGCTCGACCTCGGCGCCCGCCCGGCCGACGTCGGCCAGACCGGCGAGGAGTCCTGGCACGTGCTGGCCGACCCCGAGGGCAACGAGTTCTGCCTGCTGCGGACGAGGGTCGCCCCGGCCTGACCGGCCTCCGGCGCTGGGCGACCGGTCCCCGGAGCGCCCCGCCGGGTCGCTCATCCGGCTCGTGCCGGGTGAGGGGGCGGGGGGGGGGGGGGGGGGGGGGGGGGGGGGGGGGGGGGGGGGGGGGGGGGGGGGGCGGGGGG